>NZ_JBALSN010000081.1:0-48458 GCF_036966985.1 Neobacillus drentensis | reverse complement strand
CGAGCGGTTCGCGGGCGTGCCGGGGAGCCTCCTCGTCGCTTTGCTCCTGCGGGGTCTCCCCTGCCCCGTACTCCCGCAGGAGTCTTCGTGCCTTCCACTCCAATCAACAGAGTGCAAAATCAACATTAACCTGTAACACAGCCTTTATTTTTATAGACGGCTATACGGACCGTTCTTTCTTTACCTCTTCTTGCTTAAACCGCTTCGTTTTATCCCACTTTATCTCTTGTCTGAATAACACTCGCTGTATTTCTAGAATAACGGCATAGACGATTAAAAACAACCACAGCTGCGAATAGGTGAAATACATGACTACTATGGTGAAAACATTCTTTGCCGTTAATTGTTTTTTTTCAAAGCTTAAGGCTAGCACCCCTTCTGTCAAAAAGAGAAGAAAACCGATAATTAGCAGGGCATACGATACATAGCCAATTGTGAGGTTTAAGTCTACAAATAGATTGACAACAAAAATGCTATGGGTAATCAGGACCCCGGCAAAGAAAAGCAAATACGTAAGGAAAAAGTAAAATAAGTCGATCCCAATCTTTTTATTCTTCAGTTTATGAAAACTGAAAATAACTTACTAATTACATAGATATTGCCACGAGCCCATCTCGTTCGCTGCTTCCACCATACTCTCCATGTTTCTGGCTCTTGTTCCCATGTCACTGCAGCAGGGAAAAAGCGAATATGATAGCCTAAGTTATACACCCTGAAACTTAACTCGGTATCCTCTGACAACGCTTATTCATCCCAGCCGCCCAACTGTTCAAGAATAGACCTCCTTATGGCAAAATTGGTGCCCGGAATGGTGGTCATTTTAAACCAAAACCATCTTCCTGCCTGCGCGAGCCATTGGAACGATAGCGTCTCAATATTAATGAGGCGTGTTAAGATGCAACTTTCATTGCGCTTTTCCGTAAGGGCTGGCTTTGGATTGTATTTTTTATCGGGCTATTCGCGGGAATTGAGTGGTTATTTCTTAAACTTCATATCTATTCTCACCATTGGTGGAAGATAGGTTATACGTCTCTTGGTCTTCCTTTTTATTATATTTCGGCTAAATTTTTACTCAAAAGAATGGAGCATCCTATGATAGGAAAACTCCATTCCTTAATTTTATATTTGATTGTTGGCCCCTTTACTGGGTCTTTCCACATTCTCCCGATTATGCTTTTTACAAACAGATATTATCATTTTGGTTGGTGGACTAATCAGTCCAAAGATACGACTGCTTTTGGGGCAGTTTTTTATTTATGTGCCAGTCTCTTCTATGTAGGGATGGCGAAATTCCCCTTATTTCCAAGGTGGATAAAATATGTGGTCACACCCCTGTGCATGTTTGCCGTCACAATCATTCTTAGCAAAACAGGAATACTGCACAGCCTAGTCTGGTGGGACCCATGGTATTATATCATTTTTTCTATTATCGCCCTTCGGTTTACTGAATCAATGAGCAAATGTGTTGCGAAAGGGATATAGGTTTTAATAGGGTGTCACAATAGGGTGTCAGGCACCACCCGTGGATAAATGTCCACGAGTGGTGCCTGACACCTCATCATCATACATTAAAAATTTAATTGAATTTTTTGTGCCTCTTCTAGTTTTTCTTGTTGATCATTAAATACGTCACTGGTTAAGATTTTTATCCATTCAATTTCTTTACCCTTTGTTTGGTCGACTATGAAACCGAGACTTCCTCGCTTTACCTGGCTTCCTTGGAGTTCCCCATTTAAGTGTTCAAGATACATATCCTGTTTCCAATCCATTTTCACTCCCGTATTCGTTTCAAACAGAGCTACTGGGGCGAAATTCCGCTTTTCTTTGGAGTGATTTTTAATATCGACACTTATTTTGATGAAATCAAATTCCTCGTCCTCTGTTAACGGGTGGAAATAGTCAATTAAGCTATAATCTGGCCGGTAGTGCAGCAGTTTGATTTCTTTGATTGTGTACTCGATATCTCCAAAATGATAGACCTTATTAATTTGTTTCATTGTTTTTAAAGTAGCCTCTCCTTTTTCATCCGTAACAGACTGGCCTGGTTTTTTTAAAGTTGAATCATCGGTAACCTGAGGGCTATTATAATATGCTTCATGATCAACTGCAGAGATCTTTTGGGGTGCTTTAGAAGTGTTCTCTGATTTTGTATCAGTTCTCTCAGGACTTGGCTGAATTGAACCAAATGAACAGCCAGTTAGTAGAAAAACAAACAAAATAATTATCAGCGAGTGTTTCACATCTATTCCTCCATCATGTTAAACTGTCTTTTTAGCAAGCTATCCCGTTGCTAAACACGCAACGGGATAGCTTATTGCCAATTCTTAATCCTCTTTATTGTGAGCAGCCTGTCTTACTTGTCTTCAATGACTGTTTTTCTACTGCCTTTTTCAAGCAGGTCAAAGATGATCTTAGCATTATCTGTATTGTCTATTTGCCCGGCAAAACGTTCGCTGGCTGGGCCGAATGCATATACATTTACATCTTCACCCGTGTGGCCTCCAGTCGTCCATCCCGTGAATGAGCGGGTATCAATAATTTGTTCAATCGCGTTATCGATATCCACTACTTTCTTCCCAGAAGCTGCATCTTCAACGGACTGAATCTCTTTATCTGTTAAAGTAAGATTGATATATTTATTCAACGTTTCTTTCACACCTGCACCGTTTGCAATCTGCTCCGCCATATAATCAGGCGTACGTTGTGCTGCATTGATAGGGGCACTAAACCAGTTATACTCGCCGCGGGCACCGATTGAGTAGCCGCCAGTTGAATGGTCAGCTGTTGCTACAACCAATGTATGTTTATCCTTTTTAGCAAAGTCAATGGCTGCTTTGAACGCTTTTTCGAAATCTTCCATTTCACTCATCGCACCAACAATATCATTATCATGGCCGGCCCAGTCGATTTGACTTCCTTCCACCATAAGAAAGAATCCTTTTTTATTTTGATTTAAGCGCTCAATCGCAGAGGTCGTCATTTCTGCAAGGGAAGGCATCTCCGAATCTCGATCGATCATTTTTGGCATGCCCCGTTTTGCAAATAGACCGAGCACCTGATCATTTTTGTCTTTTTTCAATTCTTGAAGGGTTGAAACAAAACTGTATCCTTCTTTTTTGAATTCATTAGTAAGGTCACGATCTTGACGGATAAATAAATCGGAGCCGCCTCCCAAAAGGACATCAATTTTGTGTTTTCCGTTTATCCTCTCATTGTAATAATCATCAGCGATAGCATTCATGTTATTTCGGTTTACATCATGAGAACCGAACGATGCCGGTGTTGCATGTGTAATTTCTGAAGTAGCAACAAGACCTGTGGATTTCCCCTGCTCTTTTGCAGATTCAAGGACGGTTTTCACTTCGGATTTGTCATTGTCAACGGCGATGGCAGCATTATAGGTTTTCACACCAGCAGCCATTGCCGTTGCTGCAGACGCTGAGTCTGTTACATTTTGCTTCGCATCCTCCGGATATGTAGTTTGTTGTCCAACTAGAAATTTATCAAACTCGGTTGGCTCTACTTTTTTAGTAGAAGGATCGTCCTTTAAATAACGATAGGCCGATGTATAGGAAACGCCCATTCCATCACCAATTAGAAAAATCACATTTTTTATTTCAGCATTGTTTTTAGTTGTCTTTTCGGATTTTGCGCTTGCAGTACCAGCTCCAGGTCCGACAAGGCTGCTAAATGCCAATGTAGAAAGGACAGCGACTGGAAGAACCTTTTTAATCAGATTTTTCTTAAACAATTGTATTTCCCCCTCAATTAAAGTTGTTATACGACTCTCATTATAGAGGGGGGGTGTTAAGACAATGTAAACAATTGTAAAGAAGGCTAACTTTTTGAATGCTGAAATATAGGCATTTGGTATGAATGCTAGTGACTTTTGAACAGTAAAGCCTTATTCCTCCATAATCACTCGGACCCACCCCCTCCTGAAAATGGCCTATTTTTCTTTATATTTTCTTAACAAAAATTGAACATTTGAGTTAGTATAGACTCTCTAGATAAATAAAAAACTGATTCGATGATTCGAATCAGTTTTTTCTCTCTACATTAATCATCATTTTTATCATACCCTCGACAAGAGCTGGAACTTCTTCAAATGCACTTTTCATATGAAGACGCTCCGTTCGTTTGTGGGCGTCTTTTCCAAGTGGGCCGACATTTAAGACAGGGGCTTGGAGTTCTTTCATCGCATCGAATGGAATGCTGTAGCTTGTGCCCCATACCGGGGTATTTGATTTGAAAGCGGTCCATCCTTCCCCATCGTCCTGATAATTAACATAGCTTAAGTCGCTAATTCCATTAAAATAGTGAACTTGCTGAACAGGCAACTCAAATTTTGCTAGACCTCGCTCTTTCACATATTTCACACATTGTGAAATGATTTCATCATTTGATGAATTTACTGCTGGATAATAAGGTGGAGCAAATAGTAAAACCATCGCCGGTGCAAGTTCCTGGCATCGAATCATTAAAGCATCGGTAATTCGAATAGATTTTTCACGGTCATCCCATTCTGAATTTGCATGAATGGCAGCTTTGATTGCTTCGATAAAATCCGTTCCAAACTTATTAATCGCATGCTTAAGTAAAGCTTCATAGCGTAATACACGAACTTCACCAACAGGGTCCACGGACTGCTCTTTGCAGACTTCTATGTAGGCTTTATTGCAAGCTCTAGCAGCATTGACTGCAACTTTTTCAAAGATATCCATAATTTCTTCCGCATTCCGCTCCATTAAAAACACATTATATAAGGCTGATGAGCGGTATGGTGTTTGGACGGAGTATTCAAGTTTTAAATCCTTTTGTTGTAATGTGACCGGAAGAGGGGTTGTTTCTCCCATCACCGTTTCTTGGAGGCTCAAATTCCATTCCATCCTCTGTGTCAAAAATGAAGCGATATATGGCGCTGTGATTCCACTGAGAGGTTCACCAACATGTGTCTCTTTCCCATAAAAAAGCGCAGATGGCATAATTTTTCCGATGGAACCTGAATACACATAATAATTTTCATCACCCGGTTCTTGTGAAAATACCGGTTCTCCATTCAAGAAAAGCTTATAGGTGAGATCATACTTTTCCTTTAGTTCTAATAATTTCGGTACAGCGGCACGCATTCCCGCTGAATTAACTTCCTCATCTGGTACGGTTAACAAGAGAAGATTAATCGGCCATTGTTCGACAGTTGCCTTTTCGATTAATCCCATATGCATTACAAGTCCCATTTTCATATCCATCGTACCTCTGCCAAATAAATACTCTCCAGATTTCAGGTCCTGAACCACATCTTCTGGCAGCCCAACCAATCTTTCAAGGAGCATGTTGGTTAGCTCTTCGGGCTGATAAGCAAAAGCCTCTAGATCTCCATATTCCTCCGTATTCACTGTATCAAAATGACTAATGAGAACGATGGTTTCTTTCGCTGCAGGATGTTTATATAAAGCAGTTAAAAACCGCCTGCCCTGATCGGCATCGTGAAGAAGCAATTGAGTTGGATTGTCCTGAAAATAGTCCAAGCCTTGCAGTTTTTCTTCTACTTTTGAGGGAAAATTAAGTTCACCCTCTGTTAATGTCATGCTTCTCCAGCTCACCACCTCGCACAAAAGCTTACGAAGTGCCTCTGGTGTCCCCCAACTTAGCTGATTCATTACCCGTTACTCCTTTAATTAATTTACAGAATGGTGATTCGAAACTTCGAAACTATCCACCCTGGATGGACAAATACAAGCAACTGTCTACGAATGGTGCCTGACACCCTATCGAAAACACCCTATCGTTATCGATAGTCCACATCGTTAGTTGTGCTCAATTTGTCCTTTTTGTTCTTAAAATAATAGGAAATATAGCATACGGCTAAAAATCCTAAACCCACTAGTAAACCGACTAATTGGGTCGGATCAAAGGCCAAGAATATTAAGATAGAAACGCAGAATACGATACAAATAATTGGTATTAGTGGATAGAATGGGACTTTATATTGTAAATCCTCTATTTTCCCACCAGCTTGCAGGTATTTCATTCGAAACAACAACTGCGAGAGGGCAATACCGATCCACGAAATCGTAACAGAAATGCCGGCAATCGACATTAACAATACAAACACAGTGTCGGCTGCAATGACGCTAGTTAACAAGGATAATAGAGAAAAAACCATCGTAAATACTAGTGCAGCAAATGGAACCTTGCGTTTCGATAGCTTTCCAAACCTTTTTGGAGCCATTCCATCTTGTGCCATTGCCCATAGTAAACGGGTCGACGCGTAAATACATGAGTTTCCGACCGATAATATCGCTGTCAGAATAACAAAATTCATAATATCTGGCGCGAAAGGAATACCCGCCATATCCATAAGGGTTACGAATGGACTTTCTAATAGTCCCAGTTCCTTAGATGGAAAAATGGCCGATAATATAACAATAGATGCTAGATAAAAGACGATAATTCTAAAAAGGACGTTTCGAATGGCTCGCGGAATATTTTTTTCCGGCTCCTCGCTTTCTCCAGCAGCAATTCCAATTAGTTCAGACCCTTGATAGGAAAAGATAACATTCATCATTGTAACAAAAAGGATGACAAAACCTGCAGGGAACAATCCTGATGGTGCTAAGTTTTCTAAAAATGGTGCAGGACGGTCAGCCAATGGAATGATTCCAAAAATAGCAGCGAAACCAATAATAATAAAGAAAATAACAGCAACCACTTTAATACCTGCAAACCAATATTCTGCCTCTGCGAATCCCCTGGTTGTAAGAGCGTTGAGGACAAATAACAGGGCAATGAAAACGGCACACCATATCCAGACTGAAACATCAGGAAACCACCGTTTCATCAGGATTCCTGCCGCGGTAAATTCAACCCCAGCCGTAGTGGCTGACCCAACGAAATACATCCATCCTAACGAAAATCCGGCTGAAGGACTAATAAATTTACTTGCATATGTTTGAAAAGAGCCTGTTACAGGCATGTGGACAGCCAGTTCCCCTAGGCACACCATGACCAAGTATAAAATGATCCCACCAAATAAATAACCTATTAATGCACCACCAGCTCCGGCCTGATTAATAGTATAACCAGCGTTTAAAAACAACCCTGTTCCAATGACTCCGCCTAACGAAAGCATAAACAAATGACGACGTTTCATTGATCGATTTAGTTGATTCTGCTGACCCTCTCGTTCAATCATCTCCCACACACCCCTTGTATATTAGCAGTCTCCAATCCAATGTTCCTTAAAAACGTAGTGACAAACAGCTTAAGCCGCCATCTAATTTACGAAATTCAGACACATCGAGTTCAATCGTTTGAAAACCAGCCTCGTTCATTTTTTGCTTTGTTTGAGGAAAACCTGCTGGAATGATGACATAGTCGTTTACGCGAATACAATTCGCTGCATACTCCTCTTCCGGTGGAACGATAATTTTTGTATAGGAATTAAAAACTGGATGATCAATAAATTCGCCTGCGACAACAATTGTCTGATTTCCAAGATAAGAAATACCTGTTTTAAGGTGGAAAAACTTTTCTAGTTGAACAATAGTCGCCTGGTAATGTTCCAATTCAAGAATTTGCTTTAATTGTTCAGCCCCTTCCAAATTTGTTCTTTCAGAAAGTCCTAAATAAAAATGATTTTCAATTTGTAAAATATCGCCGCCGTCAAGGGTTCCTGGTGACTTGATATAATAGATGTTTTCATAATGGGACTTTATTGTCGACTCCATCTCGATAATTTCCCCGTTACGTGAAGGTGCCCCTGGGTTTGAAATAACCGCAAACTTAGGCGTCAGCACTGCCGTGTCTTCTACAAAGGTGGAGTCTGGGAAATCCGTATGACTAGGCAGGACGGTTACTTCTACCCCACACGTTTTTAGTGCATCAATGTAAGCTTTATGCTGCTCGAGTGCCTTTTCTAAAATAGGACTTCCTAGATTAGAAGTCGTTAAGCCATGGATATAGCTCTCCCCGGGTGTTTTGACAATTGTATTTTTAAACATATTTTTTTCCTCCTTTAGTTATGTGCGGATAACAGGGCAGGTGAGACATGTTGGACCACCTGTACCTAAATAAGAGATTTCGTTTCCTTCATATTCATAGACGGTTGCCCCCGCATCCATTAATTTCCGCTTAGTGTAAGGGCTTCCAGAAACCATCATACAAATTCTCGGTGCCAAGGCAAGGACATTACAGCCTAGTCGATGATACTCTTCGTCGGGAACTTCAATTAGCTCAAAGCCACGCTTGATCAGAATTTGTCTTAAAAAGACTGGCATTAATCTCGAATAAACAACAGCCAGGTTTTCATCGACGATACTAATAAAAGACATAAGATGTAGACATTCGTCCTCACCTTGGTCATGCGGAAGCTGGATAACTATACATTCGTCTACTAAACCTTTAGTTATTTCCTTGATTTGGCGGATCGCTTCATCATTCGTTCGATAGCCACGGCCAATTAATAATGTGCGATCATCCAGCCAAACAAGATCTCCCCCATCAGCTAATGCTTCACCAGTAAGTTCACCTAAAATAGGAATGTCCTTTTCTTTTAAAAATTGTTTGTACACTTCGGCTTCAGGCTGTCGTAATTTTTTCCCTGATTTTAAAATAATGGCACCCTTTTTCGTAAATTTAACAGGGTCATGGGCATAGAGAGAATCTAGTCCCACAAGTTCTGACTCGGGTAAATATTCAATATAATCGACATGCTGTTTAATAATAGAAAGAAACTGTTCAAATTCATGCTCTGCTTTTGAAAAATCAGGTTCATGAATATAGTTGAATTTTTTCCATTCCTTTTTTAAATGTTCTTGACTAATAAAAGCTTCTTTTGGGTGTTTAACAATAACGGTGTTGAGTTTTTTATACATAGATGATGCCAAAGAAGATCCTCCTTTCTTTTCCGTATAGTGGAATTCATTTCCCCTGACAGGAAAACTTATAATATGATATTATAGTAGTAATAAATTCATGTCAATATTTTTTGAATTTACTGAATAATAGTTTTGATATTTTTATATATACTGGATTAAAATAGGAGCTGGAAATATGCAAACTATCGATCGAGCCATGCAGGTGATCAAAGTTCTTGTTGGAAATGAAACAAAGAAATGGTTTTCAATTACTGACTTATCTAAGGAGTGTGACCTACCTGTAAGCACAATGCATCGTCTTTTACAATCAATGAAAAAACATGGACTTATACAACAGGATCCAAATCTAAAACATTATTCAATGGGGAACACCTGGTTAGAATATGGTTTACAGATGTATGATACCTTTGATTTTGTAGGATTAATTCGGCCCGAGATGGAAAAGTTAATGCTTGAGGTGGAAGAGAGTATTTATTTCAGTAAACCAATTGGTCTAGAATCATTAATCGTTGAAAGAATTGACTGCCAGCAAAACCCCATCCGCATTTATGATCAATTAGGATTACGTATTCCACTAAACATCGGAGCAGCAAATAGGGTCATGTTAGCCCATATGCCCCCAAGTGAAAGACTAAAAATCGTAAATGAGTTAGTAGCCGTAGAAGATAGAGATACTTTTTTAACTGCATTAAATCAAATAGTGAAAGTGGGCTATGGGGAGAGCCACGGGGAGAGAACAGAAGGCACATCATCAGTAGCTGCGCCTATTTTTAACCAATTGAATGAACTAATTGGCGCAATTAGCATTGGATATGTCAATTTCAATATAACAATAGAACGAAAAAACTTCCTAATCGAAAGAGTCATTGAATACGGAATGAAAATCTCCAACAAACTTCGTTTCAAATAGATTCCGTATTATATAGTGAATGTATCAGCGACGGTGTCAAACGAGGGTGTCAGGCACGACCTGTGGACATTTGTCTTCGGTTGGTGCCTGACACCTTATCTGTTACTATTTTGAATAGTATTATATTTTCAGATTGTACGATTTGATTAGAGGATTGAGGGAAACTGTGTATGTTGAGGAATAAGAATGTTTGGATTTTGTTAACAGGGGAATTTATCGCGGGTCTTGGTTTGTGGCTCGGTGTTATTGGTAATTTGGAATTTATGCAAGAGAAGCTCCCATCAGATTTTCTAAAGTCACTTCTTCTTGCTGCAGGCTTGGTTGCTGGGATTGCGTTTGGCCCCTATGCTGGCAGACTTACCGACCAAGTAAGTAAGAAAACAGTTATGCTTCTGGCTGGATTTGTAAGGGCTATCAGTGTTGTATTTATGTTAATTGCGATTGCAACAGGTTCGATCTGGTGGATGGTCGTGTTTCTCGTTCTGCTGCAAATTTCTGCAGCGTTTTATTTTCCAGCACTACAAGCAGCGCTTCCGCTAATTGTGTCTGAAAAGGATTTGCTTCAATTAAACGGGATTCATATGAATGTCTCAACCCTTTCTCGCATTATCGGAACAGCGGTGGCCGGGATTTTGTTGGTTGTCCTGCCTTTATCGATGCTTTATGTTGGTTCTTTGGTCGCGTATATTGGTTTATTTATCCTTACTTGGTTCTTAAGTATCGATGAATCAAGAGATCTTCATATAGCAAAGGATAGTCCCACTGAAAAAACAAGTTTTAAAGACGTATTTCCGATTATTAAAGGTCTGCCTATTGTCTTGATGACGCTTATCATGACACTGGTCCCGGTCCTTTTTCTTGGTGGATTTAACCTTGTAGTAATTAACATTAGTGAACTCCAAGATAGTTCAGCGATAAAAGGCTGGATATATACAACTGAGGGAATCTCTTTTATGCTGGGTGCTTTTCTCATTAAGTTGATCAGCGACAGAATCTCACCGTACAGCATCTTATTTGCCTGTTCGTTTTTGATTGGTGTGTCCCAACTACTTCTTTTTTTAGCAGACGTACCGGTATTAACTATCGTGGCTTTTGCCATATTTGGATTTTCTGTCGGCTGCTTTTTCCCGACAGCTGCGACCATTTTTCAAACAAAGATACCAAAAGAGTTCCACGGCCGCTTTTTTTCGTTTAGAAACATGCTTGACCGTGTCACCTATCAGATTGTCCTGCTCATTAGCGGCTTTCTCCTAGACCTAATCGGCCTGCAGGTCATGTGCGTCCTTTTTGGAGGAATATCGATAATCATGACAGCAATTTTTTATATCAGACATAAATACCTCCAAACCCGTTCTATTAAACAAAACACCTAACAACAAGCAGGCACCATCCGACAGATTGGATGGTGCCTGCTTTATAGCGATGTGTCCTCCTCGAAAGGACAAGTGTCCACAAGCGGTGCCTGACACCACAAATGACACCATAAAATATCACCCGTTCAAAAATGGGTAGTGGAGTAGATGGGTTTTAGTTCTTTTTGGGGTTCTATGTAGGCTTTTGCGCTATTAACGGCGGTTGGACCTTCGGAAAATCCACCTGCTATCAAGTGAAGTTTATTTGGGTAGTTGGCGACGTCCCCGGCTGCAAAGATACCTTCGATATTAGTTTGCATTCTACTGTCTACTTTGATGTTTCCAAATTCAAACTCTAATCCCCATCCCTTGATGGGGCCAAGGTCAATACAGAAACCATGATTGACGAGAACTTCGTCCACTTCAATGATCTGAGTGTCGTTTGTTACAATATTTTTAACGGTAACACTCCCGATTCGTCCATCTTCCCCATGTAACGCATCCAAAACATGCGGAGTCAAGATGGTCGCGGTTGATTTACGCAAATTGCTGATGTTTCGCTCGAGTCCTGAGAATTCTTGTCTGCGATGGACCACGGTAATATGACGCGCAATCGGGAGCAGCTCGTTCGCCCAATCAAGAGCGGAATTCCCACCACCAGAAATAAGCACATGTTTATCTTTATAGTCATTCAGCTTTTCCACCGCATACCGCAGGTTTCGTCCTTCATATTGATCTGCATGTTCTACGTCAAGCTTCGCACTTTTTAATGTTCCGAATCCAGTCGCTAAGATAATCGACCGGGTATGGTGCTTTTCACCATTATGGCTAGTTAATAGGAACGTCCCATCTGCTAACCTTTCTAATCCAACAACCTGTTGATTTAAAACAATGGTTGGATGAAAGGTTTGCGCTTGTTCCACCAGCTGTTTAATTAAGTTTTCACCTGAAACAGCCGGGATCCCGCCAATATCGCGGATCACCTTTTCAGGATAGAAATAGGAAACCTTCCCCCCTAAGTATGGGAGAAATTCTATTATTTTCGTTTCCATCTCTCTCATCCCGCAATAAAAAGCAGTAAATAAGCCAACTGGACCACCACCGATGATGGTAACATCGTATAATTTCATTTCATTCCCCATCCCATCTAATCCCATTTCACTAGAAATTCATGACTTTTCGATTGTCTAATGCCGGCTCTTTTTGAATTAAATCATAACATAGACAGACTGGTTTTTTTGTTCGTGGATCTTTAACAATTTCAGCATCGATTTGAAAGACTGTTTTTAATACGTCTGGGGTCATCACTTCGTCTGCACTTCCCTCTTTGACAATAGTCCCCTTTCTTAGTGCAACCATATGGTGAGAAAACCTAGACGCATGGTTCAAATCGTGAATCACCATCACTATTGTCCGGCTTTGTTCCTTATTTAATTTTTCAAGCAGCTGCAAAATCTCTAGCTGGTGTGCCATATCAAGGTAGGTGGTTGGCTCATCAAGCAGCAAGAGATCGGTTTCTTGGGCAATGGCCATTGCAATCCAGGCACGTTGACGCTGTCCGCCGGAAAGAGCATCAACTGGATGATCGGCAAATAGACTAAGTCCAGTCACTTCTAGCGCCCATTCAATCACCTGCCGGTCGTTATCCGTTAGTTTGCCAAATCCGCTTTGATGCGGAGAACGTCCAAATGAAATCAATTCATAAACCGTTAATCCATTGGGAGCCTCGGGGCTTTGCGGAAGAACAGCCATTTTCCTAGCGATTTCTTTTGTTGGGACCTTGTGAATCATCTTTCCATCCAAATAGACGATCCCAGACTTGGCTGCATGGACACGTGCTAATGTTTTTAAAATAGTGGATTTCCCGCAGCCATTTGCGCCGATAATAGTGGTAATTTCCCCTTTATTTATGTGTAAATTCAAGTTTTCAACAATCGTCTTGTCGCCATAACCAATCTGAAGATTCTCGGTAGAAAGTGAAACCACAATCCGTTCCCCCTTTTTTTTATTTGGCTTTCATTAGTAAAAAAATAAAATATGGTGCACTAAATATTGCCACCACAATTCCCACTGGTATTTGGGTTGGAGCCAGTAGATTTTTCCCAATTGTGTCTGCCAATAAAAGTACAAACGACCCTAACACGGCTGTTAATGGCAGAAATAACTGGTGCTTTGGCCCAATTAATCGTTTCGCAATATGCGGAGCAACTAAGCCTAGGAAAGCAATTCCTCCCCCAGCCGCGACACTGAAACCTGCAAGCGCCACTGCTGCTAGAAGCAAGATTCTTCTTTCTTTTTCTACATGAATGCCTAAGCCAGTCGCGACCTGGTCACCTAAATTCATGATATTTAGGATGTGTGCTTTGTATAAAGCAAAAGGAATAAGCAGCAAAATTAACGGTGCGAGAATGGCGACAAATTTCCAATTCGTTCCCCAAATATCACCAGAAAGCCAGACAGCCGCCTGCATGAAGTCTTGCGGATTCATTTTGAGTTGAAAAATAACAATCGTAGCGCCAAACCCTGAATTCACACCAATCCCGACTAAAATTAACCGGACAGGATCAATTCCTTTTTTCCATGCCAATACGTAAATTAGAAAAGCCGCAATGACCGCTCCTATTAAGGCGAACAAGGGCATTAAAAAAATGCCAAGTGTGCTGACACTGTTCATGGAACCTTGAAAAAAGTAGATAAACAAGATGACCATGAATCCTGCTCCTGTATTAATACCTAATATTCCAGGGTCGGCTAGTTCATTTTTCGTCACACCTTGCAAAATGGCGCCAGAGACAGCTAATCCCGCACCAATCAGTAAGGCCAAAACCATTCTTGGTAATCTGAAATCAACTAAAACGAGTTGGTCGCGGGCTGTTCCCTGCCCTATTAATGTCTTGAAAACATCGATGGGAGCAATCCGTACGACACCAAGGTTTAAACTTATGATAAAAGTGATAATTGTTAAAATAAATAAAAGGCTAATTAGGACGATAAATTTTTTCTGTTTTGTTTTCGATTGATTCATTACAGCCCCCTCCTTTCCCCACGAGCCAGGTATAAGAAGAAAGGAACACCGATGATTGCCGTTACGGCTCCAACTGGAGTTTCAAACGGGGCATTCACCATTCTTGCTGCAATATCAGCAAGAACGAGTAACAGTCCTCCAAGTACAGCGGAAATCGGAATAATCCAACGGTAATCTGAACCAATGATAAATCGGGTAATGTGCGGAATTACCAATCCGATAAATCCAATCGCACCGGCTATCGATACAGCAGCACCGGTTAGCACTAATACGACAATCACGCCTAGTGTTTTTACTAAAAGTGTATTTTGTCCTAGCCCTTTGGAAACTTCTTCGCCTAAGCTAAGGATAGTGATTGACCTTGAGATGTAAAGGGCGAGTAATAACCCAATCCCACCAGTGATCCAAAGAATCTTAATCGATTCCCAAGTTACGGTGGTTAATCCTCCGGCATACCAAAAGCTCATGTCCTTTGCCACTTGTGTATGAAGAGCAATTGCGCTTGAGAAGGCATTAAGCATCGAACCCACTGCCACCCCGGCCAGGGCGAGTTTTACTGGGGTCAATCCTCCCTTTGAAAAAGCTCCAATCGTAAAGACGAGGATTACGCCAAGACCTGCCCCTACAAATGATGAAAAGGTCAACCCCATCATTGTCGCGGTTGGAATAAAAGCAAGAGTGATGACTAATGCAAAAGCTGCCCCATCCGTTACGCCCATGATGGATGGAGAAGCGAGCGGATTCCGTGTTAAGCCCTGCATTACAGCACCTGAAACAGCAAGGAATGCACCAACTAATACAGCCCCGATTGCTCTTGGCATACGAATTTCTTGAATAATTTGATGTGTTGTCATATCAGGATTAAAATGGGAGACAGCCTCCCAAACAGTAGCCATTTTTATATCCGCTGCCCCGTAAGCAATAGATAATCCCATCGAGATTAGGATTAGTATCATTCCTGTGATTAATACGAAAGTTCCTTTAATGGATGTTCTAACTCTTTTATGATGAAGAGCAAACGAATCTCCCTCGTGCTGCTTTGCATTCAAAAACTAACACCTCTTCTGATAAAAAAAGAAAAATTGGGTATATTATTAAATCGAAATTGAAATTAGTAAAAGGAATGATAATCATTATCATTAAGTATAGATAGTAACCACTCATTTTTCAATACGTTTACAGTATAAAAGCGACTCCCAAAAATATCCTTCAAACTTCTTTCACAAATTAACCTAAATTGAAGGGTTTTGTTGATTGACACCACAAATGAAAATGATTATCATTATAGATATCGGAGGATAACATAAAAATGAAACTATTAAAAGTGTCAGGCACCTTAATTTTATCTAGCAGTCTACTATTTGGATGTTCAAATAATACAGAGGAAACTTCAACAAAAGAAAAGGTAAAGGAAAAAGCAACTACGAGTCAGGATTCGCTCACCGGTGTTACAGATGATTACAGGGCATATGCCTTAGGAGAAATTGAAGCATTTGTTAAGGCAACAGACGCCTTTACAGCTGCTGTTAAAAAGGGAGAAATCGAACAAGCCAAAGCCCTTTATGGACCAGCACGGATGCACTATGAGCGCGCTGAACCAATTGCGGAAGTGTTCGGTGACCTAGACCCGAAGATTGATGCACGAGAAGGCGATGTTCCTGAAGCAGAATGGGGCGGGTACCACCGGATTGAAAAAGGTCTTTGGATTGAAAAAACCACTAAAGGATATGAGCAGTACGCAGAGCAGTTAATGAAAGATGTTAATCTCTTACGTGCCAAGGTAGATACCGTTGAAGTGACACCAGAATTATTGATAACTGGCGCTGTTGACCTTTTAAATGAGGTATCCACTTCAAAAGTAACAGGCGAAGAGGATCGTTATTCCCATACTGATTTATATGATTTTGCTGCCAATGTGGAGGGAGCAGAAAAGATTTATCAATTGCTTAATCCGGCATTAACGAAAAAAGATGAGGCCGTTTCAAAGGAAATTCAAGCCCGTTTTGATGATGTGTACAGTTTATTGAACCAGCACAAAAAGGGAGATGGCTACAAACTCTACACTGAATTAACAAAGGACCAAGTAAAAGAACTAAGTCAGGCGATTGATGCACTAGCAGAACCACTCTCACAAATAGGACTTGTTACGGAGGCGTCTTAATTGGCAAAGAATACAAATATCATCGATGAATCTTCGGTAATCAGAAAAAAGATTTCGCGAAGAGATATCCTTAAAACGGCTGGTGTTGGTGGTGTCGGAGTGATTCTTGGTGCTTCTGGATTAGGAGGGTTACTTTCGATTACGGAAAGCAAGGCTACCACTAAAGAGGACCATGATATTGTTCCCTTTTATGGAAAACAGCAAAGTGGGATCACCACAAAAACGCAAAACCATGTGTATTTTGTTTCCTTGGATGTAACCACCTCCAAAAAAGAAGACCTGGTTCAATTGTTCAAGGATTGGACAAAGGCTGCCGCCCTATTATCTGAAGGGAAAGCAGTCGGAGATCTTTCGAGTAATGAGTTTCTCCCGCCAAAAGATACTGGGGAGGCCGCTGGGTTATCTGCTTCTAATTTAACGGTTACATTCGGAGTTGGTCCTAGTTTGTTTGTAAAAGACAATCACGACAGATTCGGCCTAAAACATAAGCAGCCAAAAGAATTAGTGGATCTGCCTAAATTTCCGCTTGATGCGTTGGAAGACGAATGGACCGGTGGGGACCTGTGTATTCAAGCCTGTGCGGATGATTTGCAAGTAGCTTTTCACGCAGTGAGGAATTTGATTCGAATTGCAAGAGGAAAGGCGATCTTACGCTGGGCGCAAACAGGATTTCAACGTACGAAACAAGCAGATCCAAAAAATGAAACACCAAGGAACTTGTTTGGCTTTAAAGATGGCACAGCCAATCCTGATGTAAACAATGAAGAACAGATGAACAAACAGGTTTGGGTTCAGCCTGGGGATGGCCCTAATTGGTTGGCGAATGGAAGTTATCTTGTCGTCCGAAGAATTCAAATGTTTATTGAAGTGTGGGATCGTACCACACTAAAAGATCAAGAAAACACCTTTGGCCGCTATCGTGAAAACGGTGCACCAATTGGGCAAAAAAGCGAATTTGAAAAACTTGATTTGAAGCAAAAAAATGAAAAAGGCGAATATAGCATCCCTACAGACTCGCATACACGTTTATCCCATGGTGATGGTTCACAGCAAATTCTGCGCAGGGCATATTCCTATTCAGATGGAATGGACCTAAAGACTGGCAGCTTTGATGCAGGCCTGTTGTTCTTATGTTTCCAACGTGCTCCTAGTAAACAATTTATTCCAATACAAAATAGATTGGCCATGATGGATAAATTAAATGAATATATTTCCCATAGAGGAAGTGCCATCTTTGCTTGTTTACCGGGAACGAAACCAGGTGGCTTTATAGGAGAAACCCTTTTTAACTAGAGTTTTTCCTAATATAGAGGAGAGAGACACATGTTACGATTTAAAACAAAAAGTAAATCTATTTTAATTCTAATGATGTTCTTCGTTTTTTTTCAAACCGTTCATCCAGCGAAAGCGGAAGTGAATCATGATGAACTTTTTGTTCTAATTGGTGATAGTTTAATGAAAGCCAAGGATGGAGACCAATCAACCGTTTCCACCAATATGGAACAGTTTGCAACAGAATGGAAAGCGATTAAGAACAAGGATAGTGAACAGGCTAAAAAGGTTGAACAAGCGCTTCAAGAGGTTCAAAGTTTACTATCTAAAGGGAAAATAGAAAAAGACGTTCTGTCAAAAAGTCTTTCGTCTTTGTCCAGTGCGGTGGTTCTTTATGACCAAGAACAAAATCCACAAGATAAAGAAAAGGGAAAAGAACAAGTAAAGCAGATGATACCGCTCATTGCCACATTCAAGAAATCGATTGAGGACGAAAATCAGGCAGTATTGAAAACTCAATATCAATCCTTGCTAAATAAATGGAATGCTTCGGAAAAAATTGTCCATGATGAGAGCATAGTCACCTACGGCAGTATCGAAAAATACATGGCTTTAATTCGAATCGCGATCACCCAGAATCCCGTCGATTTAGATAAGGCGAAAACGAATATCGAGAAGCTATCAAGTGAAGTGGAAAATTTCTTAGCAGGGAAGGTTTCTAAACAGGTTCAAGGTGATTATTCACTGTCGGATCTTTCTACATTATTGAGTAAGGCAGAATCACAGATTTCACAGGAAAACTATAATAGTGCCGAGAACCAGTTAAATGAAGTCCTAAACGTTTGGCCAATGGTCGAAGGAGATGTTCAGACGAGGGATAGTAAACTGTATAGTGATCTTGAAACCAAAATACCTACAGCTATTAGTCTCTTAAGTTCTGATAAAGTCGATGGTCCCAAAGCAGAGGAGATTGTAAAAGAAATAAATTCACGTCTTGCACCGCTAATTAGTAAAACTGATTATTCTTTATGGGATGCGGCATTAATTTTACTGCGCGAAGGGTTAGAAGGGTTATTAATCGTCGCTACATTGCTTGCTTTTTTGAAGAAAATGGGTCAGGGTGCGAAACAGAAATGGATCTGGGCGGGTGTTGGCGCAGGTATCCTAGCAAGTGCTGTATTAGCCATTATTATTAATATTGTATTTTCTCGTATCGTTGCAGCTTCCAGCCGAGAATATATTGAGGGAATTACTGGAGTTGTTGCTGTGATTATGATGTTAACAGTTGGAGCATGGCTCCATAATAAATCCAGTATTGGGAACTGGAATAAATATATTAATCAACAAATGGAACAAGCCATTGCTAAAGGAAGTTTAATTTCATTTGCTTTCATTAGTTTTCTGTCTGTGTTCCGTGAAGGAGCAGAAACCATCATATTCTATACCGGAATCACCCCATACATTAGTATGCAGCAATTGGTTTTGGGTGTAATCCTGGCAGTGGGAATCCTAGCGATTGTTGGGTTCGCCATTATTTACTATAGCGTAAAAATACCGATTCGCTTTTTCTTTAAAGCGGCAACTATTCTTATTTATATTTTAGCCTTTAAAATTCTTGGTATTAGTATCCATGCGCTGCAGATTTCGGATGTGTTGTCGACAAGCACCGTGCATCAACTTCCGTTTATTGATTGGATTGGTTTATATCCAACTTTGGAAACAACGATTACCCAGTTATTATTAGTTATCGTCATTCTGGGGTTGACTTGGATGATTAAAAAAAGAACAGTCATTACTAACATTTAAAAGGGCCTTAGGTCCTTTTTTGTTTCTGTTAAAATTTTCTCCTACTAATCAAAGAACTTGTCTCATAAGTTTATATAAGTGAGATTAGTATGGAGGAGAAAAAATTGAGGATTTATTATAAGGGAATATTCTTTTTAGCTGCCGCTGCTTTTTTGGGGGAAGGTATTGAAGTTTTAGTAAATATGATTCTTGCTCGAGAGTTAGGACCACACGGGTTAGGACTGTATATGTCCATTTTGCCATCAATATTCTTCATTGTTTTACTAGCAAGCTTTGAGTTACCCGTATCAATTTCAAAATTTATTGCAGAAAGGGAAGACCGTTATCACCGTAATATCCTTCATCATGCCATTACGATTACGATTGTATTCTCTACTGTTCTTTTTTTAGCAGCTACTGTGATCATTCCGTTTATTCCTGTGTTTGATAAATATCATCCATATGTTAGATGGCTTGTTTTAATCCTAATCCCAATCATTTCCTTTACGTCCGTCGCGAGGGGATATTTTATGGGAAAGCAACAAATGGGGAAAATAGCAGTTTCTAATTTTTTAAGGAAAACCATTCAACTCGCTGGATTGTTTCTCCTCTTTCGTTTGTTTGCCTTTGACACATCTGAGTCATTGTTAATCGCAATTGGTACATTTATTGGAAGCGAGATTGTTGTGTTCCTATACTTATTCTACATGTTTATTATCCAGTTTCAGCAATTGAAGCGACAGCCATTTTCTAATATGAAACGCAAGGTAGTCCAGAAGAATTTAATGGCAGTATCGATTCCAACCACGGGTCTTCGGTTGTTTTCAGCATTCACTGGTGCCATACAGCCCTTTATCATTAAGGCAGCGTTGGTTCGTTCTGGAATGAGCGAAACAGTAGCGACCGAGCAATTTGGGCTGCTGATGGGCGTGGCCATGTCAATTGGCTTTTTCCCGGCATTTATTGCTCATTCCCTTATGGTCGTTCTAATTCCAGCTGTATCCAAGACTTACTCACAGGGTGATTATCATAGGCTCCAAAAAATGCTTCAACAGGTGATGAAGCTCACCTTTGTATATGGGGTCGCAGCAGTAGCTATTTTCTACTTTTATGCACCGGAGTTAACTTCGCTATTTTTTAAATCAGAAACACCAGCTATATTTTTACAATTACTCTGGCCATTTTTCTTATTCCACTTCTTTATCATGCCGATGCAGGCCTTTTTGTTTGGACTTAATTTACTTAAAGAGACATTTATTCATATCATTTGGTCGACCATCATCTCCTTTGCACTCATTCTGCTGCTTGCAGCAATGCCAGAATGGAGAATGAACGGGGTTATTATTGGCATGAATACAGGTGCTGTTTTGTTGGCGCTTATGCATTATATAACCATTTGCAAAAAAATCGGGATAAGTTTATTTATGCAGCGGCTCATTCAAAATCCCACTGAATGATAAATTTAGAGAAAAATTACTTCAAAACTGTAGGGGTTACACTTTCCACTCCGTCTATTAATATGAAAAGTTATTTTTCAACATGGAGGTTTAGGAAAATGAAAAATGAACGTACCCCATCATTTGAAGAAGTGGTCATGGAATACGGAAGAGCAATCTATAAATATATTTTATCATTGGTCAGGCATAAAGAACTTGCGGAGGACATCTATCAGGAGGTATTACTCTCTGCTTATTTAGCATATCCTTCAATAAAGGAGCAATCGAAATATAAAGGATGGTTTTTTACAATTGCCATCAATAAATGCCGTGATTATTGGCGGAAAGAAAATAAATCCAAGCAATTTTGGAGGGAAGAAGTTTATTCCTATTCAGCCTCTTTCGAACCAACTGTTATCCCAGAAGAGGAAGTGTTACATAAATTTTCTGCAGCACAAATGGCTGAAAAGATTAACCTATTACCGGAAATCTATAGAAATCCTATTTATCTATATTACTATCAAGATTTTTCTCTCGTCGAAATTGCGAAAAAAAGTAACCTTCCCATGTCTACGGTCAAAACAAGAATGAGAAGGGCAAAGGAAAGACTCCGACCAAAAATGCAGTCACTCGCATGATACCAGTAAAATATTCTTTGTGAAGGAGAATGTACACCATGACTGGAAAAGGAGCAAAAAGAGGCCAGGCGCACTTGCAGCCATATATTTCAAAGCAGTATTACCATCGGTATACACCTATTGATCACGCGGTGTGGCGTTTTGTCATGAAGCAAAATCATTATTTTTTAAAAGATATCGCCCATCCGGCTTATGTTAATGGTCTGAGGGATTCAGGTATTAAAACGGAATCTATTCCAAAGGTAGATGATATGAATAAAAGTCTGGCCAAAGTTGGCTGGGGGGCCGTTACGATTGATGGATTAATTCCTGGTTCCGTATTTTATGGATTTCTGGCAAATGGCCTTTTACCGATTGCGACAGAAATAAGAAACATTCAAAACATTGCCTATACCCCTGCACCGGATATGATTCATGAAGCTGCAGGACATGCGCCGATTTTATTAGATCAATCTTATCGGGAATTTGTAAGGAAAATTGGTGAGATGGGGGCAAAAGCACTCGCTAGTAAAGAAAAATTAGAGGTGTTTAAAGCCGTCCGCCATTTAACCATTGTTGCAGAAGATCCTAATTCAACCCCTGAACAGGTGAAAGAGGCAGAAAGGCTTGTGGCAGAAGCAAGACAAAAG
Source organism: Neobacillus drentensis (assembly GCF_036966985.1). GTDB lineage: Bacteria > Bacillota > Bacilli > Bacillales > Cytobacillaceae > Neobacillus > Neobacillus drentensis_E. The sequence continues at coordinate 26,371 of NZ_JBALSN010000081.1, read as the reverse complement.
GTGAAGGGTCTATCTGAGGCTGATATGGTTTCAAGGCTTTTCTGGTGGACGGTGGAGTATGGCTTGATTGGTGACCTTAGTGATCCGAAGATCTATGGAGCTGGTTTGCTTTCATCGGTAGGTGAAAGTCAAAGCTGTCTAGCCGATGACGTGAAGAAGATCCCATTTTCAGTTGAAGAATGTATTAAGACACCTTATGATGTTACCAAGCCACAGCCGCAATTATTTGTCTGTAAAGATTTTAATGAACTAGCAGGTGCCATTGATCAATTTGCTTCGACAATGGCATTTAAGAAAGGCGGCACGGAAAGCCTTGAAAAAGCTTTGCGATCTGATAATCTTGCAACATTTGTTTTCTCGTCTGGCTTGCAAGTGACGGGGACATTGGCAACCATATGGAGGGATAAGAATGGAGAAGCTAATTATATTAAAACGAAAGGGCCGACCGCACTATCTCTTGACCATACGCAATTAGTGAAACATGGCAAAGATACACATCATAAAGGCTTTGGGACCCCAATAGGCAGTCTTGAAGGAAAGATAGTATTAGAAAATTGTTCGTTGCCTCAATTAAAGGATTTAGGGATTATTGAGGGAAGCGAAGCCGCGTTGAGATTTGAAAGCGGTGTCAATGTAAAGGGGATTGTTAAGTCAATTTTGATGTCAGATGGAAAGCCCATCTTAATCTCTTTTAAGGATTGCCAAGTAAGCTATCAGGGGCAAGTCCTATTTGAGCCATCATGGGGGACGTATGATATGGCTGTCGGTGCAAGAGTTACATCAGTTTTTGCAGGCGCTGCAGATCCAGACGCTTTTTTTGAATGGCCAACAGATGAAACAAACAGTATGGAGGAAGCAGAAGTTCAGCAACTGAATGAATTAGAAAGGCTTTATGCGGAAATCCGCAGCCTGCGTGAGGGACCGGAATGGAATGAACAGAGTTGGTCTAGATTGGAAGAGGTAATAGCGACCCTAGATCATAAATATCCAAATGAGTGGTTATTACGACTAGAAATACTAGAAATCTATAAGTTGCAAAATAGCAGTCATCCCAATGTGAAAATTATTTCAGAACTATTACGAAACAAAAATTGGGGGAAATCAGTTAATCAGGTGATTCAACGCGGATTCACTTTAATCAATAATAGATAAAGGAAAAGGAGCTTGGGGGATCCAAGCTCCTTTCCTATACTGTCCAGCTCCAGCGCTTTTCTGATTAGTCCTTACTAGATAAAATTCCAAAAATGCGAAGGATGCTAACAAATAGGTTAATAAAATTTAAGTATAAGTTTAATGCCATCAATGGTACTTCTTCCGGTCTAACCCCGTAATGCTTCATACGGCTGAAATCAAACAGAACATAACCGCTAAATACGATGACTCCAATAATGGAGAAAGCAAGCATTGCAGTCGAGCCTAATGGAAAGAAAATATTATAAATAGAAATAACCACTAAGGCTAGCAAAGCAGCAAGCAGAAATCCACCTAAAAAGGAAAAGTTTTGTTTTGATTTCGTTGCATAGATAGCCACACCTGTAAAAACCACGGTCGTACTAGCAAATGCCATAACAACCACGTTTGCTCCTGCTGCAGCTGTGTAATAGGCTACGATTGGGAAAAGCGTAATTCCAGATATAAACGTAAAGAGATATAGGAATGAATAAGAAATGGCCTTTTTACGTCTGAAAAAGAATGCGATCATAAGCATGACAAATTCTAGAATCGCTAGCGGCATAAATAAACTATCTGGTACAAATACACCTGCCATAGTGCCCAAGAAAGCAATCGCAAGGGAAAGGGCAAACGTTCGTATAACAGAGGGCAAAAATTCAGTAGATGTTTGTGTATACAATATTTTCACCTCAAAAATTATTTGTTACTAAAGATATACGATTAATTGGTCAAGATGTTTCATTTTTTCTAAAAAAATCTTTATCTTCTTTTAGAAGGTCGCGGATCTCTGCTAATAATTCTACTGTTGGGTCCGCTTTTACAACAACTTCAGCTGGTTCTTCCTTCTTTTTAAAGCGGTTGATAAACTTCACAAATAAAAAGATTGAAAAAGAAATAATTAAAAAATCAACTACTGTTTGAATAAATTTTCCATATGCTAACTTTCCATAGGCAAGATCAGAAAAATCAACTACTCCAATGATCAATCCAACTAATGGCATAATAATATCGGCGACTAGAGAAGAGACAATTTTTCCAAACGCCCCACCGATAATAACACCAACAGCTAAATCAATAACATTGCCTTTCATGGCAAACTGTTTAAATTCACTCCACATAAGCACATCCTCCAAGCTTTTTTCCTAAATGTACATTGTATCCTTTAATAAAATAATATTGCAAGCTTTGTATTATGAGATTAAGTTCATCTTAATAGCTTTTACTGCTGCATCCGTTCGATTTTTTGCAGCTAATTTTTGAATAATGATCGAGATATAATCCCGAACTGTATAACTGCTAAGATGAAGAAGCGTCGCTGCTTCATTAATGGTGGCACCGTCGGCAATTAACTTTAACACCTCTTTTTCCCGCTGCGTTAAGACGCCATTCGAGCTTCCGAATTGCTGAAGTGCCTCATCTCTAATCGAAAAAAGCAATTCCCCAGCATAATGCCCGAATTTTAAGAGTGTGGTTAAGGTTTGAACAGAAACCTCAAATTGAGAATTTTCTCCTTTGTCTAAAAGGGCAATCCCGATTAACTTGCTCTTGGTTGGCACAAATATGGGTAAGACCACTAAGGATTTCAACTTATATTCCTGGACATATTTTTTCGGTAACACCTGCGCTGCATCCGCAAAATAAAGGGGATGAGAATGGTTTAAGGTATGGAAATATTTTTTGATTAAGGGGAGTTTGAAAATTTCCTCCTTAATCTGCTGAACAGAGGGATTGTTTACATTATATCCTGAGACGCCAATTCCTTTCCCTTCGAAATGATTGTACATAAAAAGAGCGCAGCGATTAAACGGCATATATTCGACTAACCCTGTCGTAATCGCCTTAACAGCCTCATCTGCCCCCCGTGAACGTAATAAGTGCTGTAAAAAGAGGAGCGAGGCATCTTTCCATTCCATCTTATTTTCTAAATGAAGTAGTTTTAGCTGGCGTAAATACATTCCTCTAATAAATTCGATTTCATGGTCGGTAATCGGAGAAGCACTATTTTCCAGACCTATTAACAAGGTGTCATTCAAGCAAGGGATGCGGACCATGGTATCCTCTTGTCCCTTTGTTCCTAATAGTTTCGCGATCGCCATAGATAAGTGGTCGATTTGACTCGCTTTTAAACTAGTGGACACCTCAATTAAATGGCTTTCCACTTGATTTCGCTCCGAACAGACTACACTATTAACTTGATATTCTTCATGCTCCTTATTGACGACAGCAATCCATTTTATTGGCATGATGTTAGTTGTGATAATCGTTTTTATCCATTTTTGATTTTGTTCTTCAATATCTTGTGTTAACAACGTCTGGTCAAGTATTCTCGAAAACACGGATTGGACAGCCTGATGATCGAGAAAAGTGGAAGATACATTTACAGATAACAGCTTATGAAATATATTTTCAATCATTGTTAACAAGAATATTGACTCATTTTCATCATATTTCGTGGCGAAACGGTTGTGCCATTCCGTATGGAGGGAGAGGATAAAGGAGTCTACACTTGAGATTTTATTGTTAGCAACCTGTTGGGAAACAATTTGAATGATCACATTAAATTCATCTACTAAACTATCTTTTCGGTATTTTAATGTGGATAAAACTTTTTTCCATTCTTTCATAAATGGTTCTCTTAGTTGAAAAAGAATAGAAAGCCCCTTCTGTAAAAGCTGTTCCAATTTGTGCTCCATGTTGCCCCCACCTCACCATGAACTGTTTTTATATTCTTCGTTGGAATATTTTTCAATATGTCCGTAGTAATAATCCGCACCCGACATTTGACGGGGTGCCCGTATTTTTCCGATAGATGACGTGATTGTGGCTGTTAAATAACCGTAGTAAGGTAATAAAAGAATAATGTTTAAAAATTCGGAAAATGGGAGAGTGCGTATGGAAAGTTCAATTCAATATGTTGAGGGGATGACAAGTAAGAAAGTTTTTTGGTCGGCTTTAGGTACTGGAATTTTGGTATTAGCGTTATTATTAGTCTCATTTGGAATTTCAGGAGTAGCCTATGCGGTCCCCATTGCTGGAGTAGGTGATTTCTATGTAGAGTTCGACAAGTTAGAGGGGAATGGCTATACCTTCTTTCCAAAAATGGGTGAAACAAGCAGCGAAGATTCGGCCCCACAAGGCACCAATTTAATAGAAAATTTGACAATTGATCATTTGCAATTATACAAGGATTTCAAGGTTGGCGGACAGTGGATTCGTGTCAAGATTACAGCATCTAAACCTGTACAAATTACCGGACTGCAACATGATGCAGGTTTAATTGAAGCGGATGCAAAATTCACAAACTTAGCGTTAAAAGAAAATCATAGTGATGATTGGCAAAAACAATTCCAACAAACCTCCTCAAAAATTACCTTAGAACATGCAAAACTAAAAACGCACTATCTTTTTCAGAAAACGATTAATATGAATGGAATGAGACTGACAATTGAAAAGATTGATAAGAAATAAGGTAGGGAGGGAAATAGATGAAATTCACTAAATGGCGAAAAGGCAGACCCATATGGGGGGCTTTCATGACAATAATCAGCGGACTCATGATTTCATGGGTACCATTAAACCTTTATTTAAGTACATTCCTGCCAGGGTCGATTGCAATCATAGGCTTACTCTTTGGAGGATTGCTTACTTTGATTGGAATTGTGGCCTTGTTTTTTCCTAATGCTTCTAAAATTCTTGGAATCTTTACTATTTTTCTATCGATATTATCCGTTATTGGAGCCTTAGGAGGGTTTCTTTTCGGGACGCTCTTTGGAATCATCGGAGGTGCATTGCTGCTGGCATGGCGGCTAGCACCAGTGAGAGTAAAAGTTACACCCCCAACTGATATGGAAAAATCAGCCCACACTTTCTAAAGGAGAGCAAACCATGTGGTGGAAAAGCAAGATAATCTTGTTAATCTTTAGTCTCCCATTTCTTTTTTTAACTATTTTTGCTAATGGTGAAGCAGTAAAAGCGGAGGATCAAATTACAGAAGGGTTTGTCATTGAGGCAGATCGAGTAGTTGGTTCGGGTATGACAGCAACGATAATTAAACAAGATACCGCTGCCAATAGTGGGAAACTAATGCTTCGTTTTCATTATAAATCCGCAATGATATATGGAATGAAATTAACCAAGCAGGTAAATTCACCAAAAGGTCCTGTAACTATTAGTTTAAAAGCAAATGGACCTGTTAGTGTAAAGAATATGATTGTTGATACATCAGCTCTTTCCTTTAAAGGGACTTGCCTAAACGCGACGGAAACTGTTCCAGAAATTGGGATGGAGCAGGTGGTTATGATAGCTCATTTTATGGAATCCGAGAATAGTATTATTAAACAGTTAGTCCTTAATACGGTTTCGGGCCAGTCAAATGCAACAAAGCCTGAGAAGTTGAAAATAATTCAAGAATTAAGTGCACTTCCCGTTAATCAATTGGATAAAGAGCTTAATAAAATTTCAAGTGGACATTTGCCTCTCACGTGTGAAGATCGTTCCAATGTGCTTAAACCACCCGATGACATTGGAAATATCACTGAACCTGTTAAAGAGGTGATTAAAGTTGTGACGAATCCCTTGAAACCTATTACAAAACCATTGGAGCCAATCGTAGAACCAATCGAACCCATCCTGAAGCCGTTGAAACCAGTAACAGATCCAATTGAGCCAGTGTTGAAGCCCGTCGAGCCTGTCACGAAACCACTTGAACCAGTTATAGAGAAAATTGACCCTATTGTTAGTGGAACTAAGGAAAAGGTGGAACAGGTTGTAAAATCCGTTTGTATTCAATTAGAGGAAGCAAAAGGGGCGGTTACAAAAGAGCTAGCTTTGTCATTAATTGATGAAGCCATAACAAAGAAACAAACTTTGAACTCAATCTGTCAAGGTGACTCATTGACAACTGAATTACAAAGCTTGGAGGAAGACCTATTAAAATCGCTTAACCTTGTTGGCATATTAGGAAAAGTCATACCTGAAAATCCACTGGACCAACTTCATAAAATGCGTGAAAAAATTGAAAAAGAAAAGGATGGGGCAATTATCTTTTCACCATAAAAAAGAGCAGGTGAAGCCTGCTCTTTTGTACACATAGATTTAAAAAGCCCAATTCCCGCCTCTAAACACGGGTTCTGTTTTGCCATCTGCGGTGATTCCATCGATGTCCATCTCAGTGGAACCAATCATGAAGTCGACATGGGTGATACTTTCGTTCAGACCGTTCTCTTTCAATTCTTCAGAAGACATTTTCTTTCCGCCTTCAATACAGAAAGCATAGGCACTTCCGATTGCTAAATGGTTTGAGGCATTCTCATCAAATAATGTATTAAAGAATAGGACATTTGATAGGGAAATTGGTGAATTATATGGTACAAGTGCAACCTCACCAAGATAATGGGAGCCTTCATCAGTATCAACAAGACGCTTAAGAATTTCTTCGCCTTCTTCTGCTTTCACGCCAACAATTTTTCCATTTTCAAAGGTAATTGAAAAGCGGTCAATAATATTTCCACCATAGCTTAATGGTTTTGTACTGGCAACTGTACCATTCACACCTGTTCGATAGGGTACAGTGAACACTTCTTCAGTCGGCATGTTTGCCATAAATTCAAAGCCCTTCTCATTCACACTGCCTGCGCCTACCCAGATATGTTTTTCAGGAAGTTCAATCGTTAGGTCTGTACCAGGGGCTGTGTAATGAAGCTTTTGGTATCGTTTTTCATTTAAATAATCAACTTTTTCATGAAGGGTTTCATCATGCTTCTTCCAAGCTTCTACTGGATTTTCAACGTCTGCACGCACTGCTTTAAAAATCGCATCCCAAAGCTTATTGACTTGGTTTTCAGCAGGCTCATCAGGGAATACCTTTGTAGCCCATGCAGGTGACGCAGCTGCGATAACCGTCCAACTCACTTTATCTGACTGTGCAGCTTTCCGGTAATTTGCCAATGCTTTTCCGGCAGCTTTATTGAAGTTGGCAATCCGTTCTGGATTCACGCCTTTTAGCAAATCTGGGCTAGTAGAAATAACCGACATAAAGGCTGCCCCTTGGTCTGCTAAATCTTCCATTTCTTTGGCACGCCAAACAGGATACTCAAGGAAAGCCTCATCTGGAGCTAAGTCATATTTTGTTCTCGTCACAGTATCGTCGTTCCAGTTAACGATGACATTTTGAGCACCAGTTTCGTAGGCTTTTTTAACAATCAGACGAACAAAATTCGCCGCATCTAAAGTAGCATTAACGACAAGAGTTTGACCTTTCTGAACATTTACCCCAACCTTAACAGCCAGTTCAGCATATTTTTCAAGAGTTGTTTGAAATTCATTCATATGTATGCCTCCTTTTTCTGAATCTTCCTATATTGTAGCGTTATTAATTAAAAAAAGAAACTATTACCAATTAAGATTGAGGACGCCTATAAAACAAAAAACAGTAAAGATTTTCATCTTTACTGCATCTTGCTGCCGTATACTTTTATATTAAAATAAACACCTGCGGAAAATAGTACTAAGAATGTAATAATACCTGATAATGATGTTGGAGCCATGAACTCAGATAATTCCATTGTTTCCACCGCCCTTATATTAATTATCTTGATAAGTTAATTATAATACAAATTGGGCAAATGTGAACAATTTAGTACAAATATTAAGAGATTATTGACCAGTATTTATATATGTGATTTAATATTTTGTTTTTCAAATGAATGGAACATGACCCAGTACATCCCAGCACTGAACATGGCTAGAAAAACTAACACGAAAAACGTCCAGCTATAGCCAAGCAATACCGTCATTGGAATTGCAAGCGGTGCAATGGTACGGCTTATGGTAAACCGAAGGCTTGCAGCGGCGAAGTATTGTCCCCGCATATGCTCAGGAGCAAGTCGCGATACAAAGCTTTGCTGGAGCCCGGCTCCCATTAATTCAGCAAAAGTGAAAACCGCCATCGCGATCATTAAACCCCAAACCCAAGTGGTTTGACTAAAAAGAATCATTGAAATGGCGTACACAACTGACGAGAGAACAAATACATTTCTTTCATAATAAGAACTCATCCACTTTGTGACAATTACTGTCAGTAGAGCGACGAGGAAGCCATTTTCTGCGAGCACTAAACCAAAGGCCTGCTCACCATTAACCGAAAATGACCAATGCCCTATTGAAAATAGACTTTGATCTTGGAAGACATCCTTTATATAAACTGGAATCAACAAGTCCAATTGCATAAATGTTTGCCCCGCTAATACTCCTGCAAGGATAAATAACAGAAACGTTTTATCTTTAACAATGAGTGAATAATCCTTCAGCTGATTTTTTAAAAAGTAATACCATTTCCCATCAGACGAAAAAGCACTTTGATTAATCGGGAATGTTTCACGAGTCCATTTTGCTAAAATAAGTCCCAAGGAAATGCAGACTAACCCAGCGACAAGTAAAAGTTGAAACCGATAATGAACATAAAAAATCGCACCTAGAATCGGGCCAATTACAACCGCAATATTTATAGAGGTATAAAAAATAGCAAACACATTGCTTCTGTCTTTTTCATCGACTACATCGGCTACCATTGCTTGGCTAGCCGGCCAATAAAAGGAACCGAACACACCGGCAACTGCAAAAGCGACAAAGCCCATCCACGGGGATTCATACCAAGGTGAACTAGCGAAGCCAAATGCGATAAATGAAAGTCCTTGACCAATTGCAGACAGAACCATCATTCGTTTCCGCCCGAACCGGTCTGCACAGTATCCGCCCATAAGGTTAGCAAGTACTGAAAAAATCTGTGAAAAAACTAATAATAATCCTGCTTTACTTTTACCGAACTCTTCTGCGAAGTAAATCGTTAAGAAAGGAAAAAACATCCAAAACGTGATGTTCATCATCGCTTCGCTGAATAAGCGAACCTTTAAATTAGGATCCCAATCCCTAATTCTCATACATTGTCCTCGTTTCTAAAATTTTGACCAACCATAATACTAGCCAAATCGAAAAACTTGCAACATAAATGGTAAGCACATCCCGAGTGCTTACCATTTATGATTATTCCTGATTGTTTAAGGCTTGTTTTAGTAAATCACCTAAGCTGGTTCCGAAATCCTCTTTTTGGGTATATTTCTGGACAAGCTTTTGTGCTTCTTTTTTATTGACCGCTTTTTTCTTGTCTTCTGCTTTTTCAACGACATTACAGCGGCGGCATTGGAAGTACGCGCCGGCTTTTCCGTTATGAATCTCCATTTTTTTATGGCATTGCGGGCAACGGCGGTTGGAAAGCTTTGGATCCTTACGTTTTCGGAAGGAACACTCTGGACTTGAGCAAACGAGAATCTTCCCTTCCTTTGTATTCCGCTCCTTTAGGAATTCGTTACATTCAGGACATCTTGAACCGGTTAAATTGTGGGCACGATAGGATTTTTCACTTTTTTTAATTTCAGAAACCAACTGCTCCGTTTGGCGGCGAATCTTTTGTAAAAAGGCTTTCGGGTCCGCCTTTCCTTTGGAGATTTTCTCTAGTTCCTGTTCCCATTTGGCCGTTAGTTCCGGTGACTTTAATTCATCATTAACAAGATCAATGAGCTGCTTGCCTTTTTTCGTTGAGTGGAAGCGTCCATTCTGTCGTTCTACGACTTCCGTTTCTACAAGTCTTTCAATAATTTCTGCTCTCGTTGCTGGCGTCCCTAGGCCAAATTTCTCCATTTGCGCCAGAACATCAGCTTCGGAATAGCGCTGCGGCGGCTCTGTCCATTTTTGGTTGATTGAACAATTTTTTACCGAAAAGGACTGACCTTGAGCTAATTTTTGCAGTCCAGTAGTCAATTGTTCCGATCCTTCTCTTCCTAACACCTTTTTAAAGCCCAATTCAATTACATTTGTTTCTTTGGCGGTAAAGGTTTCGCCTTCAACTTTAAATGTTGCCTGTATGGTTTCAAATTCATAAGTTGGTAAAAACAATGCTAAGAAACGTCTAGCAATGATGTCATAAAGTTTTCTTTCATCTGAATCAAGTTCACTAAGATTAAGTCTTTGTTCCGTTGGGATAATCGCGTGATGGTCTGTTACCTTTTCATTGTTAAAGACGCGTTTGGCGAGCACAGTCCCCTTGTTTGCAAGCAGCGGTCGAACTTCTTCTTTATACCCAGAAGCCATGCCATGCAAGCGGTCTGTCATAGTGTTCATCATATCGGTGGTTAAATAGCGTGAATCAGTTCTAGGATATGTGACCAATTTATATTGCTCATAAAGACGTTGTAAGACAGATGATGTCTTTTTCGCCGAGAAACCAAACCGCTTGTTTGCATCTCGCTGTAGTTCGGTTAAATCATAAGGCAGTGGTTGTGGCTCTGATTTTTTCTTACGGTCTATTTTATCGAGTACCGCCTTTTTACCATTTACTTTTGATTGGACGGTTTCAGCCTTTGCCTTATCGAAGATGCGCTTTTCATTGTCCCGTTCCCAATCTGTTGAAAGTGGGCCAATATCGGCTCGAATCGTCCAATATTCCTTTGGAACAAAGGCTTGAATCTGCTGTTCTCGTTCCAAAACAAGAGCAAGAGTAGGGGTCTGAACCCGTCCAGCCGAGAGTGGGTCTTTATATTTCGTTGTTAGTGCTCTTGTTACATTCAATCCGATTAACCAATCAGCTTCCGCACGGCAAACGGCCGAATGGTAGAGGTCCTCAAATTGTTTACCAGGCTTTAATTGCTTGAACCCGTCTTTAATGGCCTTATCGGTTTGCGAAGAAATCCATAATCTTTTTAAGGGCTTGTTCCACCGGATCTTTTCAAGAATCCAGCGCGCAACTAGTTCACCTTCACGACCAGCATCAGTTGCGATGATACATTCGTTAATGTCCTTCCGTTTTGCTAACGATTCAATCGCACGGAATTGATGGTTGGTTTGCTTCATGACCATCAAGCCCATTTTTTGTGGAATAATCGGTAAATCCTCTAAATTCCATGTTTTATATTTCGTGTCATAATGCTCTGGCATTTTTAATTCGATTAAGTGGCCGAGTGCCCATGTGACAATATATTGATTTCCTTCCATATAGCTTTTATGTTTTTGATTGCAGCCAAGAACACGGGCAAGTTCCCGGGCCACACTTGGCTTTTCTGCAAGTACAAGAGATTTCATATTTACTCCTTTCAGGGTACATCCATTTTAACCTTTATATAGTATAACGGAATCTCAAGAGATTTTGTAACCTAAGCCTTTTTCCTTTCATTTATTATCTTGCTAAAGTATTATCGTCCTAAAATTCTGAAAATTAAATTGACAAAAAAGCTTATCATCCCATACAATATTATCACTAAGATAGATAAAGAATGGAATGATACCCATGAGGCATCTGATAATATTCAATCAATTCATCATAAAAGAGGCTGGACTCCCAATCAAGTAGATTCGGAATCCAGCCTCTTTCTTTATTATACTACAGTGGTAGAGGAGAGAGACGATATGGTAACACTGACAGGTGGAAGTTTAACATTAGAGCAGATGAAAGATGTTTTATATCGAAAGCAAAAGGTCATGGCCTCAAGTGAGAGCTTGGAAGCAGTCAAGAAGAGTCGTGAAGCAGTTGAAAGAATTGTTTCAACATCAAAAGTAGTATATGGGATTACGACGGGATTTGGAAAGTTCAGCGACGTCCTTATTGATAAAAACCATGTTCAAGACCTCCAGCTTAATTTAATTCGCTCCCATGCATGCGGGGTTGGCGAACCATTTCCAGAAATAGTTTCCAAAGCAATGGTACTTCTACGAGCAAACGCACTCCTCAAGGGTTTTTCAGGAGTCAGACCTGTTGTCATTGAAAAGTTATTAGAGTTAGTGAATCAGGATATCATTCCTGTGATCCCGCAGCAAGGTTCCCTGGGGGCAAGTGGTGATTTAGCCCCGCTTTCACATCTTGCGTTGGTTTTAATTGGCGAAGGAGAGGTATTTTACAAAGGTAAGCAACTGGAGGCTTTTGATGCACTCCAACAAGAAGGAATTTTACCGTTAACGTTGGAGGCAAAAGAAGGTTTAGCCCTTATTAACGGGACACAAGCGATGACAGCTATGGGTGTGATTGGCTATTTGGAGGCAGAGCAGCTGGCACATGAAAGTGAGCTAATTGCTGCTATGACAATGGAAGGGTTAAATGGAATTATCGATGCATTTGCGGAAGAAGTTCATGTAGCTAGGGGTTATAAACAGCAAATTGATACGGCAGAAAGAATCCGTAGTTATTTAAATGATAGTTTATTAACTACACAGCAGGGCGAGTTACGGGTTCAAGATGCTTATTCTCTCCGCTGCATTCCACAGGTTCATGGTGCATCGTGGCAGGCTCTGGATTATGTGAAAGAAAAATTAGAAATAGAAATGAACGCAGCAACGGATAATCCGTTAATCTTTGATAATGGGGAAAAGGTGATCTCAGGGGGAAATTTTCATGGACAGCCGATTGCTTTTGCTATGGATTTTATGAAAATTGCTGTGGCTGAACTGGCGAATATTTCAGAAAGACGGATTGAAAGATTGGTTAATCCGCAGTTGAATGATTTACCAGCCTTTCTAAGTCCCGAGCCTGGCTTACAATCAGGGGCAATGATCATGCAATATGCGGCAGCAGCACTGGTATCAGAGAATAAAACGCTTGCCCATCCAGCCAGTGTTGATTCCATTCCATCCTCTGCTAATCAAGAGGATCATGTAAGTATGGGTACGATTGCTTCAAGGCATGCTTATCAAATTATCCAAAATGCACGAAGAGTTGTGGCGATTGAACTGATTTGTGCCATGCAGGCGGTGGAGATTCGCGGGATTGAAAAGATGGCCACGCATACTAGGTTATTTTACGACAAGGCCCGCGAACAGGTAAAATCTATTAAACAAGATAGGGTGTTCTCGAAGGATATTGAAAAAGCTGCTTATTGGCTAAAGTCAATCGAATTCTTGCCATTTATTAGAAATGTAAGGACCGAAAAGGGCCATTTTTAAAAATGATTTCTTAATAGGAAAAAGGCGTGAGATGCTCACGCCTTTTATTCTGTCTGATCATTTAGTAAGCGGGCAGTATCTCCACGATACTCATCTTCATTTTCCACACGATTTTTAAAAGCTTCCCGTACAACTAGGAATTCTTCGTCACCAACTGCTTCTTTCGCATGTTTTTCAACTAAAGTATCTTGTGGAAAGTTTCCTGGATGACCCTTCTTTTTATGTTCAAAATGTTCTCCGCGTGCCAATTATAACACTCCTTTCGTCTACCCAAGTATCATTCCCGAAACGGAGTGAAATAATTACTTTTTAATTAACTACACCAAAAGAAAAAGCTGAATGACAGAGGAATCCAATAAAAAAGATTCAATCTTCACCAGCTTTTTCTTGAGTGGAATCTGGTTTGTATATGCGGTCCAAAAAATACCCGGCAAACACGATAAATGCAATCGGAATAGAAAAGTTTAACACATGCATAAGGGTCATTGCACAACATCACCACCAGTATTTAGAAAATTAGTAATATTAAGAAAATTTTTATATTGTTTACATTATATGCTAATTGTCACAATTTAGACAAATATTTAACGTATATATTGGGAAAATCCTTTGGTTTTGGTTAAGGAAATGAATAAAAAGCAGGGGATTTCTTCCAAAAGTTCACTCTTTTGACAGAGAGTATTTTGATTGTAAGTATAAAATAGGATTTTTTTGTAGATATATGGGATAATTTGTTAGAATAAGTTGTGTGAAAATTTAATCAATACGACAAATTACAACAACCTACTAAAATAGCACTAGATATAATATCAATGTAGATTAAGTAAATCGACCTATCAAAACTAAAAAGAAATGCTAATTCAGTGACTTAAGTTTTAGTAATGTCAGAAAAAGGCAAACCTGTTGAAAAGCAGGGACGCAAAGCCGAGGATCTAAGGCAGGTTTCTTGCTATGATGGCCGGGCTACCTGGAATACATAATGTATTTTAGGGGTGAGTAAAATGGTTATTACAAAAAGTGAAGTAGAAGTAATCGATCAGGAATGGATGGCACTCATATTAGAAGCAAAGGACCTGGGGTTATCCATAGAAGCAGTTCGTGATTTCTTGGTCAACGAAAGATGAGCAGAATCATCATATTCGTACATAAAATAAAAAGCATTCTACAAAAGTAACTTTTTTGTAGAATGCTTTTCTTTTTAATAAGATTGTTTATTTATCGTTTTGATTAATTCGCCACTTGTTAAATTCGAGGAAATCCCTAAATTGTTCCTTAGAAACGCCAGAATTCATTGCGTCCTTGACTAAATTCATCCAATCAATATCTAATTCCTCTTTATTGATTTCTTCATGTATCAAGTGATCCACAGGAATATTTAAAACAACAGCGATTTTTTCTAGGAACTTTATAGAAGGATTCTCTTGTTTATTATTTTCAAGGTTACTTAAATAAGATTTAGCCACACCTGCTTGAGCAGCAAGTTCGGATAGCGACATTTTTCTATCTAAGCGAAATTTTTTTACGCGATCACCAATCATTAGTCTCACACCCAATTATTATTCACTCTACGTTAATTCTATCAAAAAGAATAAAAAAGCACCATATTAAGAACAAAGAAATAAGGCGAAAATATGAACTTTAAGAAAATAATTATGTAAAAGTATTTTTGAAAAAATACCAGGATAGAGTTAATATTAAAAGTGTTGCCTATTACGGCATGTTGTATAATTCTTTAGAGGTATGTTTTTAGTCGAATAACAATTTTGATTTGCATACATAAAAATAAATAAAAAGGAAGGGGACCCACAAAATGATTGTCCTAAAATCACAACGTGAAATAGAAGCAATGAAGAGAGCAGGGGAAATTCTTGCTGCTTGTCATAAAGAAATAGCTAAATTGATTAAACCAGGTATTACCACTTGGGAAATTGATGTCTTTGTGGAAGAATTTCTTAAGAAAAAAGGTGCGACACCAGAACAAAAAGGTTATAAAGGCTATGAGTATGCTACATGTGCGAGTATAAATGACGAAATCTGCCATGGCTTTCCAAGAAAAGAACCTTTAAATGAAGGGGATATTGTGACGGTAGACATGGTTGTTAATTACAACGGTGCGCTAGCGGATTCTGCCTGGTCATATGCAGTTGGGGATGTATCAGAGGAAACTGAGCGTTTATTAAAAGTCACAAAGGAAGCACTGTATAAAGGGATTGAACAAGCGGTTGTCGGTAATCGAATCGGAGACATAGGGCACGCAATTCAAAAATATGTTGAAAGCGAAGGATTTTCGGTTGTGCGTGACTTTATTGGCCACGGAATTGGCGCAGTAATTCATGAGAAACCGGATGTTCCTCATTATGGGCTGCCAGGGAAAGGTGCAAGAATCAAGGAGGGTATGGTCTTTACGATCGAGCCCATGGTTAACGTAGGACGATACCAAACAAAAATGGATTTCAATGGCTGGACGGCACGAACGATTGATGGGAAGTATTCAGCGCAATACGAACATACCCTTGCCGTTACCAAAGAGGGAACAATCATCTTAACTGAACAAGATTAATAAAGTGAAAACCCGTTATGTGCATAACGGGTTTTCATTTTATTTCTTTCGAAGGCTCCCAAGCTCTTCAACTAATGCTTGCATTTCATTTGGACTAAACGAATTCTTTCGTTGGACCATATCATAAATCTCTTTCAGTTCCTCGTACATTTCTTCATCAAAGTGTGAAGGTTTAATTGCACCAAGGTTCAAGACTTTTAATTTTTCCTTTATTTGTTCAATCATATATTCGACATTTTCAATCGACTTTTCAGATAAGTTCATTTCGGTCATCCTTTCCGAATTATTATGTTCATCTTTTCATGTAAGAAATTATATGTCAATAAAAAAATCATTAAAAGAGAATCTGGACTTGCATGGACTCCGTCTATCAAGGAAAATAAAAATATGCAGGTTTTGGTATTTTTTACATGGGGTACTATTGATAATAACAAGGATAAAAGGAGACGTTAACATGACACAGAAAAACCAATTTTGGCGCGGAATGATACTTGGAGCCATTGCAGGCGGGGCTATTAGCCTTTTAGATAAACAAACACGTGAAGTGATGAAAGCAAATGTACAAAAAACCACATCAAAGGTAACCTATGTTTTTAGGAATCCCGGTGAAATTGCAGAGAAAGTAAAGGAAACAGCTGAAAAGGTAAAGACAACTGTAAGGCAGGTGAACGAAGATATCTCCTTTATCACAGATAAGGTGGAAGAATTACGCGATTTAACACCACAGGTAACTGATATGGTAAAAGAAACGATGGATACTTTCTCGAAGAGTGACGAAGCACTTATTTTAGAAGAAGTGTTAGGAGAAGACAAAAAGACTTATTAAAAGGAGGATGGACATGGAAAAGGTAGGGAATGTCCGCTCGTCTTTACTAAGATTACTTTGGCATCGGGTCGATGAAGATGATCTGCCAGGCTTAAGTGCGCAGTTGGCTTATTATTTTCTATTGTCCCTATTTCCGCTCCTGATTGTTCTATTTACACTCCTTCCCTATTTTCCGATTCCACATCAGGATATGCTCGGAGTAGTGAGAGATTTTGCACCAGTCGAGGCAATGGATTTAATTGAAAAAAATGTTCATGATATCATGAACCATCGGAATGGCGGGTTGCTTTCGTTCGGGATCATTGGCACGATTTGGTCAGCATCGAACGGAATTAATGCGATCGTCAAGGCATTTAATAAGGCATACAATGTCAAGGAAAGCCGTTCATTTATTGTTTCTAGAGGGATGGCAATATTATTAACATTTGGGATGATCTTCGTATTAATTCTCGCTATTGTTCTCCCCGTGTTCGGCAGAGAAATAGGTATTTTTTTATTTTCTCAATTGGGCTACACGACAGAATTTATTAAGCTGTGGAATACATTAAGTTGGCTCGTTAGTGCGATTATTTTGTTCCTTATTTTTACAGGATTGTATTGGATTGCACCAAATGTAAAATTAAAATGCCGCAGTGCCTTTCCGGGTGCCGCTTTTGCAACAATTGGCTGGATTGTTTCCTCGATTGGATTAACGTTTTACGTAGGAAATATAAGTAATTATTCTCTTACATATGGGAGTATCGGGGCAATTATTGTCTTAATGATTTGGTTATATATATCGGCATTTATTATTATTTTAGGTGGAGAAATAAATGCCTTTTATAGTGAAAAAAATCGCAAGAATTGCTAATAGTTACCTTCATGAAACTTCGCAATCTGTTCAAACTAAGGTGGCAGGATACTTTCACCAAGGAGGTTCTTATTATGACAAAGAAAACTAAAAAAGATGGCGGTACCAAGCAAAAAGGCAAAGGAAGTAAAGGAAACAAAACTTCCGGTTCAGCAAACGGTTCAAACGGCTATCACTAATGAGCTTTCCCTCATATAAAATAAAACCGGATGAATGTTCATCCGGTTTTTCAATCCAGCTCGGCTTTTTGTATTATTTAAGCAATCGCAGACTGTTAAGAATGACTAAAATTGTACTGCCTTCATGACCAATGACTCCAAATGGCAAATCAAGGATCTGAAAGAAGTTTGACGAAATCAAAATCATGATAACTGTTATTGAGAAAATAACATTCTGTTTAATGATTTTATTCATTCGCTTCGAAAGATCAATGGCCTCAGCAATGCGTGGTAAATCATTTTTCATTAAGACAATATCTGCAGTTTCAAGAGCAACGTCTGTTCCGCCACCCATGGCAATACCAACATTAGCGATAGCAAGTGCAGGGGCATCGTTGATTCCGTCACCTACCATTGCCACGGTTTCATATTTTGTTTTTAACTTCTTTAGTTTTTCGACTTTTACCTCAGGTAAGCATTCCGCGAAAAATTCATCAACATGGCTTTCCGAGGCGATTGCGCGTGCAGTTTTTTCACTATCACCAGTCAGCATGACTGTACGGATCCCTTGCTTTTTCAGGTGATCAATCGCAAGTTTGGTCTCCTCACGAACAACGTCCTTCATCGCGATTACCGCAGATAACTCGCCATCAATTTCAATAAATACTAGCGTATTGCCTTGACTAGCGAGTTCTTTAATCTTTCCACCGGCAAACTCTTCGATCGGTCCTTGGTCTACAAACGCTGCTTTACCAATCTTCCAATTCTCACCGTTAATGGTGGCCTTTACACCCCATCCAGGTATATCTTCCAGACTGTCCGGATGGAGGAGTTCTTTGTTAAGGTTTGATTTTACATATTTCACAATTGCCGTTGCAAGCGGATGGTTAGAATGGCTTTCAATCGATGCTGCCTTCCAAATCAGGGTATCCCTATCAAGACCATCCTTTACAATCACTTCCGTTACTTCCGGGTTGCCTTTTGTCAATGTACCGGTTTTATCAAATGCAATGGCACCCAAATGGCTTAAATTCTCTAGGTGCACCCCGCCTTTTACCAGGATTCCACGTTTTGCTCCATTGGAGATGGCCGATAATGTAGCAGGCATGATGGAAGCAACAAGGGCACAAGGAGAAGCAACCACCAATAAAATCATCGCCCGATAAAAGGCTTCTTGCCAACTCCAGCCTAAGATAAAGTGCGGAAGAAAAAACATCAATAAAACAACAGAAAGGACTACTTTAACATAGGTTCCTTCAAAACGTTCAATGAATTGTTGTGAAGGAGATTTTTCGCTTTGAGCTGATTGTACGAGCTGAATGATCTTTTGAAAAAGAGTGTCATGGCTCGCTTTTGTTACTTGGACAGTAATTGAGCCTGTCATGTTAACAGTTCCTGCAAAAACATCTTCCCTATCGCCTTTAGATACAGGCATAGATTCGCCAGTAATTGCAGCCTCGTCAATATTGGTTTGTCCTTTGATAATCATCCCGTCAGAAGGAATGCGCTCACCGGGCTTTATTAGAATCAAATCCCCGACATGAAGCACTGAAACAGGAACTCTCTTTTCACTGCCATCTGATATGAGCAAAGCCTCTTCTGGCTGCAGTTTCATTAAAGATGAGATTTCTTTATGACTTTTGTTCATTGTATAGGTTTCGAGTGCTCCGCTTACTGCAAAAATAAAGATTAACATGGCACCTTCTGTCCAGTATCCAATAATGGCCGATCCTATAGCTGCAAAGATCATTAACATTTCCACGTTCAGTTCCTTATTTTCATAGGTAGCCTCAATACCTTCTTTTGCCTTGGCAAAACCACCAATTACAAATGCTAGCAGATAAGCAATAATGGAATCTGCGCCATTTCCGTACTTATCAAATAACCAGCCAGCTGCAATAAAACCACCGCTTAGGCCTGCTGCAATTAGTTCTGCATGTGGTTTGATTTTTTCGAATAGACCTAATTTGTTTATACTCTTTGTTAGCGCCTTTGCTTCGGAACTCACTAATTTTCCCCCCTCCGATTGCTAATTGATAAGAATAATCAAAGTCAATACCCTTAAAAAATACGAAAGCTGTCATCAAAAGGATGACAGCACAGTCTTTATAAGGTTTCTATTTATGTTTATCATACCACATATTTTATTCGTAAGATATGAATTTGCTCCATAATAATCCATTTACTAACTTTGTTGCTCGAATACCAAATTAGTCTTCTTACCAAATGTGAAGATGATAATGGATAAGGTTAAGAGCATCGTACTAATGATATAGAAGAAACTCACATTTTCAACGAATTTAATAAACAAACCGCCGATGATGGGTCCGCTTAAACTGCCGAGACTGAAAAAAATACCACATAATAAATTTCCGGTCGGAAGTAGAGTTTTTGGAAGTAAGTCTGTCATGTAGCTGATACCCAGCGAGAATGTTGAGCCGACAATCATTCCAGAAATAAGGAAAACCACAAACAGTCCAATAAAAGAGTGTTCAAGAAAGATGGCGGCTGTAAAGCTAATAAATCCAAGAAAAAGTATCGACATTAAGATATTTCGCCGCCCATACTTATCACTCAAAATTCCTAAAGGAAGTGAGGTAATAATACTGCCGGCGGCGAATGCAGTCAACAACATGGAAACATTGGTAACGTTTATATCCATTCTCAAGGCATAGACAGGAAAACTGCCATTTAAGGAGGATTCTAAAAATCCATAAGAAAACGGCGGAAGGAAAGCAACCCATCCATATTTTAAAGCCTTCTTAAACTGTTTGATAGTTGATAGGAAGGAATTGATACCAGCTTCTTGTTCAGGTCGTTCGTTTTTTAGCATAAATACAAAAATCCAGCCAATAAAACAAAGGATCGAGGAGACAATAAAAGGCAGAGATTGATTTACATTTACTAATGGTGTCATAAGTGGCCCGCTGGCAAAACCAATTCCAAAAAATAATCCATATAGAGAAATATTTCGTCCTCGCTTATCAGCAGGAGCTGATGAGGTAATCCAAGTCTGTGTGGCGAAATGGAGGGAATGGTCACCTATTCCAATTAGTACCCGGA
Organism: Neobacillus drentensis; assembly: GCF_036966985.1. Classification (GTDB taxonomy): domain Bacteria; phylum Bacillota; class Bacilli; order Bacillales; family Cytobacillaceae; genus Neobacillus; species Neobacillus drentensis_E. The sequence goes on along the minus strand of NZ_JBALSN010000081.1, from coordinate 5,759 downwards.
GGGCAAACCAAAACCAAAACGTCTCCCAGAGAGGAAATAAAGCTAGTGAAACGATGACGAGTCCGCCGCCATAAATAATCACTGGTTTATAACCGTATTTTCTAAGAGGCATTTCCATGAAAGGAGACACAAGGAGAATTCCGATATAAAGTGCGGTCGCATTTAAACCATTTAATGAAGGGGATACCCCACTTTTCTCAAAAATTACAGCGATGAGAGGCAGCAACATTCCTTGCGAAAACCCAGAAATCGCAACGATACTAACAAGGATCCAAAACCGCAGATTAGTTTTATTCATAGAACTTCCTCAATTCTACAATTTTCATTCAATAAAGATTAAATAGTTCCTAAATAATGGTAACCGAGAAAACCGTCCTTTTGCAAGAGAAAGTTCTGACCCTAGACAATCATCCTGATTTTAGGTAAATTAAGGAACAAAAGGAAAGGTCTAAAAGAAAATATCCTCGTTAGATTATAAGAAATTGGAGGGAATACGGTGAACAGGATTTTTATGCTTATGACATTCATTGGGGTGCCGCTGTCCGTTATTGGCTCACTGATGCATTGGTCAAATATTGTCTTATTTATTATCTATTGCTTAACGATCGTTGCGCTAGCTAGTTACATGGGAAGGGCAACTGAAAGTTTAGCGATAGTGGCAGGACCGCGGATTGGCGGACTTTTAAATGCAACCTTTGGAAATGCAGTTGAACTTATTATTTCAATCTTTTCGTTGAAGGCAGGGCTTGTTGGAATTGTTCTCGCCTCACTAACAGGTTCCGTGTTAGGAAATTTACTACTTGTAGCAGGGCTTTCATTTTTTATAGGAGGCTTAAAATTTAAGCGCCAATCATTTAATGTCTACGATGCCAGACATAATTCGGGGCTGTTAATGTTTGCAGTTATCATTGCCTTTGTCATTCCTGAAGTTTTTTCGATTAATATGAACGAGACAAAAACTCTTTCCTTAAGTATTGGGATTTCAGTAATTTTGATCATCCTTTATCTGGCTGCTTTATTTTTTAAGTTGGTAACACATCGAGGGGTATACCAGCCTAGTACCGAAAAAGTCGCACATGAAGAAGAAGAACCAGAATGGGGAAAAGGGAGAGCCATTGCCGTTCTATTCATTGCAACAATAGCAGTCGCTTACATCTCCGAGCACCTAGTCCATACTTTTGAGTATGTAGGAGAAACACTTGGTTGGTCTGAATTGTTTATCGGTGTCATTATCGTGGCTATAGTAGGGAATGCAGCCGAACATGCATCGGCCATTGTCATGGCATTTAAAAACAAAATGGATATTGCAGTTGAAATCGCGATTGGTTCTACATTGCAGGTGGCCATGTTCGTATTACCAGTTCTTGTGCTTGTCTCACTTTTCTTTGACACCACCATGCCACTGCTATTTAGCTGGCAAGAGTTAATTGCGATGGTGTCATCAGTGCTCCTTATGGTTGTTATCTCCAACGACGGTGAATCCAATTGGTTCGAAGGGTTAACACTACTCGCTGCCTATTTGATTATGGGAATTGGCTTCTACTTACTCTAGTTATTGTAAAAAATAAAGACTCTAAGCCCGGTGGCATAGAGTCTTTATTATTAAATTTAAGTTTCTTTTCCATTCTTCAATGTACGGGGTTAATCGTCAAGCTTGCGCTATTATGATAAAATAACCATTTAGTAGGGTAAAATCAATCGCTTTTCTTTGGGCCATCAATCACCAACCTTCATGTTTATTTAGATACATGAACACGAGTGTTGAATCTCATATAAGACGGGAATCCCAACCTCCTTATGGATAATAAGTTATGGAAGCAGATTGATTACGGCCCTCCTTTATTGATAAGTTAAGTTTATTATAGTATTTAATTTTAATTTTGTAAATGTTCTGAATATTACATTTGTGTTACTTTTTTCTTAACTTTAAGGAGCCACTAATGAGACTATTAATTCGGTTTTTATTTTTTATTTTTGGACTTACTATTATGACTTTTGGTGTCTGTATGACCATTGAAGTGGCGGATATTGGTGTTGGTGCATGGGATGCTCTTAATGTCGCCTTAACTGAAAAGGTAGGTTTATCAGTAGGAAAATGGGTAATGATTGATGGGGCTTTTTTAGTCATAGTGGTATCACTCTTATTAAAGAAAAAGCCCGATCTTCTTTCGCTTCTAACGATTATAATCATAGGTTCATTAGTTGATTTTTGGTTAGGAACTGTTTTTGATTTATTTCAAGTCAATCAACTTATCCCTAAAATAGCTATGCTATTAGTAGGAATCTTGATTATCGGATTTGGTGCAGCAATATACATTCAGGCAAAATTCCCACAAAGTCCCATTGATAATTTTATGTTAGCCATTAAAGAACGTTTTCGAGTTAATTTAATGGTGGCCAAAACCATTGGAGAGATTACAGCATTGATTCCTGCCTTTTTACTACATGGACCTATCTCATACGGTACGATTATCATTACATTCACTGTAGGACCTGCAATCCAATTGTTCTTTCCATTTTTTGAAAAATTAATGTTGCGACTACAAACGAAATATTGAAATTACTTGCTGAGATGGATAAAAATAATCAACTCCGAAAAAACTATTAGCAGACTGATTATGCTATTAGTGAAAGGAGTTTAACTCGTGAAGAAAAATGTCACTATCTTGATGACACTGCTATTAATGTTAACTTTTATTCCCTCAGCCTTCGCACAAAAGGGTCAAGCGCAAAAAGTTTCGGTAAAATATCAAGTCCCAGCTTCGGTTCGAAATATTACCAAGGAGAATACCTATCCAAATTCAACACAGGATCTGCCATTATTACAACCAAGTGATTTAACTAAAAAGTTGATTAACTCATCAAAGGTGAAAATCGAAAACCCTGATCTAATCCGGATGCTAAATGAATCGAGTATCAATAGCACACCTTTTGCGATTGGATATCGTGCGATCGTCTATTTAGGTCAGTGGCCCTTAAATTACGAATCATCGGAAACCTCTCCAAACTGGGAGTTCCAAAAAATTAACACCAATTATTTTGATAATCGCGGCGGCAAAGTGCCCTATCAAATCAAGTATGTTCAGGAGTCCCAAAAGATTATCAGAGGCGGGCTGACGGCTAAAATTGCGAGTGCAGAAGCGGTGAAAAAAATGATGCTTTTAAAAGCGATGGAAAAAACACATCTTCCCCTTGCATTCGATACGATTATTGGTGCTGGCACAAAGAATGACCATATTTATAACATTCCACCGAACCGGTTGGGCTACTTATATGCCTATGCACCAGGTGTGAATGAAAAAGGTAAAGTAACCTACGGTGAAGTCTATTTAATGCTAAAAGGCAGCAAAAAGTTTATCGTAATTAAAAATGTAACGTCTCAAGGAATCGGTGCATGGATCCCGGTTCAAGATTATGTTTCCTTTGGATTTGCAGCGTCAGAACGACCACGCTAAATGCGGACTCCTGGTTCCAGGAGTCTTTTTATTTTTGTCTCTGTTAAGGATGCTGTTGATTTTATAGCAAGTTGATTGGAACGTAAGGAACGAAGACTCCTCGAAAATGCTTTCGCATTTCCTTCGTGCGTGGGCCGATTCAAAGAAGCAAATTCAATGTCCTGCGGGAGGACGGGGCAGGGGAGNNNGCGAACCGCTTGTGCCTGAAGTGGAAATCAACAGCCAGTATAACAGAGCCTTATTTTTAAAAAATTGGGCAAAATATTATTAATCGATTGTCAAAGCAGCAATTTTTCGATAGGATGAGAACGTTAGCGAAAGGAGTGAAACAACTTGGGTAGTCCGATTGAAGATAAAAATACACAAGTGAATTTTTTAAAACAACGCTTAAACATGTTCATTGATGTCCTCGATGCCATTGATCCAGAAGATACGGATCTTGAAGATATTGACCGCTTAATTTCGATGTTAGATGATATGGAATCTAAATGTAGAGAATTTAATAACCGTGAAGTGAGTGAGTCTGTTTAATCAACAGGCTCTTTTTAATGGGGATATGGAGGTAAAATCCAATATTTACATGGGGATTTCCTCGATTATACTGGCAGCGGTTGCAACCTAATCCTTTAATTCTAGAGGTTATAGGAGTATAATATAAGCGTGCAAAAAATTGTAAAATTGAAAAATATTAATGGGGAACATGGGGAGAGGGGTACTCGAATTGAATATTTCTAAATTTCAAGAAAGCATGTACAAGCTAGTCGTTGAAACATCAACAAAACTTCCTAAGGACGTCCGCCGAGCTGTTAAACGGGCTAAGGAAAATGAAAATGCGGGAACAAGTGCCGCAATGAGCCTTGCGACAATCACAAATAATATCAAAATGGCAGACGATCAAGTGTCACCCATCTGTCAGGACACAGGTTTACCAACCTTTAAAATTAAAACGCCAGTGGGTGTGAATCAATTAGAAATTAAAGAAGCGATTCGTAATGCCATTGTGTTGGCAACAAAAGAAGGGAAGCTTCGCCCGAACTCCGTCGATTCCCTAACTGGTGAAAACAGTGGCGACAATCTTGGTGCAGGCGTACCTGTTATCAAATTTGACCAATGGGAAAAAGATTATATCGACGTTCGTCTGATTTTAAAAGGCGGCGGTTGTGAAAATAAAAACATTCAATACAGCCTTCCATGTGAATTAGATGGATTAGGCCGTGCCGGACGTGACCTTGATGGAATCCGTAAATGCATCATGCACTCCGTCTATCAGGCTCAAGGTCAAGGCTGTAGCGCTGGCTTTATCGGTGTTGGTATTGGCGGCGACCGTTCTTCTGGATACGATTTAGCGAAAGAACAGTTATTCCGTTCTGTGGAAGATGTGAACCCAAATGAAGACCTTCGTAAGTTAGAAGAGTATGTAATGGAAAACGCTAATAAATTAGGAATCGGTACGATGGGCTTCGGTGGTGAAGCAACCCTTTTAGGCTGTAAAGTTGGAGTCATGAACCGTATTCCTGCAAGTTTCTATGTGTCTGTTGCCTACAATTGCTGGGCATTCCGTCGTTTAGGTGTGAGTGTAAACGCGGAGACTGGTGAAATCAACGAATGGATGTATCAAGATGGGGAATTCATTGATTTTGCTGAAGGAGAAGCAGCGGTGCAGGAAACGGCAGCTACATCTGAAGGGGTTATCACTTTAGAGGCGCCAATTTCTGAAGAACAAATCCGTTCTCTTAAAGTAGGCGATGTCGTTCAAATTAACGGTATGATGTACACTGGCCGTGATGCAATTCATAAATATTTAAGCGATCATGACGCACCAGTGGATTTAAATGGACAAGTTATTTATCATTGCGGTCCGGTTATGTTAAAGGACGAGGCCGGTGCTTGGCATGTTAAAGCGGCTGGGCCAACAACAAGTATTCGTGAGGAGCCTTACCAAGGTGATATCATGAAGAAGTTCGGCATCCGTGCTGTCATCGGTAAAGGCGGTATGGGACCGAAGACGTTAGCTGCATTGGAAGAACATGGCGGCGTATACTTAAATGCAATTGGCGGAGCTGCTCAGTATTATGCAGATTGCATCAAATCTGTTGAAGGTGTCGATTTAATGCAATTTGGTATTCCAGAAGCGATGTGGCACCTGCGTGTAGAAGGCTTTACGGCAGTAGTTACAATGGACTCACACGGAAACAGCCTGCATGCTGACGTGGATAAATCTTCATTAGAGAAGTTAGCAGCGTTTAAGGAACCGGTTTTTAAATAGAGTTTTTGTGGGATAGACGCGAGGGTCGCGTCTATCCT
>NZ_JBALSN010000080.1:17857-21525 GCF_036966985.1 Neobacillus drentensis | reverse complement strand
TTTGTCAATGTCCGCGGCGGTCCGGGTCTGAGTTACCCGCTAATCAAAATAGTAAATCGGGGCGAAACGTATCCAATCGTGACAGAACAAGACGATTGGATTGAAATTGAATTTGCCAATGGTCAAACAGGCTGGCTCGTTAATTGGCTCGTCACCAAAGAAACAAGTTCAAATAATACTGATGTCACAGAAAATACGGCTATAAAAACTAATTACGGTATCGTAAATGCTGATACCTTAAATATGCGCGGGGAACCTTCCGCATTCAGCCCAGTTGTTGGGAAACTTACCTATGGGACAAGCGTAACCATGTACTCGAAACAAGACAATTGGCTGGAGATTGGTTTTTCTAATTTAAGAGGATGGGTTAATTCTGAGTTTATTGACAGCCAAGCGACAGGTTCCTCAACATCAGATACTGCACAAAAGAGTGACTTGATTGGAACAGTAACAGCCGACAGCCTTAGTGTCCGCTCCAGTGCCTCATTGAATTCCAGCGCCATTGGGACTGTAACCATGGGGCAAAGTTTTACGATCGTAGAAGAAATGAATAATTGGGCGAAGATAGAGTACAAGTCTGGTAGTTTCGGGTGGGTAGCCGGTTGGTTTCTCGAGAAAGAGGCTTCCAAATCCCAAACTGGACAAGCCGTAAAGGAAAATATTATTACGATAATAAATAACGGGACAAATATCCGCAAAGGACCAGATGTACAATCAGATGTTATCGAACGGACCAATACAGGCGCAACGTATTCCGTGAAAAGTATCATCAATGACTGGTATGAAATTAAGTTAGAGGATGGAAGAATTGGTTATATTGCTGGCTGGCTGGTCTCCATTAACGGGACCAAACCACAGATTAAAAAAACCGGCGCTGAAGGCTATCTTAAAAATAAAACGATTGTCCTTGATCCAGGGCATGGCGGTACGGATAAAGGGGCAACTGGAGTCAGCGGTATTTATGAAAAAGACCTCACACTTCGGACGGCACAGCTTTTGTCAGATAAATTAATGGCAGCAGGGGCTAATGTCTACATAACGAGAAAAAATGATTCTTATTTACAACTTGCCTCCCGCGTGAATTTGGCACGTACCTACAATGCCGATGCTTTTATCAGTCTCCATTACGATAGCAATGTAGATCCAAGTATCCATGGTATGACTGGCTATTATTATCACACCTATCAACAAACCCTTGCTGAATCCATTTTTTCATCAACCGTCGGCCAAACAAAAATGACTAGTCGAGGGGTTCGTTTTGGTGATTTCCATGTCATCCGTGAAAATAGTCAAAAAGCTGTGTTAATGGAACTAGGTTATTTAAGCAATCCGGCTGAAGAAATGATGATAAAATCTGCTGGATTCCAAGAAAATGCGGCTTCAGGTTTATTTGATGGATTGGCCAGATATTTTAAAGAAAATCCATAACCAAAAAGGCTTAGCACTAAATTTAAGTGCTAAGCCTTTTTTATGCTTTACTATCAATAATCAACGTAACGGGCCCGTCATTGATTAATTCGACATCCATCATGGCACCAAATATGCCGGTTTCAACACGAATTCCTTTTTCACGGAGCAAGCTATTAAAAACCTCATAAAGTTCAATAGCCTGGTCTGGACGTGCCGCACCCATGAAATTTGGCCTTCTTCCCTTTCGACAATCACCGTAAAGGGTAAATTGCGATACTGAGAGGATTTCACCACCAACATCCATTAAAGAGAAATTCATCTTTCCATCTTCATCTTCAAAAATACGGAGATTAGCAATTTTATCAGCTAGATAGGCCGCGTCCTCTTCCTTATCATCATGGGTAACACCGACAAGTAAGACAAGCCCTTTGGTTATTTGCCCCGTTACTTCCCCGGCAACGGTTACACTGGCATTTTTACTTCGTTGAACAACTACACGCATTTTGAAACTCCTTAATTCATCATTCGACGTACTGAATAGATATCTGGGATCTGTTTAATGCGCTCGACCACCTTTTGTAAGTGAGCCACATTGTGAATCGCAATAGACATGTTAATCGTTGCCATTTTATTTCGATCCGTTTTACCAGAAACAGCAGAGATATTGGTTTTCGTTTCATTTACCGCTTGAAGCACTTCATTCAGAAGCCCTCTGCGGTCATAGCCGCTAATTTCGATGTCAACATTATATTCTTTCCGGTCATTTAAAGAAGATTCCCATTCAACCGGGATCAACCTTGACTGGGCATCATTGGAATCGATATTCGTGCAGTCCGAACGATGAACAGATACCCCGCGTCCTTTAGTAATAAAACCGACAATTTCATCGCCAGGTACAGGGTTACAGCATCTTGATAATCGAATCAATAAATTATCGATGCCGGATACACGGACACCAGATTCACGCTTTTTCGTTGCTGGGAAGGTTTTTAAATCCGTTATCGCATTGGTAATATTCGAACTCTGTTCTTGATCTCTCTTTTTACGCCATTTCTCCGTCAGACGGTTTGCCACCTGTAAGGCCGTTACTCCATTGTAGCCAACCGCTGCATACATATCTTCTTCATTGGAAAAATTAAACTTCTCAGCAACTTTTTTCAGATTGTCTGTGGTTAATATTTCTTTAATATCAAATTCCATATTACGAATTTCTTTTTCAACTAACTCTTTACCTTTATCAACGTTTTCATCCCGGCGCTGTTTCTTAAAGAAAGCACGAATCTTGTTTTTCGCCTGCGATGTTTGCGCAAGCTTCAACCAATCCTGACTTGGGCCGTATGAATGTTTCGAAGTAAGAATTTCAATAATATCGCCGGTTTTAAGTCGATAGTCAAGGGTAACCATTTTGCCATTCACTTTTGCACCTATCGTCTTATTGCCAATTTCAGAATGAATTCGATAAGCAAAATCAATAGGAACAGAACCAGATGGCAACTCGATCACATCACCTTTTGGCGTAAATATAAACACCATATCGGAAAATAAGTCGATTTTCAATGACTCCATAAACTCTTCCGCATTGGCAGTATCATTTTGAAATTCAAGAATTTCTCTAAACCAGGTTAATTTTTGTTCAAAAGTAGTGCTATCATTGATTGCTTCTTTGCCCTCTTTATATGCCCAGTGAGCCGCAACCCCGAATTCCGCAATCCGATGCATTTCCTTCGTCCTAATCTGAACCTCAAGCGGATCTCCCTTTGGCCCGATTACCGTGGTATGTAACGATTGATACATATTCGGCTTTGGCATCGCAATATAATCCTTAAAACGGCCAGGCATCGGCTTCCAGCAGGTGTGAATGATCCCTAAGACAGCATAGCAATCTTTAATACTGTTAACGACGATACGTACGGCTAGTAAATCATAAATTTCACTGAACTGCTTATTTTGCAAAGCCATTTTTCGGTAAATACTATAAATATGCTTAGGACGGCCAGAAAGCTCTGCTTTAATAGCCACTTCTCCCATTCGGCTTTTTACTTCTTCAATGACATCCTCTAAATATTGCTCGCGTTCGGCTCGCTTCTTTTTCATTAAGTTTACAATTCGATAGTATTGCTGCGGATTTAAATACCTTAATGCTGTATCTTCGAGCTCCCATTTAATCTTTGAGATCCCCAGACGATGTGCCAAAGGTGCAAAAATTTCAAGTGTTTCATTTGAAATCCGACGCTGCTTTTCTAAAGGAAGATGTTTAA
>NZ_JBALSN010000080.1:17221-17838 GCF_036966985.1 Neobacillus drentensis | reverse complement strand
TCCGCATATTATGCAAACGGTCGGCAAGCTTAATCAGAATAACCCGGATATCCTGAGCCATGGCCACAAACATTTTTCTGTGATTTTCTGCTTGCTGTTCTTCGTGAGATTTATATTTAATTTTCCCTAATTTTGTTACCCCGTCGACAAGCATCGCCACTTCGTCATTAAAAGCTGTTTCTATATCTTTTAAGGATACACTCGTATCTTCAACGACGTCGTGAAGAAAACCAGCAGCAACCGTAGCAGGATCCATCTCCAAGTCAGCTAAAATACCCGCAACCTGGATCGGGTGGATGATGTAGGGTTCGCCTGATTTTCGATATTGTTCACGATGAGCATGTTTTGCGAATTCGTATGCATTTTTTACTAATTCAACATGTTCCTCATTTAAGTAGTTCCGAGTCTTGTCGATGACTTGGTCGGCTGTCAACACTAAATCATTCGCCATGAAATCACCTTTATTTTCGTCTCATTTTATTTATATAAATGTCATTCGCTAAAATTAGTTCCTTGAATATGAATGATTGTTACTATTATCGAAAAAAATAGCCAAGATGTAAAGGGATTGAGAAGTTTTTTTATTCTGCTCTGTTAATTTGACTGTTGATTTCCGT
>NZ_JBALSN010000080.1:591-17133 GCF_036966985.1 Neobacillus drentensis | reverse complement strand
GGAGTCTTCGCGCCTTCCACTCCAATCAACAGTGTGGTAAAAATTAAAAATAGCCTCTATCATAGTCTTTAATTATATAAAGAGAGCACTCGCGCTTCGAGTGCCCTCACTAATGGTTTAATAATGCATTAATGTTAAAACATCATAACCATCAAGTTTTTGTCTGCCTTCTAAATAGCTTAACTCAACAAGGAAAGCAATACCGGCAACTACACCGCCAAGCTGCTCCACTAATTGAATCGTAGCATCAATTGTTCCACCAGTAGCTAACAAATCATCCGTGATAAGGACGCGTTGCCCCGGCTTAATAGCATCTTTATGGATGGTTAGAATATCTTTCCCATATTCAAGACCATAACCTACCTTAATGGTTTCTCTAGGAAGCTTTCCTTCTTTACGAACAGGGGCAAAGCCAATACCTAAGGCATAAGCCACAGGACAGCCAATAATGAAACCACGGGCTTCAGGTCCAACAATTAGATCAATTTGACGTTCTTTCGCGTATGCAACGATTTGGTCAGTTGCATATTTATATGCTTCACCATTATTCATCAAAGGAGTAATATCTTTAAATTTAATTCCTTCTTTTGGCCAGTCAGGCACAATTGTAATAAATTCCTTTAAGTCCATTCTGTAATTGCCTCCTCAAATTCAACCGACTCTTGAATTACTTGATCGAACCAGCCTTTTAATTCTTGAAAGGACGAAAACAATAACTCTCTTTCAAGTTCATATTGTGCTTGTTTTAACTGATAGGTTCGAGAGTCCGTTAAGTCACGCTTTTGCGCTCCAGTTTTTAAAGTGATAAATCCATTGTTTATTGTAACAAAATCTAGGTCAGAAAACACCTTTGACATAAAGTTAATGGTTTCCTGTGACCAACCGCGATGTTTAGCAAGGTCATCACCATTACGTCTAAGATCAATTGGCCCTTTCTTTAAGAGGAAAGCATAAAACCATTTAAAATGATCACGCGTCGGAACCGTGCTGAAGAAATCACTAGATTCTTTATAAAAATAAGCATAAATCCTTGCAGGTTGTTTTCCTTTAAATAAAACCTTGAGAATCTCTTTTGATGAGGGAAAATCAACCAGAACAATATTCGCCTTTTTCCCATCGAAAGATTTTGCTGCCTCTATATCCTGAATTAGAGTGGTCTCGGCCATCAAATTAGGGTTTATTTTTCCAAGATGCTCTTCATTAAAGATTATAAATTTCCGGTTTTCTACTGGGACTGTATTCGAAAGACTGTTTAGGCGCTTTTGTCCTCGATAATCAAATAATTGCCATGACTCTACTGCGACATCATGGATAAAAATTTGTGGTTTACGTATATTGTTCCATTCGTTGACTGATAATTCTCCAATTAATGAAATTTTTGATGCAGGTGAGATATGGTCCACCAAGTGGCCTAACCCAAAACCGACCCCATCCAGATTTGCATCCTTTTCTTTTACAAGGAGCTTTAAATGGTTTTGCTCACTGCCAATTTTTCTGATACTTGATATATCAACATTATTTATTAAAACCTTTGGCTTTGGGTTGTCCATACCAAAAGGAGCTAAAAGACTCATCTCATCTAATGATGATAAACTAACATGCTCAAGTTGAATTTCCTCATCAAGATAGGTCACCGGAATAAAATCTTCATCGGTAAGCTGCTCTTCTGCCAGTGTATTTAACCGTGTGCGAAGTTCAGCAACATCCTCTAGGTTTAAGGTCATTCCTGCTGCCATTGGATGCCCGCCAAAGTGAGGCAGAATGTCACGGCAGGTTGATAAATTCTTAAAGAGATCAAATCCAGCAATACTACGGGCAGAACCCTTTGCAACTCCCTTTTCCGGGTCAAAATTTAAAACAATCACCGGCCGATAATACTTTTCAACCAGCCTGGAGGCGACAATACCTATGACACCAGCATTCCAGCCTTCCTTACCGATGACAAGAACTTTATTGGTTGCAATTGGAAAGTGCGTTTCAACCTCTTCCATTGCCTCAGTCGTAATCGCATTAACAATTGACTGTCTGGACTTATTAAGGTCATCCATTTCCGCTGCCAAGTGCTCTGCCTCGATTGGATCATCTGTTAAGATTAGCTGGACGGCAAGGTCAGCATCTTCTAAACGGCCAACGGCGTTAATCCTTGGCGCGAGAGTAAAACCAATCGTTTCTTCATTTATTGACAGGGGATCAGCCCCTGCCAGTTTTAATATGGCTTTCAGGCCAATATTTTTGGTTGTTTTTAACTTTTCAAGTCCTTTTTTAGCAATCAGTCGATTCTCATCTTTGAGAGAGACTAAATCAGCAATCGTTCCTATCACAGCAATTTCTAACAAATGCTCTGGCACTTCTCCGTAGAGGGCATGGGCTAATTTAAAGGCTACACCTACTCCAGCCAGCTCACGAAACGGATAGGTACTATCAGGGAGCTTTGGATGGATAATTGCAAGTGCCGTTGGTAAAACTGGCCCTGGTTCATGGTGATCAGTAATAATTAGATCCAATCCCAGCTCTTCGGCAATGGCTGCCTCATGGACAGCTGATATTCCAGTATCCACAGTAATAATTAATTTTATTCCGTTTTCCGCAGCACGACGGAATGCAGTCTCGTTTGGACCATAACCTTCCGTGAAACGGTTAGGGATATAAAATTGAACATTGGCACCAAGATCACGCAGTGTAATCATTAATACGGATGTACTGCTGACTCCATCCGCGTCATAATCACCGTATATAAGAATCGGCTCTTGTTGTTCAATGGCTTGACGAATTCTATTAACTGCTATATCCATCCCTTTTAAAAGAAAAGGATCGTGAAACTCTTCCTTTCCAAATAAAAAATACCGCGCTGATTCAACGGTATCAAAGCCACGATTAACAAGCAGTGAAGCGACAAGAGGCGTAATTTTTAATTCAGTTTCAAGCTTTTTAATAAGTTGCTCATCGGATTTCCGAACAATCCATCTAGTTTTCGAACTTAACATGTGTATGTTCACCCCTCAGACTTTCTCATTATACAGGAGTGCAGGACAGGATTCAATGAAAAGAAAAAACCACAGAGGGTCTGCGGTTTGTTTCAAAAATTTATACTTGTGGTTGATCAGAATATTTTCTTTTTTCTTTTACCGTTTTAATAACGCCCTTCTTTTTCAGTTCTTTACATTTCATAACATACCATAAAGAACCTGCGACAAAGACGGAAGAGTATACACCAACAATTAATCCAACAAATAATGCGATGGAGAAGTTAAAAATCGACGGGCTTCCAAAAATCATTAAGCATACTACCGTAATAAGGACGGTTAAAACAGTGTTAAATGACCGAGTTAATGTTTGACGAATACTTACATTTACCACATCAGCAATATCCTGAACTGTTTTAAGCCGTTTTTTCTTTTGCATATTCTCACGAACTCTGTCGAAAGTAACAATCGTATCATGGTTTGAGTACCCAATAATAGTTAAGATTGCTGCGATAAAGTTTAAATCGACTTCAAGTCTTGTAATACTAAAAATAGCAATCATAAAAAAGGCATCGTGAAGGATGGCCGCAATCGCTGCGATTGCCATATATGCTTCAAATCGAATCGAAACGTAGAGAATAATACCGATTGATGCAAACAAGACAGCAAAAAAGGCATTTTTCGCTAGTTCTTTTCCAACAGTAGGAGAAACAGTGCTAACATTCGGCTCATAGCCAAATTGCTTTTTAAAATCTGCTTTTAAAGTGGCAATTTCATTTTTTGACAGTACCCCAATCATTCGGACTGCCCCAATTTCCTTTTTCTCACCAGAAATGACAACATCATCTGGTGTTAAATTTAGTTTCGTAAAAGCATTTTCAACTTGAGTAGTTGTTAAAGGTGTTTTTGATTGAACCTCTACACGTGTACCACTTGAAAAATCAATCCCCAAATTCATACGGAATATCGAAATAGCAATGATTCCAGCAACAATGAGAACTCCCGATAGGATGAATACTTTATTCCTAAGTTTAACAAAATCAATTTTATCAAATCGAGTCGGCAGTTCGGTTGTATCTATATTTTCATTAATAGATCTAATTTGGGACTTGCGTACAGCAAACCATCCTGGTTTGTTATTTAATAAACCACTGTGGACCCATAACCCTAGTAACAGCCTTGCACCATAAACATTGGTAAGAAAGCTCATAAGTACACTCACAAGTAACATAGTTGCAAAGCCTTTTACAGAACTTGTCCCGTAAAAGAATAAAACACCCGCTGTTAACATTGTCGTTAAGTTTGCGTCAAAAATGGCTGTAAATGCATGTTGCTCACCAGCTTGGAATGCAGATTTAATGCTTCTGCCTACCTTTAGTTCTTCTCTAATCCGTTCATAAGTAATAATATTGGCATCAACTGCCATACCGATTCCGAGAATAATCGCGGCAATTCCCGGTAAAGTAAGAACACCATTCATCCAATCGAAAATTAATAAAACTAGATAAGTAAAAATAGTTAATGTAACGGTTGCAATAAGTCCTGGAAAACGATAATAGAAAATCATAAACAGATAAATAATAATGACACCAATGATTCCAGCTATAACCGTATCATTTAATGCCTGTTCCCCGAACTTAGCCCCAACCGAAGTGGAGTATACCTCATCAAGCTTAACTGGTAACGACCCAGCATTTAAAAGCGAAGCCAAAGTTTGCGATTCTTCAGTTGTGAAACTACCAACGATCGAAACGGTGTTTTGATTAAAAATTTGTTTTACTGTTGGTGCTGATAAGTATTTTGGGTTCTCTTTTGTTACTTCCTCTTTAAAAGAGTCTTTTCCTTCTTGAAAATCAAGCCAAATAACAAGGACATTATTTGGAGCCATATTCATAATTTGTTCGGACACCTTACGGAATTTGTCCGCACTCTTTAATGTTAGGGAAACGCTTGGAGCTCCAGTTTCATCAAAGGTTTGCTTAGCACCGCCTTGTTTTAAGTCAGAGCCATCCATCATCAATTTATCATTAGCATCTCGGAAAGTTAGATTTGCCTGGGTAGATAAAATCTCACGGGCTTGGTTTTGATCGGTAACCCCAGCTAGTTGAACACGAATACGGTTATTCCCCTCAATTTGAATATTCGGTTCGCTTACACCAAGGACATTGATCCGTCTGTCAAGTGCTTCAGCTGTGCTAGCCATTACTTCTTTATCAATTTTTTGTCCTTTTTTCGCTGGTTTAACATCGTACAAGACCTCAAATCCACCTTGCAGGTCTAGCCCGAGTTTAATATTGTTTAATATGTTCTTGGTAGTTGCTCCCATTGTGCTTCCGATAATTAGGACCACAAGCAAGAAAGCAACGATTCTACTACGCTTTACCATTATGTATTGTTCCTCCTTAATGCATGTGCATCAGCACTGTTCCGTCTCATCCTTATATAAAAATAAGAAAAAAGTCACTTCCTTCATTATGAAAGAAGATGGATTGGCTGTCAATTTACAATAATATCAAACATATATAGTATTTCTATTTTAACAGTTCCTTTAATTCATCTTCATCATCCATGGAGAACTCAGAAGCTTTATAGGCCTCTATCGTCGCAAAATTGAGATAATCACTTGCTTTAACAGACAGTATTTCTTGGATTATTTCGTACAGTTTCATATCTTCCTTGATTTTTTTCCACTTTTTCTTAATTAAAAAATCCCAAAGTTCCTGCTCTGATACCGAATCAAGCCCTAGCAGCTGAAACTCTAAAAGTTTACTCGCTACGGCCGGCTGGACCTGGGGGCGAAAATGTTCGAATCTGTGACTTTCATCCATTACGACTGCCTCCTTGGAAAATCTCCCCTTTAATTGAACCTTGCCAAAAAGCTGTTACAACTTGTCATGCTTTGTCCACCCTTACGCATATAGTTAATTGTATATGAATTCTTCTTATTTGAGAAGGTGGGAATCCGCATGTCGAAGTTTTTAAAAGGGACCTTTATCCTATTAATCGCAGGCCTTATCACAAGAGTCCTTGGTTTCATAAATCGAATTGTTATAGCTCGAAGTATAGGAGAAGAAGGCGTGGGCCTTTATATGATGGCGTTTCCTACGTTTATCCTTGTAGTGACACTTACTCAGATGGGACTGCCTGTGGCTATTTCAAAAAATGTAGCTGAGGCAGAAGCGAAAGGAAATTTTGCAGAGATTAAAAAAATTCTTGTTGTTTCCTTGGCGATAACGATTTCATTGTCACTTATTTTTACCCCGGCACTATTATTACTTGCACCACTGCTTTCGAAAACATTGTTTACGGACCCACGAACCTTTTATCCTTTAATTGCCATAGCTCCAGTCGTTCCCGTGATTGCGATTTCCTCGGTGCTGCGAGGATACTTTCAAGGAAGACAACAGATGCGTCCGTCTGCAATCTCACAAATTTTAGAACAATTCGTACGTATTTCCCTGATAGCCGTGATGACAAGTGCGTTCCTACCATATGGAATCGAATATGCAGCCGCTGCTGCCATGATCGCTTCGGTGATCGGTGAACTTGTCTCACTCATTTATTTAATGACTACCTTTAAATTAAAAAAACGTTTTAGGCTCCGGAAAAAATTCTTTCAATTTGTTCACAGTGGGAAACAAACATTTAAAGACTTAATGGATATTGCCCTGCCGACTATGGGAAGCCGGATGATTGGGTCCGTGGCATGGTTCTTTGAACCAATTGTTGTTGTTCATAGCTTAGCCCTCGCAGGTGTCGTCACCGTCGAAGCTACCAAACAATATGGTGCCCTAACCGGTTTTGCCATGCCGCTATTGATGTTACCGTCTTTCATCACTTTTTCATTGGCCACTTCACTAGTCCCTGCGATTAGTGAAGCCAATACCCAAAACAACAAAAAATTAATTGAATACCGATTACAGCAAGCTTTAAGGTTTGCCTTCTTATCCGGTGGATTGGCCGTTGTTGTTCTCTACGTATTGGCTGACCCATTAATGCAACTTATGTACGGCTCAGCAAAGGGCTCTTATTTTATCCGGTTGATGGCTCCGTTCTTCCTCTTTTATTACTATCAAGGACCATTACAGGCAGTTTTGCAGGCATTGAACCTTGCCCGGGCAGCTATGATTAATAGTCTGATTGGTGCCATCGTTAAAACAGCAGTCATCTTTTTACTAGCATCCCAAGCTTCCTTTGGTATTAATGGGGTGGCAATTGGGATTCTTGTCGGCTTTGTTTTAGTCACCGTTCTTCACTTTGCTACGGTATTAAAAAAGATTTCCTTTTCATTTTATGTTCGTGATTATGTAAAGGGATTTCTTGTTATGGGTGGGTCTGGCTGGCTTGGCTATTGGTCATTTGCACACCTAATCCTTAATGAACCGTTAACCATAAGAGTCCTACTATCATTACTAGCCATGGGCAGTTCATATATTGTATTGGTACTTATGTTAGGTCTAATAAAAAGGGATGAACTAAAACGAATTCCTTGGATTGGAAACATATTTGCCTAAAGAAATAAGACACGCACGCGCGTGTCTTTTGTTCATTCATCCTTTAAGTCGATAAAGAACTTTCCGTTTTCAAAACTACAAAAAGAGATCTTCTTAACATCCCGATAACCCTGTTTTTTCAACTCCTGCCGCAGCCAGAGATTTGTTTTATTAATTCTTATTAAATTTTCATCATCAATATTTCCATCTAGTATTAAAGGGATTGTAATATCACCTTGCTGAGATTCTGCGTTATCATTCTTTAACTTTTCAATGACGGACAAACTACCGGAGGATTCAAGAATTGCAAACTCAACGTCAGCAATACTGCGAATGTCCTTTTCACGGAGTTGTGTCATTAAATCATCAAAATTGTACCGCTGCTTCCGCATCGCCTTCTCATCAATTTTCCCCCGATTAATAATAATGCTTGGCTGCCCATCAATGAGATTACGAAATTTTTTACTCTTTAAAGAAATGAGTGCTAGAAGTATTTGAATGAGCATTAGTAAAATCATGGGCACAACTGTATAAATCAAAGGATCCTTTGGTTCATCGATTGAAACAACAGCCATTTCACCAATCATGATAAAAACAACGAGATCCAGAATACTTAATTCTCCAATTTCCCTTTTCCCCATTACACGAAAAATAACTAGGATAAGTACATAAAAAAACAATGTTCGATACACAATCGTCACATATTCTTCCATAACTGTCGCCCCTTTTTATACATTCAACGATATTGTTTGCATTTTAAAGTGAAAAATTAGCGGAATAAAATACCAACACCCTATTCCATTTAAAAAAACCTATAAAATTTATTCTACTTTTCTCCTTCCACGAATACGCTTGTACTAGGAAGAAACTTTACTAGGTGCTGGCACTAAAGCGTTTATATAAATGCCAGCCTAGAGGGCAATTGAAGGGGGAGAGTTAAAATCGAATCGAAAAGCTTTGGCACTTCCATTCTGTACGGATTAATTTTTATTCTCGTTTTTGCTGTAATTAGCAGCCTAATATTTGCGTTTATCCTTAGGTTCACGTCTGCACGTGAGGTATCACTCCAATACGTAATTACAGCATTATCATTTATCGGTCTATTCGGTGGCGGTTTTTTATCTGGAGGAAAAAGAAAAGAAAAGGGCTGGCTTATTGGGGGAGTAACTGGGATAATCTACTCCGTCATAGTTTTTTTGTTCCAGTACCTAGGATATGATCGCTTGTTTAATGCCGAACAAGTAGTTTATCATACTTGCTACACATTAATTGCGATGATGGGTGGTATTTTAGGGGTAAATATTTCTACAAACAATTCTCGAAGATCTGCATAATCTAAAAAAAAGGAAGCCGACACCGCGGCTTCCTTTTTTGTTTGTTATTATTTTGAAAGGTTAACGCTTTCGCCTGCATCAGCAGTGACTTCACGAATAGCATTACGGTCAAATGTAAGACGGCTTCCGTCACCACATTTAATAACGGCTTTATTATCATCAATTGAATCTATAAAACCATGTAGTCCACCAATCGTGACGATTTTATCACCCTTTTTTAAATCGTTTTGCATTTTCTGAACCGCTTTTTGGCGCTTTTGTTGCGGGCGAATTAATAGGAAATAAAATAACACAAACATTAATATTAATGGAATGATTGTACCAATTCCTCCAGACATCCTGTTTCCCTCCTTTCAATATACATCTATTAGAAATTTTTCGCGTTCGGCTTATTAAAACCATAACGTTCAAAAAATTCTTCTCTAAAATCACCAAGCCGGTCTTCCATAATAGCTTGTCTGACTTTCTCCATTAATCTTAACAGAAAATAGAGATTATGGTAAGACGTTAAGCGAATTCCAAACGTTTCATCGCATTTAATTAAGTGGCGGATGTATGCACGGCTGTAATTTCGGCAAGTGTAGCAATCACAATTTTCATCAAGCGGGCCAAAATCACGCGCATATTGTGCATTTTTCACGACAAGACGGCCAGTGCTTGTCATCAATGTTCCATTTCTGGCAATTCGTGTTGGCAATACACAGTCAAACATATCAATTCCACGAATCGAGCCGTCAATTAACGAGTCTGGCGATCCCACTCCCATTAAATAACGTGGTTTATTCGTTGGTAACAATGGTGTCGTAAACTCAAGGACACGGTTCATGACATCTTTTGGTTCACCAACAGACAAACCTCCAACAGCATATCCTGGAAAGTCTAAGGAAACAAGGTCTCTCGCACTCTGTTTGCGAAGTTCCTCATATTCTCCACCTTGAACGATTCCAAATAAGCCTTGGTCATTTGGTCGGTTATGCGCTGTTAAACAACGCTCCGCCCAGCGTGATGTTCGCTCCACAGACTTTTGCATATACTCGTATGTGGCAGGAAATGGCGGGCATTCATCAAAGGCCATCATAATATCGGAGCCAAGGGCATTTTGAATTTCCATCGCCTTTTCTGGTGATAAAAATAATTTTTCACCACTCATATGGTTGCGGAAATGGACTCCTTCTTCTTCAATTTTACGGAATTCACTTAAACTAAATACCTGAAATCCACCTGAATCGGTAAGGATTGCCCGGTCCCAGTTCATAAACTTATGTAATCCGCCCGCTTCCTTAATAATTTCGTGTCCAGGTCGGAGCCATAGATGATAGGTGTTACTTAAGATGATTCCTGCACCCATTTCCTTTAGATCTTCGGGTGACATTGTTTTTACAGTAGCAAGTGTACCAACAGGCATAAATGCAGGAGTATCAAATGATCCGTGCGGGGTATGGACCCTGCCAAGCCGGGCCCCCGTTTGTTTACATGTCTTAATTAATTCATAACGAATAGCAGTCAATATTTTGTCTCCTTCCTAATGCAATCCTTAGATGATCAACATCGCATCACCAAAACTAAAAAAACGATACCGCTCAGCTACAGCAGTTTGATAGGCATGTAACACATGTTCTCTGCCTGCTAACGCACTGACAAGCATTATCAAGGTTGATTTTGGTAAGTGAAAGTTCGTAATCATTCCATCAATGGCTTTAAATTCATAGCCGGGATAAATAAAAATATTTGTCCAGCCGCTTCCTTCTATAAAATGTCCATCATTTGCTGAGGCAATGGTTTCAAGGGTGCGAGTGGAGGTTGTCCCTACTGAAATTATTCTGCCCCCATTACTCCTAACCTCATTTAGCAACCGGGCTGTCCCCTCTGTCATCATATAAAATTCAGAGTGCATATCATGCTCTAAGACATCATCTACACTCACAGGACGGAAAGTCCCCAGTCCGACATGGAGGGTAATAAAGGCAATATGGACACCTTTTGCTTTAATCTCTTCTAATAAGCTGTCTGTAAAATGAAGACCTGCTGTTGGCGCTGCGGCTGAACCAGGTTCACGCGCATACACTGTCTGATACCGATCCCGGTCCTCTAGCTGCTCTTTTATGTATGGTGGGAGCGGCATTTCACCTAACTGGTCAAGCACCTCATAAAAAATGCCTT
The DNA here is from genome assembly GCF_036966985.1 of Neobacillus drentensis. Taxonomy (GTDB): domain Bacteria; phylum Bacillota; class Bacilli; order Bacillales; family Cytobacillaceae; genus Neobacillus; species Neobacillus drentensis_E. Next base: position 6,183 of record NZ_JBALSN010000080.1, on the reverse strand, counting down.
CATATTTGAATTCTAAGACACGCCCGCCATGGTCCGAGGTGCCAGTGCAAACGGCCGTAAGTAATCCATCGCCGAAATCGATTTCGGTCCCTTCTTTCACTCTTTTTGCGGGTTTGATAAGAGTCTCCCAGCTATCTCCTTCCAGCTGTTTCAAGAGTAACACTTCAATTTTGGCACCTGTATCTTTTTTGACACCAAAAAGACGTGCAGGAAGTACCTTTGTATCATTTAAGACAAGGCAATCTCCTTCACGCAAATATTCAATCACATCTTTAAATATTTCATGCTTTATTTCGCCTGATTGTTTATCAAGAACCATCAATCGGCTGTCAGTCCGATTATGAAGCGGTACCTGTGCAATTAATTCCTCCGGCAAATGAAAATCAAATAAATCTACCTTCATATTATGACACCCTAATCTATTTTTTAATAAGAAATGCGAAACCCTCCACCGGACAAAGCCTAACGTATGTTATCTCGGGGGAGGAACCTCCATACCAAAATGGTGATAGACCAGTGAGGTTACCACTCGGCCCCGTGGAGTTCTTTGTAAAAAGCCAATTTGTAATAAGTATGGTTCATAGACATCTTCGATCGTTTCAGATTCTTCTCCAATTGAAGCTGCAATGGTATCCAGGCCGACGGGTCCACCGCGGAATCTTTCGATAATACCCTTCAGCAGTTTATGGTCGATATGGTCTAAGCCGAGTTTATCGACTTGAAGGAGTTCCAGCGCTTCTCGTGCCAGAGCAAGGTCAATCGTTCCATCCCCTCTTACCTGGGCAAAATCTCTCACCCTGCGGAGGAGGCGGTTCGCAATCCTCGGGGTCCCCCGTGATCTCCGAGCAATTTCTGCTGCGGAAAGGTCATCGATTTCAGTTCCGAACACTTCGGCTGTTCGCAGGACAATATTTTTCAATTGGTCTTCTTTATAATACTCGAGACGACTTAAAACTCCAAACCGGTCGCGTAATGGGGCCGATAAGGAACCTGCCCTTGTTGTCGCACCAACCAGAGTAAACGGTGGAAGATCAAGCCGGACAGACCTCGCACTTGGTCCCTTCCCGATAACAATATCAAGGCAAAAATCCTCCATCGCAGGATAAAGAACTTCTTCAATCGTCCGTTGCAAGCGATGGATTTCATCAATAAATAATACATCTCCAGGCTCAAGTGCAGTAAGAATCGCTGCTAAATCACCGGGTCTTTCGATTGCTGGTCCTGAAGTGGTCCGGATATTTACACCCATTTCATTCGCGATAATGACAGCAAGCGTCGTTTTCCCCAAACCGGGCGGACCATAAAGCAGCACATGATCTAACGTTTCCTTCCGCATTTTTGCAGCCTTTATATAAATATCGAGATTTTCCTTTACTTGATCTTGTCCTATATATTGACTGAGAACTTGCGGCCTTAGGCTTTGTTCTATGCTCATCTCGCTCTCGTTAACTTCACTAGATATAATCCGGTCTTCCATGAATCATCACCTATTTTAAAAGCCGCTGCAGGGCTTTTTTAATGTATTGGTCCGTAGACATTTGTTCTTTTCTTAACTCAGGTGTTATCTTTTTGATTTCTTTCTCGGAATAACCTAATGCTTTCAAGGCAAGAATGGCTTCTTCTAAATTTGAATTACCTTTTTGTGTATGTAGCTCAAGTTGGTCGGCATTAAATAAATTGGGGAAATAGTCTGGAACAATGTCCTGCAATTTTCCTTTTAGGTCCAGGATCATTTGACGAGCCGTTTTTTTGCCAACTCCCGGGAATTTGACAAGGAAACTCTCATCTTCATTTTCAACAGCCGTAACCACCTGCTGCACTTCACCAGAAGCGAGGATGGCCAGTGCCCCTTTGGGACCAATTCCTGAGACATTTAATAATTTTGTAAAAAGCTTTTTCTCTTCTCTTATTTCAAATCCGTAGAGGGCGAAGATGTCCTCACGAACATAATGGTAAGTAAACACTGTTACCATTGTTTCCATTTTACCTGCATAGATAAACGGATTGGGCGTTGCAATTTGATAGCCGATTCCGTTGTTCTCAATCACTATATATTCTGGCCCGACAAATTCGACGGTCCCTTTAATAAATTCGTACACTTGAATTCTCTCCCCTAGTTTTACACTGTATTTCATTCTACCATACAATTTTGAGTTAGTTATAGAAAATAACTATTGGGAGAAACATCAAACTATTCGGAATATGGATTCGCTGATTGAGGTTTGGGATTCGCTGATTGAAATGCGGAATTCGCTGATTGGGGTTTGATATTCGCTGATTGAAGTTTGAGATTCGCTCATTGAAGTGCGGAATTCGCTCATTAAACTATGAAATTCGCTCATTAAAACTCCGAATTCGCTCATTACTACTTGAAATTCGCTCTTAGAACTTCAGAAACACCCTAATCGACCTCTATTTTCAAAAAAAAACCAGGCTGAATGGGCGGCATCAGTCTGATTATTTGATAATTCTATTCTTTTTTTAAAGAATAAGGCTTAAAAGTCTCTAAAACTTCTACATATCGATCCTTATTTTTGATTGGAATGCCTTGAATCAATTCTTCTTGCTTTGTGCTTTCCAGCTTCTTAATATCTATTTGAAAAAATGATTGTATAATTCTTAATTGGCCTGGTTTTCCATTAAATATGCTCAAAACACCGTCTTCGGTAATTCCAAAAAAGCCATTTGCTTTTAGCAGGGGTGATATGTCATTGACTTGCTTTTGAAAAACCAATGTCGATCCGTCAATGTCAATCAGCTGCCATTGGTCATACTTAGCCCAAAAGTTCTCCAAGGACCAGCTTGTTTCATTGACCACTTCTTGACTTATTTCCCCATCCAAATAAACCCTTTCCAAAATAACCTTCATATTTAGAGGTTCAGTTTTTTCCTCTTTCTGATGGTTATCCATGGGAGCGGCCGAGCCAAGAATGGTCATTTCCTCGGCATTAAAAATAAACATGAAGAGAAGAACAGCGATTCCGGCGAACATATACCTACACCATGCCATCCAATGATACCTCATGCTACTCACCTCTTATTGTTAAAAATTGAACATTCTATACAGTACTAGTTTAGCCTTATTTTGCCTTTTTATCCGCCATTACATGTTAAAAAGGGTAAAGCTAAATAGCTTTACCCTCAACCCTGAAGGAATTATCTTCCGCCCTTTTCCTGCTGACTATCATTATAAAAGTTACGGTCGCGGCCAAGGGTTCCCTCATCAATGATGACCTTTACCGTTCTTCCATTTGCGTATGGCTGAACTGCTTTTTGAATCGCTCTTTTGGTAGCTGCAGCTTTACCATGGTTATTTAAATTCACAGAAACGATGATCGTATTTCCGTAGGAAACGGATCGAACGGCCTGTACATTCGGAACCGCACCTACCTTGTTTCTGATTTTATTTGTAACATTATTTTGAAAGTCGGGGTCGGTAGCCACCCCAGTATTTCTGGTATTAACATTTAGATGACCGTGATAATTCATATCACTCGTACTAAAGCGATTATCGCGTTGGAAGAAATTACGGTCATGAGAAGCTAAAGGTTTTGTGGGATTCGTTGGATTCCCATGTCCATCCTTTGTTTGAAGCTGCCTTTTTCTGTTTTCATTCGTAACTAGATCCTCATCCCCTAGAGAATGATCCATCATTTCCGTAATTGCCCCGTCGTCATCTCTAAAAAAATCATTATTTGAGGTTGGGTGGTTTTCATTGGAGTAATATCCGACCGGATTTAAAGAATTTTTATTGTTATCATTAACGCCTGCACGATCATTATTACCTGCACATCCAGCCAGCCCCAACATTAATGTGGCTGAAAGAGGAATCATCCACTGTTTCTTGTTCAAGCGAAAAAACCCCCTCCATTAACATCCTGAGCATGTAAAACCCATGCTCATTAATAGGGTGTTATTTTTGAGGGGATTTCATTCAGACGGAAAATTCCAACTTTGTTTAGTCCACTAACTCCTTTAATTGATCAATAAATTTTTTCCTAGCATAAAACTGACTGATTGTTAAGTCCATTACCTGTTTATATTTCATATGGTCCATATAAGATTTTTCACGAATCATTCGATTCCATTCCCGAAAAATATCAGCTGGATAGGCTAATGCATATAAAAAAGCGGCTTCGTGTAAATATTTCTTTATTTGTTTCAGACTTGAAAGTTTTTCGAACGACCAATCAAGATAAGGTAAAATCCGGTTAGCATATTGTAAATAATCAAAGGAAGCAGGACCAATGCTAATTAAATCAAAATCAATAAGATTTAATTGTCCCCCTGTGTCCCTTAAGAAATTATGATGGGCTACGTCCCCATGGAGAATAAGAGTGGGTTCAGTTTGAAAGAAACTCCGGTTATTTTCCATCCCTTCCAGTGACCAGTTTGCCCAAGCAAGCATTTCCTTGATTACTGGCTCATTGATAAAATAGTCAATATAGGGAAGATTATTGGAAAATACATTTAATCGTTCCGACCATTTTTCGATGAGATGTCCTTTTGGCAGTAAGGTTCGATAGCGTGCTTCAAACGATGCCGTGGTTTGGTGAAATTGTTCCAATAACTCAATTCCTTCTTGACGATTTTTATGTGAGTGGAACGAAAATACCGTTTTATTTGGAGGTATGTACTCCATACATCCAAAGTAGGTTCCTTCAAAAAACAGCTGTTCTCTCACAGGGGAAGTCAAAAATAAATAGGTCTTTGTAAATCCTTCTTTTTTCAGAGTGGCTGTAAAGGCTTCTTGGAGTCTTAGCCTATTGTTGGTATGATACCCTTTTAGAACGTAAGTATTTTTATCTGTTCTTAAATAAATAACAAATTTTCGAATCGGAACCATCTGAAGGATTCGCTCATAGAACTGTGATTGAAAATAAGAGAGGAGACGATCAAAATAATCATCGTCTCCCTTTTTATGATTTGGTGTATTAAAGGCTCTCATCATGGTAACCTGGCATCCCATAAGGACTTGTTCCCACCGGACCCATACCATATGGATTCATATAAGGAGGCTGTGCTGCATTAACAGGCCCTGTATATGGTGCACTGTATATTGGCGGGGTTGGCGGCTCAAAGTTCGGAGTCACTGGTTCTCGCTGAAACATTTGTGCCTGTTGTTGCATTGGTGCTTGCTGCGGCATTGGTGCTTGCTGCGGCATCGCCATTTGTGCCGGCATTCCCGTTGGCATTCCTACCGGAGCCCCTCCACAGCCGCAATCACCTCCACCACCTACCGGAACACCTTGTGGTGGCTGCATGAACGAACCAGGTCCAGTCATTTCGGGAGATTCGAAATTAGCAGGTACACCCATTGGACCAGTCATTTGCGGATAGCCGAATGGCATTTGTCCATACGGTACACCCATTCCATACGGATTTCCCATCGCAGGATTTCCGAACATGCTTCCAGGCATTACCTGAGATGGCGCAAAGCCAGCTGGATTTTGTGCTGTCTCAAATCCTGAAGGACTTTCCATTGGGAAACCTGTTGGCATTTGGCCGAAGCCCCCTGGCATTTGCTGACCAAATCCTTGTGGCATTTGATCGAAGCCTCCTGGCATTTGCTGGCCAAATCCTTGTGGCATT
>NZ_JBALSN010000080.1:0-474 GCF_036966985.1 Neobacillus drentensis | reverse complement strand
AATCCTTGTGGCATTTGACCGAATGCTGACGGATTCATGTAAGGGGAACCCATTGGTGCCTGTGGTGATTGAGCCCCCATTACAGCCCCCTGATTATAGGCTGGGTTCATAACAGGCAATTGCGGCATAAATGATGATTCCTCATCGAATTGTGGCGCAACAAACGAAGTTCCTGCAACAGATGGAGCTGCCCCCGGATTACCTGGGAACCCACTAGGCATCACAGGCGGCATTGGAATCGCCCCTCCTTGCCCTTGTGGGAAAGGCACGAATGGATGCATAGGCATCGGGAATCCGCCAAATGGAGGACAGAATCCAGGCCCTGGCATAATTGGAGTAACCGGAACACAATAATCCTGTTGCGGTGCTACCTCTATAGGCGCTTCCATCACTGGTGGTGGCGCTGGAACAACAGGGGTCTCTTTGATTGGCGCTTCCTTAATTGGAGCTTCTTTGATTGGTGCTTCTTTGATT
>NZ_JBALSN010000079.1:329-22213 GCF_036966985.1 Neobacillus drentensis | reverse complement strand
TTATATAATATTATATAATGACCTACTGTCTTGAAAGGAATATAACAAAATGAAATTAAACAACTCCAGTTCAACACCTTTATATGACCAGTTAAAACAAATTCTAAAGGAAGCCATTGATCAAGGGGAATATAAATCAGGAGATAGACTGCCTAATGAATCGGAATTATGCGATTTGTACGGTGTCAGCCGAATTACCGTAAGAAGAGCGATTCAAGATTTAGCTGATGAAGGTTTTTTAGAGCGAAAGCAAGGTAAGGGAACATTTGTAACAAGAACCAAAATCACAAGGGAATTGGTTTCTATTGATGGATTCACAGATTTCAGTAAGCAAATTGGAAAAAACCCATCCAAGCGGATTCTTGCTTGTGAAGAGATGAAAGCAACTCCGGAAATTGCCGAAGCACTACAAATCGGCATTGATTCTCCTGTTTTAAAGTTGGTCAGGATCATGTCGATTGATCAACAGCCATTTGTACTCGATATAGCCCATTACTCGTTAGAACGTTTTCCCAACTTAATAACACATTTCACCGAACATGAATCAACATATGAAGTGTTGAAAAGTATTTACGACATCAATATAAAATCTGGTTCCAGTAAAAAAATTATTACGGTCATCCCAGCTTCTGTATTGGAGGCAGAATATTTGGATTGTGAAATCGGGGAAACATTATTCAATATTGATAAAACGGTTTTCGATGAAAAAGGAGCCCCAATTCATCTTTCAAATTTTAAGACTCCAACAAAAATGATTGCACTTACAATAACTACCTAAAAAAAGAAAAGGAATGCAGGGCCTTTAACTAAAGCCCCTGCATTCCTTTTTCAACTAAAAAGTTAACTGTTTTCCATGCCCAAATGCTCCATTTACTTCACATGTTCTTGCAGCAATTTGTGCAGCAGCCTTTAATGATTCTTCAATAGGCACAGCATTAAAGTAATTGGTTAAAAATCCAGCGATGAACGAATCCCCTGCCCCTAATGTATCAATGACATTTGCTTCTTCAATTCCCTGTTGGTAACTTTTATTATTATGTGACATGACTACACCCTTGGAACCTCTAGTGATAATGATAAACGGTGTTCCGAGTCCATGGATTTTAAGAAATAGCTCTTCTAGTTCAACTTCTGTAAAATCACTTCCTGAAATAAATGCAAATTGGATATGCGGGCAAACCTTTTCTAGTAGTTCATTTGTAAAATGGTTAGAGAAATCATAAGAAATCGGTAAATACTGTTTAAGAAGAGGCAATTCTTCATCTAAATGACTATATAGACTTGTATGTACTAAATCAAACGATTTAATATATTCATAGTCATCCGCCGCTAAATTCAGCTTGAGTTTAGCTTGTACCCCACCTTTATTTGATTTGACAAAGATTCGGTCTCCATCCACATTTAGGTCAACATAGGCTTTTCCGCTTTCACCAACCGCTCTTCTAACATGACTGGTATCTACTAAGTTCTTGGTTAAAGAATCTAAGATATGGTCACCTTCAACATCCGTTCCAACAATCCCAATAAAAGCAGCGGTCTCCGCTCCACTTTGTTTGGCTAAAACCGCAACATTTAAAGCATTTCCACCAGGAAACATTTCGTTCCGATCCTGGTAAATGTCAACAACACTATCACCTATTCCAATAATCTTCATTATTCCCTCTCCTCCTTATCCTTTGACACTACCCGATGATAATCCTCGAATAAAATACTTCTGCATGAACATAAATAAGAGAATAATCGGCAAAGCGGAAATCATTAAGCCTGCCATCAGAACTCCCCAATTGGTTTGAAGTGCATCTCGGAATTGCATCAATCCTGCAGGAATGGTTTTCAGCGCATCCGAATCCACAAAGATTAAGGCAAACATAAACTCGTTCCAGGTATAATACGCAGTTAGCACAACCGCCGTAAGTAGAATTGGCTTATTTAAAGGAACAAAGATTTTTGTAAAAATGGACCATGTATTACAACCATCCAGAAAGGCGGATTCTTCCAGCTCTTTAGGTACCTCAAGAAAAGCAGCACGGATCAGAAGGATCGTAATGGGAATTCGATAGGCTACATAGGGAAAGATCATCGCAAAATACGTATCATGAATTCCTAATAATTGAATGAGTTTGTATAGAGGTACTAAACTTACTTGCGGGGAGAGCATCATTCCGCCCATGCAGAACACTAATAGAATATTCTTCCCTTTAAATTCAAACCTCGATAAACTATAAGCGCCAAGTGCACTAATTAATACTGTTAGAAAGCAGGTAGTAGCTGTAACAATTAAACTATTAACAAAATAGCCAGATATCCCTGTGTTCCATGCCTCTGTATAATTAGAAAACATCCATTCCTTAGGTAGTGCCCAACTGCTGGAGAAGATCTCTGAAGTTGATTTAAATGAGTTAATTACCATCCAAAAAAGCGGATAAGCTATAACCACAAAATATAGAATCAGGATTGTAAAGATTGGCAGTCCTTTAACAACATTCTTTTGCTTCCTATATTTAGATGTAATTGGAATCGAATGATGGTAGTCCATTACTTTGCTTGTCTCCACTCTAAACATCCTTTCCTGTTTTGAATACTTTCAACTGAACCAAGGATACAATTAAGGTAATAATCAAAATCACGGTAGCCACAGCCGATGCATAACCCATTTGGTCTTTACCGAAAGCTGAATGGTAAAGTAATGTTCCTAAGACTTCACTAGAATTTCCAGGTCCGCCGCCTGTCAAAATATACGGCTCATTAAACACCGTGAAAGCACCAGTTAACGTAATTAGTGTAGTAACAAAGAACATTTCTTTTACTTGAGGAACAGTAATTGAAAAGAATTTTCTGATTTTACCAGCTCCATCAATATCAGCGGCCTCATACAATTCTTGAGGGATATTTTGGATGGCTACAATAAATAACATCATAATGTAACCAATACTTTGCCATTGAGACACAGCGATCACAGCGAAAATCGCCGTTTCAGATTCTCCCAGCCAAGCTCTTGCTAAATTTTCAAGACCTAACATATTTAATAGCCCATTTAGGATTCCGATATCTGGATTATAAACAAACGTAAACAGTAAAGCGATAACCGTCATTGATATGACAACTGGAAGGAAAAATACGGTTCGAAACAATCCACTTACGATCCTGATTAATTTATCTTCAAGGATCGCTGCTAGAATCAGTCCGCCAAACACTTGAAATATAATAGAAATCAATGCATACCAGAGATTATTTTTTAACGCTATATAAAAAACTTCATCTTTAAAAAGATTAAGGAAATTTTCGAATCCAACAAAAGTCTTTTCTACTGAAAAAGCTGAGAAATCATAGAAACTATAAAAAAAGTTTTCAACAATCGGATAGTAAACAAAAAGGGCCAAAAAGATTAAGCAAGGTGCAATATAAAGGTATGGTAACCACTTGTTTGTATTTTGCATAATAACTCCCCTTTTTTTTTAAAAGGCGTATCTTTGGAAAAAAGGTGGTCAACTTGCAACCACCTTTCTGGCTTCCTATTATTTTGCAGACGCCTTCACTTCTTTTGCTGCTGCTCTGACATCTTTCATTACATCTTCTGGACTTTTCTTTCCGTCTAACATTAGCTGAGTCCCATTTAAATAAGCATCGACGATTTTAATATCTACTGCTGTATCAAACCATAAGTACGTTTGCTCAGCATTAACAATTAAATTGATTGCATCTTGTTGAAGTTTAGATGCATTCGCTTCAGTTGTTGTGCCTTTAACTGCACTGTATTCACTAACTTCTTTTAATTGTTCTGTACCTTTTTCCTTTGAAGTTAAGAATTTTACAAATTCCATGGCTTCTTTCGGATGCTTTGTTTTAGAAGAAATCATGATTCCTTCTGGTGCTGCAGTGATGGAATTGGCATTACCCTCGCCGCCTTCTACACCTGGTACATTAAATACACCTAAATCTTCTTTTAACGATGGTTCAATTAACCCAATTTCTGCAAGTTGGAAGAAACCAATTGCTGCTTTACCACTATTAAATAACTCACGTGAATATTCATGGTCGACAGAGTTTACACCTTTATTGAAGTAAGGCTTAAGCTCCATGAACTTTTCTAAAGCCTTTACGTATCCTGGGTGTGAGAAGTCACCCTCAGGATTTTTTGGATCATAATCTTTATCAATAACGTCCTGCGGTACCATTAATTGATTCAATGTTCCAATATAATGGGAAATCGTCCAAGGTGCTTTACTGCCGAAAGTGATTGGAGTCAATCCAGCGGCCTTTACCTTTTTAGAGACATCGAGTAGTTCAGACCATGTTGTCGGAACTTCTAGATTTAAATCTTTGAAAATTTTCTTATTATAAAAGAATGCTTTACCATCAGTTGACCATGGAATCCCATAAATCTTGCCATCTAAAGTGAAGGCATTGAACTGAGAAGCGATGATTTGATCTGACCACGCTTTATCTTCATTAACATAGTTTGTTAAATCAAGCGATTGTCCTTGACGTGCAAAGTTATAAGCAAATTCTCCACTCCAAGAAAAGTAAACATCTGGAGGGGTGCTTGATCCTAAAACGACACGAATCTTTTCTTTATAAGAATCGTTTAATACGGCTTCTGTTTTAATTTTAATGTTTGGATGTGCCTTCTCAAACTCTTTTACTGCCTTTTCAAAGTATTGCTTTTTAGGTTGATTCGGCCAGCGGTGGAAGAATTTAAGCTCGACGACATCTTTTCCATTCGTTGAACTAGAACTCTTAGAACAGCCAGCAAAAAAGGATAGAAAAAGGATAGAAATAATACTTAAAATCAATAACTTCTTCATTAAGTTTCCCCTCCAGAAGAGATCCGTTTCTATGATTTATGCAGTGTATTTATTATTTCAATTTGATTAGTATTCAACTGTCCACATATATCTTCTTTTTGATAGCGGATGGTTTCGGGCTTCAGCCAACTGATCCGCATATTTTCTTAAAACATAATTTAAGACTAACGGAGCAATATATCCTTGGACTTCCTCTGCCACTCCTGTGAAATCAAAGTCTTTTGCATCAAGGACAACCAATTTCTTTCCATAACGCTTAGAGAATTCTAGTGCTCTTTCTTCTAAATGTCTTGTTTCGTCCAAGCCAAGCAGGATAATGAAAGGTGTTTCTTCATCAATAATTTCAAATGGTCCGTGGAAGTATTCCCCAGCATGAATGGCGTGTGAGTGAACCCATTGCATTTCCATCAGGATACAAATTGCATAAGAGTAGGCAACACCATAATTTGCTCCGCTCGCCATCGTATAGATAATTTTTTCATCTTTATATTGTTGTCCGAATGCTTCAGCTTTTGATTGATAGAGTGCTGCTGCTTTTTCGTAAACATTTTGTAAGTTCTCAAGACTTTCTTCTACTAAACTAACTTTTTCATTATTTTCAACCACTTTTAGTACACCAAATACTAGTTGATATAGTACTGAATAATTAGTTGTGAAAGCGTTTGCTTTTTCACCCCATTGGTACTTCAATACAACATCAGAAGCTTGTGCCAATGGTGACGCTTCCTCATTGGTTAAAGAAACAGCCAATGCCCCTTTCGATCTAGCAAATTTTGCTGCCTCTACTGTTTCTGGAGTGGTTCCTGAGTGTGAGCATAATACAACTAGAGAATTGCTTCCAAGTTTTGCATGATTGCGATGGATAAATTCATTTGCACTATACAGGTGGGAATCAAGAACCTTTGCTTCACGGTCAATGACATACTTGCTTGGATACATAATTGCAGAAGATCCACCGCATGCTACGAAGAATACGTTTGAAATCTGTCTTTTTTCCACTTCTGCTAAAGCTTGTTTCACTTGATTTTTAACGTCAACTACTAATTCAGTCGTCATTTTTGTTGCCTCCCTGATAAAATATTTTAGTGAATGAACACCAGTAAACCCTTCAAACAATATACAACTTTATATAACGTTATATGTTGTTATATATAAAATACTATATCTTTAGACTCTAGTCAATGAAATTTTCAGAAAAATGAAACGACATTTCTCGACAAAGAACCACCTCCGTCATCGAAGGTGGCCCGTATTATTCATTATGATGACAACTTTCGCTAGTTTTTCAAAGGGAAATGATCTTCATCTCCTTTATGATGACAATTTTTTCTAGTTTTCAAAAGAAATTTGGTCTTCATCGCCTTTATGATGACAACTTCCGCTAGTTTTTCAAAAGGATTTTGGTCCTCATTGCCCTTATGATGGCAATTTCTTTGGTTTTTAAAAAAAAGATTGGTCTTCATCTTCCTTCTTGGTTTCAAAAAAAATAAGACCTATCCACAATGTGAATAGGTCTCAAATTTTGTTCTATTATTTTTGTTTATAGTAAGTAATCGCTAATGCAAAGGCCAAAACAGTTCCTTTAACAATATCCATCGCATAATACGGCACTGACATCATGACGAGTCCGTTTTGCAGAATCCCAATCAGGACGGCTCCTACAAATGTTCCAAATGCATTGGCCTTCCCAGCTCCCAGTACAGAAAAGCCAATATATGCTGCGGCCACTGAGTCCATTAAGTAAGGAGCACCAGAGTTAATTTCTGATGTTAACACCCTTGAAGCCAGTACAATCCCGCCAATAGAAGCAAACAATGCCGAAAGTAGGTACGCAGCCACTTTATACTTATTGACAGGAATCCCTGATAGTCGGGCCGCTTCTTTATTTCCACCAATCACATACATATAGCGCCCATGTTTTGTATAATTCAAAAAGATATGCACAAGAATCACCGTGATTGCCATAATAATGATGATCCATGGAACCTCACCGATTTTTGTAAAAAATGGACTGATTAGACCTGTTGCCATTGAGCCGTCAGGCATAACCATATTTTGTGAAACGGTTGCTCCTTTTGTATAGGTCAGTGCCGTCCCTTGGATGATGAACATGGTTGCCAATGTCATCAGCATGTCTGGAATTCTTAACTTCACGATCATAAATGAGTTTAAGGCACCGACAACCAACGATGCCGCAATGGCAGAAATGATTGCTACCAGTGTGTTTTGTGAAAACCAAACAAACATCGAAATGACAATAGCGTTTGATAAGGAAGCGACCGACCCTACCGATAAATCAAAACCATCTACGGACAAAGATATGGTAATCCCAATAGCAATGATTGTTACAATTGAGATGGAACGTAAGATATTAATGATATTGCTGCCTTGAATAAAGGTAGGATTGGCAACTGAAAAGATAATAATAAGTGCAAGAATCGTAATAATCGTCCCATACTTATATAAAAAGTGGAATAACTCAAAGACTTTTTTGGCAGGGGCTTCCTGCTTTTTTGCTGCGATATTTACTTCCATTCTATCTGCCCCCTGTTGAATAAAATAATAATTCTTCTTCGTTGGTTAGATTTGTTTCAACTTCCTTAACGGACTTTCCATCATATAAAACATACACTCGATCGGTAATCCCAATAATCTCCGAAAGTTCGGAAGAAGCATAAATAATGGCTTTGCCTCTGTTGGCCAACTCGTTAATTAACTCAAAGATATCCTTCTTTGCTCCCACATCGACACCTTTAGTTGGTTCATCAAAAATATACACATCAGCCTCAGCTACAAGCCATTTTCCAATTGCCACCTTCTGCTGGTTTCCTCCGGAGAGATTCTGAACTTTTGTTTCTTCTGAAGGTGTTTTAATACCTAGTCGGCGGACCAGTTGCTTAGCAGTCTCTTTTTCCTTTTTACGATTTAAAAAGCTAAACACCTTTGTGAAATCCCCTAAATTCGCCGCCGTTAAATTGGTTTCAACAGATTCCAGTACAAGAATTCCTTCTTTTCTCCGTTCTTCCGGAACTAGAGCAATTCCTTTCTTGACTGCATCATATGGGCTTTTTAATTTTAATGTGTGCCCATTAAGAATGACCTCACCTGCCGCTAGTTTTTCGGAACCAAATAACGCTTTGCACAATTCTGTTTTTCCAGCCCCGACCAGCCCAGCAATTCCAATGATTTCACCTGCTTTTACATGAATATGTAAATCCTTTATTTTTCCTTGATCAGATAAACCATTCACTTCCAGGACCGTATTTCCAATATGATTGTTCTTAACGGGGAACTGTTCTTCCAATTTTTGGCCCAACATATACTCAACCACTTTGTCAGATGTGGTATCAACAATCTTCTTTTTTGCAACAAATTCACCGTTCCTCATGACGGTCACTTCATCACAGATTTCAAAAATCTCTGGCAAGCGATGGGAAATAAAGATTACACCTACATTTTTTTCTTTTAAATCACGAACAATCCTAAATAATTCGGTCGTTTCGGTATGACTCAAGGGTGCAGTCGGCTCATCTAAGATGAGAAATTTACATTGATTTGAAACCGCCCTTGCGATTAAAATCATTTGTTTTTCTGCTAATGTTAACTCACTGACAAGCTTCTTCGTTGAAAGGGAAATATTCATATTCGCTAATATTTCCGCTGCTTTTTGATGAAGGTTCTTCCATTTCATCCATTGCTTTCTCCCCATGTTGTGGACGGTATCGAGCAGCAAAATATTTTCAGCAACCGTTAAATAAGGAATGAGTGCGGTATCTACCTCTTGATAAACAATTTGTATTCCAGCGTCCTGTGCATTTTTCGGTGAACGAATCTTCAGATTTTGCCCATCGAACCAGATTTCACCGGTATAGTGGTCATAAGCACCGGAGAGAACCTTCATTAATGTTGATTTCCCTGCGCCATTTGCTCCAATCAAGGCTTGAATTTCCCCAGTTTTCATTGAAAAATCAACTTGATTCAGTGCTTTCACCCCCGGAAATTCTATCGAGATGTCCTTCATCTCCAATGTTGCGCTCATTAAATTCCACCTCCGTAAGCAAACACTCTCTTAATCTATTGAAAAAGAGAGTGTCTAGTTGTAATCGACTATTATTTATAATTGTTCTTTAATGTCTTGATCCAATCCTCTTCAAATGCAGTCGATTGGCCCCAGCCTGGGATAATTTTTGCAAGGTTCACCATGTTTACAGGGTCTTTAGACTTTTGAAGAATATCTTGTGAAACAAGTGATGCTTCTAAATCAAAGGTCTGAGGTGTTTCTTCACCTGCAAGTTTCTTCGCAAGGATCCTCATATCTACAGCACCGATTAGTTTAGGATCGACCGCCGCTGTATTTGTCCATGCACTGCCTTTTCTTTGTATTTCTTGCAGATCCGCGTTGGAAACATCAATACCATAGATTTTCACTTCTTCACGGCCTGCTTCTTTCAGCGCACGCGCTGCTCCAATAGCAAAAGCATCCCAAGTTGCAAAAATGGCATCCAGTTTTCCTTTTGGATATTTATTTAACATCGCTGCAACAGCATTCTGCGTTTGAACACTGGTATCTGCAGCTGCTACACCAAAGCGTTCCACTTCTTTAAGTCCAGGATTTTTTGAAAGCACATCTTGATAAACCTTATTACGTCTAACCATGGCAGGGAAACCGTCAACCCATAGATAGGCAATATTCGCTTTACCATTTGTATTCTTTACAAGTTGGTCGAGGGCCAATGTTGCTAACGCTTCATCATCCTGGGAAGTGAGTGTTACTCCTTCGACATTCGCTATATTCGGATTGGAATCAAATGTAACAACACTTTTTCCTTTTTCAACAATCTTTTTTACATCATTAACAGTTGCCTCATCATCACCATGAGAAATGATAAATCCATCATAATCTTGGTCTAACGCTTGGTTAATGGCATCATGGAACTTTGCCGTGTCACCATTTGCTGTAAACACGTCCACTTTAAAGCCTAGGGCTTCTCCCTCTTCTTTAGCACCAGCTAAGAATTGAGCAGTATGATCGTCTCCGCCAATTTTACGAATAACTTTAATTTTCAGTTGGTCCCCATTCGTAAATTTTTCTGGTACCCCTTCAAGCGTAACCTTTTTACCGCTTGCTTGTTTTGTTTCTTCCCCTGATGCACAGCCAGTCAGTAAAAGTGTGGCTGCCAAAGCTGATACAAGCGTACTTTTTAAGATATTTCTCTTCATTTTAAAAACTCCCCCTTTTTGATCCTTATCAAAATTCCATTACTCCTATTGGAGAAGTTGGTTTTTATAAAAATAAAAAACCTCTCCGGAAAAGAGAGGTTTCATCACAAATTAAAGGACTACTCCTCTCTTATCTTTCAAAACAAAAAATTGTTTTGCAGGATTTAGCACCAATTCCAAATGGAACGGTTGCTGGGCGTCATCGGGCCAGTCCCTCTGCCACTCTTGATAAGAGAACGTATTATGCTGTTTAGTAATAAAATTGATTTTAGTCTCCTATTAACAAGTTGTCAATAGTGTTTTGAATATTTTTAATAAAGTTATTTTTCTCCATCTGGCAAGGTCACTGAATATTAGCAGTGATTTTTCCCAACTTAATTGATAGGATATTCCTTTATCATTATCAGAAATTTCGGTATGATAATATTTAGAAAACCGAAATATATTTCAGAAAGAAGTGTTATTTATAATGACTCAAGAGATACGTGCAAAACGTAATTTAATCATCATGTGGTTTGCGAACTTCTTTGTTGCCGGTAGTATGACGATGGTTATGCCGTTTATCTCGTTGTACATTGAGACATTTGGAGACTTCTCGGAAAAATATGTCCAACATTGGTCTGGAATCACGTTTGGAATTACGTTTGTTTCTGCCTTTGCCTTCTCGCCGATTTGGGGTCGAGTAGGAGATCGCTATGGAAGAAAAAAGATTCTAATCATTTGCGGATTAGGGATGGGCTTCTCCATTTTTCTTATGGGTTATGTCCATTCTGTTTGGCAGCTGCTGCTCCTTCGTTTTTGTATGGGTTTCTTTTCAGGCTTTATTCCGATGTCACAGGCTTTTATTTCTACACAAACACCACAGGAGATTGCTGGACGAGTACTTGGAACCTTGCAAACAGGCAGTATTACAGGGTCTTTATTAGGACCGATGCTGGGTGGAATCCTTGCTGATTCTCTTGGTTACTCTACAACGTTTAAGTGGACATCCATATCGATTTTCATATCCGCCCTGCTCGTCATCGGCACAAAGGAATTTATGATGGAAGTTAAAAAAGGAACTAAAGCCCATTATTCAAGTAGAGAAGTAGTTATACATATTTTACGAAATCCGATCTTATTAACTGTTCTCCTCATCTCTGCCCTTGTACAGGTCGCCCATTTCAGCATCCAGCCAATTTTATCGTTATTCGTTAGCGACCTGCATGGACCGGCAAATGTTGCCTTTTATTCAGGAATTGCCTTTTCTGCTGCCGGACTTGGCAATTTATTAATGTCCCGTAATTGGGGAAAGATTGCCGATAAGTATGGCTATATTAAAATCCTAATCATTCTTCTTTTTCTAGCAGGGATCGTCTACCTGCCAGGTGCTGCGGTCACTAATTTTTGGCAGCTTGTAATCATCCGAATTGCTCTTGGTGTCACGATTGGTGGAATTATTCCTGTCAGGGTTGCCTACATTCGTCAGGAAGCACCGCTTACCATGCAAGGCGAAGTTCTCGGCTACAATACGAGTTTAAGATTTCTAGGAAATATCATCGGACCAATGCTGGGTGGATTTATCTCTGGATACTTTGGATTCTCAGCAGTTTTTATCTGCACCAGTGCATTATTGATACTAAGTGGGATCATCCTGTTTGTTTCCATGCATCGCCATCCAAAACTAGTCAAACACACCATTTAATCCGTTGACTACACACAAAAAAAGGCCCTTGTCCAGGGCCTTTTCATTTTAGTTTCTTATAATTTTATTTTCTTGACTAATAAAATCTACCTCTTGATAATAACTATTCTTCACTAAAATATTGGGACCAAGACATTTGACCGCTGGGCAATGACAACCTAAATCCTTGGCTATAGAGGATGCCTGCCAAGCTTGATATGCATTTAATAGATTTGTAGTTTGGATGTTGCCTAGTGCTGGTGTATCCCCAAAATCAGTCACAATAATATCTCCGTTAAAAATATTCACATTCAATCGCGAACGGCCATCCGGGTCATTCCTGACGGTAACATTTTTACTTTTATACAAACGTTGTAAAAGAGCTTGATCCTCTTGAATATCGCTGCAGGCATAAAATGGAAGCGTCCCAAACAACATCCACACCTTTTCATCCCTGACATCCAGTAAGTGATGAATCGCTTCCCGAATTTCACTTAATGATAAGGTTTCAAGATTACTAGCAAAGTCACTTGGGTACATGGGATGAATTTCATGACGCTGACAAAGCATTTCATCGACAATCTGACGATGAATTTTCTCTAAATGAGGGAGTGTGCGCTTGTTTAACATCGTTTCAGCAGATACCATCACCCCTGCTTTAACTAATTCTCTGCTATTTTCTATCATTCTTTTAAAATATTTTTCCCGTTGTTCATATTCTGGCTTCCGTTCCATTCGGGCAAAACCGCCCTCAACAAAATCGTCGATTGTCCCCCAGTTATGTGAAATATGTAAAACATCTAAATAAGGAACGATTAGTTCATAACGGTCAAGTTCAAGGGTCAAATTGGAATTAATCTGGGTCCGAACGCCGCGCTCATGAGCATATTTTAAAATCGGGACCACATAATTTTTAACAGAGGATAAGGACAGCATTGGTTCTCCTCCGGTAATGCTAAGTGAGCGTAAAGTTGGGATTTCATCTAACCTTTGAATTAATAGTTCAAGTGGAAGCGCCTGCGGGTCCTTTGTCTGAAGTGTATAGCCTACCGCACAATGTTCACAGCGCATATTACAAAGCGTTGTAGTGGTAAATTCGATATTGGTGAGCTGAGGCTTACCATATTGCTCGATATCTAAATAGGCTTCCCATGGATCATATAAAGGGGTAATTTTTTTCAATGTCGACATAATATCTCCTTAAAATCAGTCTTCAAAAAACCTCTCTATTATAGCTGATTTCCGGATGTTTTTGCTATTTTCAACCATTACAAAAGTTTATGAATGAAAAAATATAATTATTCTAAGCTTGTTTGATGAAAAATTTCCCTATTAATACATAACTGCCCCCTTTTCGATAAAAAATAAACGGATATTATTTAATCGGATTGGTGGGAATATCAATATGGAAATGCAGCCTTTAGGAGAAGCAGAGAAACTCGCCCTAAAAAAGATGAAAATCTTTCGGCAAAGCATACTTCGTTATATTTTACGTGCGATGCTTGCAAGTATGTTTATTGGTTTTGGTGTCATCGTAGCCTTTAAAACAGGGAACTTCTTCTATATTGTGGATAACCCACTCGCCTATCCGATGGCGGCACTTACCTTCGGAGCAGCGATCATTTTAATTGCCTATGGCGGTGGGGATTTGTTTACCGGAAATACCTTTTATTACACCTATGCCGCACTTCGCAAGAAGATGACCTGGACAGATGTCTTTAAGCTATGGGTTTGCAGTTACGGAGGAAATATTCTCGGAGCTGCAGTTTTTGCTTTTATTATTTTTACGACAGGACTTTATGAAAGTTCAGAGGTTAACGGCTTTTTACTCCATGTTGTCGAGATAAAAATGCAGGTCCCAACGACGGAGCTATTCTTCCGGGCGATTCTATGTAATTGGCTTGTCTGTATGGCCTTCTTTCTTCCAATGGGCTTGAAAGGGGATGGACCGAAGATGTTTACCATGATGCTGTTTGTCTTTTGTTTCTTTATTTCCGGTTATGAACATAGCATCGCTAATATGTGTACGTTTGCGATTGCCTTAGTTTTAAATCATCCTGGAACAATTTCTTGGGGCGGTGTCATCCACAATTTAGTGCCTGTCACGATTGGGAATATGATTGGCGGCGCTGTTTTTATGGCCATGATGTACTATTATGCAAACAAACCATTCTTAGATGAATACGACAAAGAACAGGGCAACTAAGCTTCAATATGCCCTGTTCCTTTTATATTAAATGGGATATCGACAAATTCCCGGGGAAATATCAACAATATAACAAGGATATCGACAATAATTAAGAATATTCTAAAAATAAAAAAACAATATTGTATTCTAACTTACTAACCACCATGATTTATAAGCCAATCAACAATCAAAAATGGTGCTGATAACGATCAGGATGAAATAATTGGAAATCAAAAGGATCATTTGCATGGACAATCAATAAATATGGGATTTAGATTCTGATATAATAGATAAGGCCTAACATGCAGCAACATGTCAGACCTAACAATAAACGATTCACTCTAAGAGGGTCGACTTTGGGCAGTGTAATCCAGATATCTAGTCATTCTTTAATCCATACCAAAAGTTCTTCCAAATATTCGAAATCCTTGGGATCATCTTTTCAGCACCATAATAGGAAAATTCAATAAAGATTCCATCGATTAAACAATAAAAGGACATGATGAAATCTTCTATGTTCCCTTTGCGAATTTCCCCACATTCCATTCCCACTTTCATGGTCTTTCTTAAAATTTGGGACATTTTCTCTTCCGCATCCATAAACTGGTTTTGTATTTTTTCCTTCAAACCCTCTGGAGCGAAGAAGTTTGCCCTGTTCAGAAAAGTGGACTGCTCCTTGTAATCAAGATAATACTGACATGTAAGCATTAGAATTTGATAAAGCTGTTCGTTGGAAGGCTCGTCTTTAATCTCCTCCATTAGCTTCTCGATTTTATGAAAATGAACCCATAATATATCCTCGTAAATCTTTAGGAAAATCTCTTCTTTACTTTTAAAATGATTATAAATGGATGGTTTTTGAATACCCACTGCCTTTGCAATGTCAGTCAATGTGGTTCCTTCATATCCATTTTTCGCAAAAAGCGTCATTGCCGCCTTCAGAATCTTATCCTTTGTCATCTGAATATCCCCCAAAACTACCTATCATTCACTAAATTATATAATGAATTTCCAGATAAGTCTAAAAGCACCACTAAAAAAAGCCCTGTTTTCAAAAACAGGGCTTTTTCAACATATTATTATATTTATATAAGGACCTGCTGACCGGAGTAAACAATTTTCCCATCGCTTACCGTCAATTGAACTTTTGTATTTACTATTTCTTCCGGAGGAATCTCAAATAGGTTTCGATCTAGCACAACTAAATCGGCCAGCTTCCCTTCTTCTATGGTTCCCAATTCATGTTCCCTGAATGTTCCAAATGCGGAACCCAAAGTATATGCTTTAATGGCATCCGAAACGGAGATTCGTTCATCTGGATTCCAAATTTCCTTACCGCTGCTGTCAATTCGGGTTACTGCCCGGTAGATCTGCCGTAAAGGATCTAAGGAATCAATAGGAAAATCCGTACCGAAAGCTAATTTGGCTCCAGCATTTTTTAAACTATTAATCACAAACACATATTTTTCACGTTGTTGACCAATCCGTTCGGTATAGGTATCCCTTTCAGATAAGGCAAAGTGACCAGGCTGCATCGAAGCAATCACATTTAGCTCTGCAAAACGGGAGATATCTTCAGGATGAATCACTTCAATATGTTCAATCGAATGCCTCGAATCCTGCTTGCCATTCTTGTGTTGGGCATTTTCATAAGCATCAAGTGCAAAACGGATGGCTGCGTCACCTATCGCATGAAAACGAATGCTAAATCCGTGACGGTCGGCTTCCTCTACCCATTGAAACATCTCCTCGAAGCTATGTGCAGGCATCCCGGAAGTATCAGGCTTGTCTGCATATGGGGCAAGTAAATATGCCGTTCGGCTTGTGATAACCCCATCAATAAACTGTTTAAGTCCTGCTACGCGCAATTTACTGGATTGATATTTTTCACGTAAATTGATAGCTTCTTCTATTTCTCCATTAAGGGCTGGAAAAAGATGCATCCGTACCGTTAGTTCATCTGAAGATTCAAATTCACGAAAAAGCTCAAAGTCATCCAGTTTGCTTAATGTTTCTGTCCCATATAAATTGTTTACTGAGGTTACACCAAACCGGGCCGCCTCATGTAAGAAATTTTGAAATAACTGTTTCTTTTTCTCTTTAGAGAAATCATAGGCATACTTAGTAATAAGTGAACTTGCTTCTTCAATTAGAATTCCTGAAAGTTCGCCATTTACATCTTTCTCAATGATTCCGTTAGGAGGGTTGGGGGTATGCTTATCGATGGATGCCATCTCTAATGCTCTTGTATTCACCCATGTATAATGCCCCTCTGCATGGAAAAGAACAACAGGTTGGTCCGGAAATGCCTGATCTAAAGAAAACCAATTGGGAAACTTTTTATCATCCCAGTAGCTAGAATCCCACATAAAACCAATAATCCACTCTCCCGTTCCTTTAGTGGCAGCATATTGTTTAACCATTTCAACTGCTTCTCGTTCTGAACGCGCCTCAAATAGGTTAAGACTTTCGAGTGCAAGACCTCCCATCATGGCATGGACGTGAAAATCATGAAAACCTGGAATGATTAGTTGATTCTCATAGTTATAGACTAAAGTTTTTTCGTCAATAAAGGATTCCATTTCTTCAATAGATGTAACTGCGATAATTCGATTCTCTGAGATGGCGACGGCTGCTGGTTTTGGTACCTCTTCTAACCCAGTAAACACCGCCTTGCTAGTTAAAACAAGATTCGCTTTCATATCAATCTCCAATCTTTATTATTTATACTGACATATCAATCTGTGATTCATCGAAGTCTAACTCAGGCGGCTTCTGACGGAAAAACTTGGTTAAATTAACAAGATAACTAAAGCCGATGAGCAGCCAAAGGCTACCTAATACCATCGAATGGATGTCCAGTTTCAACCAAAATAGGGCCGTGATAGATGCGCCGAACAACGGAATAACAAAATAGGATAGGATATCCTTTAACTTCCGCTGTTTTTTCCTGCCAACAAAATGAACGATCACGGAAAGATTCACAAAGGTAAAGGCCAACAGGGCACCATAGTTAATGAAAGCAGCTGCTGTATTTAAATCCAAAAATAGCGCTGACAAGGCAATGAAAGCAATAATAATGATATTAAAGACAGGGGTTCTGTATTTTGGTGATAAATAACCAAAAATTCTATTCGGTAAAATGTTTTCCCTGCCCATTGCGTATAGAACCCTGGAACCGCTTCCACCTGATGCAACAGCCGATGCAATGGAAGCCGTAATGGTCACACTAAGGAAGAAGGCATTTAAAAAATTGCCTCCAGCATAAAGTAGAATATCAACTGCCGCTGATTCCGGGTCTTTAAAGGACGAAACATCTGGATAAATTGATTGGGCAAAGTAGGAAGTTGCAACAAATAGGATACCGCCTATTAATGTAATCAGGTAAATGGCTCGCGGCAATGTCCTCTTCGGATCTTTCGTTTCTTCGGCTAATGTTGTCACGGCATCAAAGCCTAAAAAGCTAAAGCAAAGCAGTGGAACAATTGATAAAATGCTAGAAAACTGAACATTAGCATCAAAAAATGGCGTAATTGACAATAAATCTCCGGTTCCCTTTCCATTGATAAGCCCCTTTACACTTAAAATGCAAAAGATAATAATGAAAAGGATCTGAAAAGCAAGCAAAATGGCACTTATATTGGTCGCAAGCTTAATTCCCAGAATATTTATGACCGTAATGACGACAATGAAACTTATGATACAAACCGGAATTGGGATCATGGGTAAATAAGCGTTTACAAAAATACCGAATAGCAAAGCACTAATCATGGGGCTCAGTAAATAATCCAGCAAAATCACCCATCCGACAAGAAATCCGATGGATGGATTGATTCCTTTTTGGACATAGGTATAGGCCGAACCAGTTGTTGGAAATTCTTTGACCATTTTCCCGTAGCTGTAGGCTGTCAGTAACATAACACCCAATGAAATAATATATGCTGTAGGAATCATGCCATGTGTGCTTCCTATTGCAATCCCATAGGTTGTAAATACTGTAATCGGGGCCATAAAGGAAAGACCAAACAAAATAACATGTCCTAAGGAAAGTGATCGTTTCAGCCCAAGAGATTTATTCATCCATATACCAACCCTCTCAAGTTATGAATATTTTAATTACCTTTTTTGATTTTCAAGGCTGCTAAACTAGCAAAATCATGGACCAATGTTGCTGCCAGCAATGAGGTAATTTGTGCAGGGTCATAGGATGGCAATACCTCGACTAAATCAAACCCGATAAAATTGAAGTCTGTCAAGGAGCGAACCATTTTCAAGGTTTCAAGACTATTATAGCCGCCAACTTCAAGTGTTCCGGTTCCAGGTGCACAAGATGGATCGACAAAATCTATATCGAAGGTTAAGAAACATGGTGTGTCAGCGATTACCTCCTTCATTTCCCGTAGGATATCAGCAAATCCTCGTTCATGAATCTCAGGAGTGGTAATGACATGGTACCCCAATTCATAACTGGCCTCTAAATCACCTGGATGGTTCAAAGTCCCTCTAATGCCGATTTGGAATACTTTATTCGGAATCAATAACCCTTCCTCATAGGCACGAATAAACGGCGAACCATGCCAATATTTTTCTTCATAATAGGTATCCCATGTATCTGTATGGGAATCAAAATGGATCATCGCCACAGGTCCGTACTTTTTCGCCGCCGCGCGTAGATTTGCCAATGTTACGGAATGATCGCCTCCTAATCCGATTGGAATAATATTTTGGTTCATTAATTCAAACATCGCATCTTCAATCAATTTATAGCTGCGATGGATGTTATGAGGAATAATAGAAACATCTCCAATGTCAATCGCACTTGTATCCTCCAATGGATAGACCTTATGAATGGGATGATAAGGAAATAGTGTCATGGATGCCTGACGAATGGCTTGTGGTGCAAAACGAGCGCCCACACGGAAAGAAGCAGCCGTATCAAATGGCATCCCGACTATGGCTAATTTGGCATTTTCCCTCGAAGATGGCAGTCGCATAAACGTTCCTGTTGTACAAAATTCTGGTTTTACATCATCCGATAAAGGATATTTCATGATCATTTGTCTCCTTAGTTTTTAATGCTAACTACCGGTAGTTAGTTTAATTAAATTATAAAAGTAGTTTTCATAATAGTCAAATAATTTCTGAGATTTGTTGCCAATTAAAATTAAAAGCAGCCCTTAGGCTGCTTTCTTCCGAAAAATAGACTTTTATCACAACTGATGTGTGCCCCTTGTTTTATTGATCGTTTTTCTTTTTGCTAATAAAATAAACATAGGCTTTGATCATAAAATAGCTTACTTCCTCTGGAAGCCGTTCCTTAATTGGTTTGAGACGATCCCGGCCAGCTTCTGCCAAGGCATTTTCCAAAAGCTGCATATATTCAGTCGGAATATACTTCGTAAAATCAACCTCTAAACCATGTTGTGCACTTTGAAGCAAATGATTTTCTACCGTGCTTACCGCCAAATCCCGCTGTTCGGCAATTTTCTCAATTGATAAATTTTCCTGATGCAATTTTAATGTCTCTAAATGTGAATCAGTTACCCCAGTTTTCTTGGCAGGCTTCTTTGGTGCTTTCTCAACAGGTACCAACTCACTCTGATAGTTTGAATTGGTTTCACAAAAGGTCCGGATCGCTTGAATAAATTCTAGACCATATTTTTTTAACTTTAGTTCTCCCACGCCGCTCACCTGTAAAAATTCTTCCGTTGTCTTAGGCAGCTTGGCACACATATCCTTTAGGGAAGCATCCGAAAAAATCACAAACGGCGGAACTTTTTCTGAGTCAGCAATTTGCTTTCGTACTTCTCTTAATACTTCAAATAATGGGTCATCTTTGGCAACTTGTTTTACTTGAACAGTTTCGCGGCGATGGACCTGCTGCTTACCTAGAAGGATATCCTTTCCTTTTGGCGAAACGAACAAGGTAGGAAATTGTCCTTGTTCGATTGCTATTAACTCCTGTGATATCAAAAATTCTATAAAGTCACTGACATCCTTTGAACTTCTGTCCTTCATGATTCCATAGGTCGGCAGTCTATCAAAACCCATTTCGGTTACTTTTTTATTTTTCGATCCAGTTAACACTTGGGCCGTAATTGTTTTTCCGAAGCGCTGCCCCATCCGGATGACGCATGACATCACCATTTGTGCTTCCTTGGTTACATCGTTGCTTGTTCTAGTATCCAAGCAGTTCCCGCATCTACCGCAAGGCTCTGTTTCCGTCTCGCCAAAATATTTTAAAATATATTCCTGCAGGCAGTTTTCTGTATGGCAATAATCGACCATTTGCTGAAGCTTTTCTAACTCTTGGGTCATTCGGCTCCGATCACTAGACTGATCAATCAAAAAACGTTGTATTTGGACATCCTGTGAGGAATGGAGCAGAATACACTCACTTTTCAGACCATCCCTGCCGGCACGGCCTGCTTCCTGATAATAACTCTCCATATTTTTAGGCTGCTGGAAGTGAATCACATAGCGGATATTGGATTTATCTATCCCCATCCCAAACGCTGAGGTCGCAACCATCACCGTTGCATCATCTGCTAAAAATCGTTCCTGCTCCCGGTTCCGCTCCACATCACCCATCCCGGCATGATAACGTGCGGCCTTTATATTAGCTTTTATAAGTCTTTCATAGAGTTGGTCAACATTCTTGCGGGTGGCTGCATAGATAATGCCTGCTTCTTTGTCATTCTTTTTTAGATAGTCTTTAATAAACCTGTCCCGATCCTGACCCTTAATAACCGTAAAGGATAAATTTTCCCGCTCAAATCCAGTAATAATTGTATTCTCTTCATCAATTCCTAATAAATCGCAAATATCTTCCCGAACCTTTGGTGTTGCTGTAGCAGTAAGAGCTAATACCATGGGTCTTTGAGGAAGGCTATTAATTAACTCTTGAATATGGCGGTAGCTTGGTCGAAAATCATGGCCCCATTGCGAGATACAGTGTGCCTCGTCCACGGCAACTAATGGTATGTCCATGCTGTACAAGTCTTCAAGGAAATCTTGTGATTCCAATCGTTCAGGTGCAAGATATAAAAGCTTGTATTTTCCTGATACGGCTTCTTGCATGCGCTTATTAGCTTCTCCGTAACTTAACGAACTATTGATAAATGTAGCGGGAATACCGACCTGAATGAGGGCATCTACCTGATCCTTCATTAATGAAATTAGTGGGGAGATAACAATCGTGGTACCCGGTAAGACAAGTGCAGGAATCTGATAACAGATGGATTTCCCGCCACCCGTTGGCATGACAGTGATGGTATTTTTACCAGATAAAACGGAACGAATGGCTTGCTCTTGGCCTGTCCTAAAGGAGCTATAACCGAAGTGTGACTCAAGTAATGGCAATGCATTTTCAAACAACATTTTTTCCTCCTTTCATTATTTCATCTTACTCTATTATACTGCTAGTCATGCGATTTTTAAAAAGCATTTATGATATAAAAATAAGTAAATCTTTGCTAAATTTGCGACAAAAATAGGAAATTTATTTATAATCAAACTACTAAATAACTTAGTGAATCACTAGAATGGAGGAGACCATGGCCATTAAAGCTGTGATTTTTGATTTTGATGGAACAATTATTGATACGGAGACGATTTGGTTTCAGGTATTTGAGGAATTGTTAAAAGAGAAATTCAATATTGATTTGCCGTTAGAGGAGTTTGCGAAAAGTATCGGGACGACTGATGAAGCTTTTTTTCAATACATTGAAGTTCAGACAGGGATGAAGATTGATGAGAAGGAAATAAATCAATTAGCGAGGGAACGTTTTTTAGAAAAAAGGGGAATTTTAGAAGTGCGTGAAGGTGTTGTCGAAAAATTAGAGGAGGCAAAGGAGCTTGGTTACCGAATTGGACTCGCCTCTAGTTCCTCGAGAGAATGGGTAGAAGGATTCCTAAGACAGTTTAATCTTTGGGAATATTTCTCTGTGGTTAAAACCAGAGAAGACGTAGTTAAAGTTAAACCCGACCCTGCGCTATATCTAAAGGC
>NZ_JBALSN010000079.1:0-270 GCF_036966985.1 Neobacillus drentensis | reverse complement strand
AAACGATTCGCTCCGAATCTTTTGGTGATTTTAGCTTTAAGCAAATTATTTAAACGTGGAAACGCTACAACTGTTAACAAGAACAGACTGCCAATGTATCCTTGGCAGTCTATCTTTTTAGATCAAAATATTATTCAAAATTTCTTCATTATGTTCGTTTTTTTGAGGAGGTGAAGTAATCGATTCCTGCTCTAGGTCACTGTGCATTTTTACTTGATAGTCTCCCCAGGTTGAAGCAAAGACGAGCTCTTTTTCTTGAAAGTAGGGATT
>NZ_JBALSN010000078.1:0-1537 GCF_036966985.1 Neobacillus drentensis | reverse complement strand
GATAAGACGGGGATCATGATTAAGCTTATGTGATGAGGAGAGGTCTACATGAAAGTAGAACCGGGATGGATTAAAGATATTAATTTATCGTTTAAAGACCCGCTTATTGCTTTAAATGATGTCTTGTACATCATTGTACACCATACAGAAGAAATTGGTTGGGATATTAATAAGACGCATAGGTTTCAACAGGATCAACGTGGATGGAGTGGAATAGGATATAATTTTTTTATTGAGGAAAATGGTGAAATTATTAAAGGAAGAGGATACCATGTTGGAGCACATGCCTATTCATATAATGAAAAATCAATAGGTATTTGTTTAGCTGGTAATTTTGATCTTCATACTCCATCAATAGAGCAGCTAAAATCATTGAGTAAACTATGCATTTTCCTATTGAATCGATTTAATTTATCAACTACTCACATTCTGGGACATCGTGAATTAAAAGGAGTCACAAAAAGTTGTCCAGGTAAAAACTTTAATATGAGCCAATTCAGAGAATCTATTAAGATACAGTGGCCAAATTGTAAAGATAAAGAGTGAAGTTCAAATCAAAACCAAGATGTATTTTGAGAGATTTAAAATATATCTTGGTCTAAAACATTTAGTGATTAAAAAAGGAAGTACCTTTCTAAATTAAACTTAATCAAAATAAACGGCTTCATGGGGATTTTTTAAGTATTTAAAAGCCATCTCAATTTGTGTTTTTGTATTTCGAGCTGTTGACAGAGGAGGCAGTTCGTTTTCAGCAAAGAACTTTACTTCACTTGTTTCAATTCCTTTAGCTGGCTGCCCGCCAATTATTTCACATTGAATAAATATTTTATAAACATGAAAAGCAGAAGGAGGGTGTGGATGGCACTTTTTATCGGTTACAGCTAATACTTTGATCGGTTTTACATTAAATCCCGATTCTTCTTTTACTTCCTTAACAGCGACTTCACTTGGGGTATGTCCAATGTCAGCCCAGCCGCCAGGTAATGCCCAGTTACCATCGGTATTTTCCCGGACCATCAGTATTTTATCATCCTTAAAGACTACTGCCCTAATATCAACCTTGGGAGTTGCATAACCAGTTTCACCTGCAAATAAATCTTTGATCACAGGCCTGTCCATATTTGTGTAATGTGCTAAAATGTCAACACTTATATTTCTTATGATTTCAAATCTCTCCAAGTCATAAACATCTTTTGAATACGTTAATCCCGCCTGTGCAATGGATTGAAGTTGTTTCGCCCAATCCAGCCATTTAGGTTCCAATATCATCATCTCCAGCTAGTCTAATAATATTTACTATTACTATATATATTCATCAAGCTAAAATTTGCTACAACTCCTGTGCTAACAAAGGTCTAAAAAATATCAGCGAAGGGTACTCTCCATTTTATTTGGGAAGTAACATTCGCTTTTATTAGTTGGTAAATGGACTGCTTAAATGCTTTATTTTTCGAGAGAGCGATAGGTATAGATTTTTTAGATTTTTTTGTAACCGGGCGGGTTTATCGAGTAACGAAAAAGCCTAATTTCTCAATTT
>NZ_JBALSN010000077.1:214-10428 GCF_036966985.1 Neobacillus drentensis | reverse complement strand
TGTCAAGACTCTGATAAAAATAATAGCAGCTGACTCCTCTGTTACAAAAACAAAAGAATCAACTGCTATTCATTTTCGTACTCCTATAATGCTTTCTCTACTTGCTTTCTCTCTTTTCGCTTCATTTTCATCAGTGTTTCATACACAATCGGTACAATTACTAAGGTAAGCAGCGTTGAACTTGTCAATCCGCCGATGACTGTCACACCTAATCCTTTTGAAATTAGTCCGCTTCCTTCCATTCCGATTGCTAACGGTATAAGTGCACCAATTGTCGCAATGGCTGTCATCAGTATTGGACGCAGTCGTGTCCCAGCTGCCTCAAGAATCGCTTCTCTTGTCGATAATCCATCATTCTCTTTATGAATCACACGGTCAATCAGAACAATTGCGTTCGTTACAACAATACCAATTAACATCAAGGCACCAATCATAGCTGAAACACTTAAGGTTTCACCAGAGATCAACAATCCTAATAGTCCTCCAATGATCGTAAACGGTAATGAGAATAGAATTGCTAGCGGTGCTAATCCTCCACCGAATGTAATAACGAGTACTAAATAGACAATCGCAATCGCTGCAAGCATGGCTAACCCTAACTGTGTAAAGGATTCTGCGATATCTTCAGATACCCCTCCAACCGAAACATCAACAGTTGAAGGAAGTTTTATTTTGTCTACCTTCTTTTGAACCGCGGCAGAAACTTTTGAAACATCTTTGGTCGTAATTTCAGCACTTACACTTGCATAAATACGGCCATCACGTCTGGTAATCGTATCAGATGTATGCCCCTTCTTAATATCGATAACATCCTTAATAGGGACTGCCATACCCATTGGGGATTGGATCGTTTTATCGGTTAAATCATTAATATTCTCATAATCATCTTTCTCGACTTCTAGATAGACATTCATTTCTTTGCCATTATTTTCAATGGTTGTCAATACTTGACGCTGTCCATTACCAGAAAGTTCCATTCCTACTTGCGCTGCTGTAAGTCCTAATTGACTTAACTTTTTCTGATCAGCGACAAGGGTATACTCTTCATAGGTATCAGCAATACTAGTCTTCACATTTTTAAGAGTGTCCTTACTTTTGAAAATTTTCTCTATCTTATTCACAACAGGTTCAATCTCATCCATATTTTCACCATACACATTAAATGAAAGTGCATTCGATGATCCCATACCTGAAAAGTCTTGACTTGCCCATTCACCTTTTTCATTTTGTTTGTTTAAATCATTGATAACTTTTTCAGTTTCTTTGGAAAAGTTTTTGGTATCTTTATCATACTCTACAAAAAACATAGCTGAATTGCTTTGACCGGGATTCATCGGGTTTTCTCCGCCGACGGAAAACTGTATCGTTTTTACACCGGTTCTGTTCTTAAAAAATTCCTCAGCATCGGTTGCAATCCTTACCACTTCATCTAAAGTTTGACCTGGCTCGGGTTTATACGTAGCTACTACCATTTTTTGTTCATCAGATGGAAGAAAACTTACACCAATCACCGGTACAAGGAACAAGCTGCCTACTAATAATAGAATTGCTAATCCAAAGGTAATGATTTTATGGTTCAAGGACCAATTAAGAAGCTTTTTATAACCAGAGGCTAATCTGCCTGTTTTATTTTCTACATGGGCTTGTTTGACAGATAAGCCTTTTTTAAATAGTGAATGAGCCATCATCGGGACAATTGTAATCGCAACTAAAAGAGACGCCAATAATGCAAAGACAATCGTTAATGCAAACGGTAAGAACATTTCGCCTACCGGGCCTTTCACTAATCCTAAAGGAAGAAACACAGCAATAGTTACAATAGTAGAAGAAAAAATTGGCATAAACATTTCTCTTGTTGCGGCAACAATTAATTCCTTCCCACTTAATGTTTCATTTTTTAGAGACATTCGTCTAAAAATATTTTCAATGACAACAATCGAATCATCAATTACGCGGCCAATTGCAACAGTCATTGCGCCAAGGGTCATCATATTAAGCGTAATATCCATTTGTTTTAAAAGTAAAATCGCAATTAATATGGATAATGGTATAGAAATAACCGAAATGATTGTAGTCCGGAAATTCCTTAAGAAAAGCAAGATGATAATCATGGCAAATATTGCACCGAAAATGGCTTTATTCATCATGGTTGCAACCGATTCTTCAATCGGTTTGCCCTGATCAAAAATGGTAGTAACTTTTAATCCCTCTATCTGATCTTCAAAATCACCTAATTTTTCTTTGACAGCGTTCACTACATCCACTGTATTTGCGTCCTGGGCACTAGTAATCTGCACTCCGATGGACTCTTTGCCATTTGTCCGTGAAATAGATTCTGCTTTGCCTACTACCTCAATTGTGGCAATATCTTTTAATTCTACAGAAGGGATACCTGCAGTTGATGGGTTGCCTTGGCTAACATTACCCCCTGTCACACCTGGTTGTCCTTGGTTTTGTTGACTAGCTGCTACACCTTGCTGAGCACCGCCTGCAGTTGGGATAATCGGAATTTTCATCGCTTTTAAGTCTTTTAATGTAGAAACATTCCCATCCATAACAACTGACTTTTGTGTGTCTTTGAATGTGTATAATCCTAATGGAATGGTAACATCTGAAGCCTTGATTAAATTCTTCACGGTATCTTCTGTTAATCCATATTGCTTTAATTTCGACTGGTTAAATTTCAATTGAACTTCGTCAACTTGCTGCCCTGAAATTTGAACGGTAGATACTCCTTCAATACCTTCAAGTTCTGGAATGATATCTTCCTCAGCTGTTTTTGTTAATTCTGCCAAAGATTGTTTAGTATTTGTAATACTTAAGGACATAACTGGGAAGGCAGAAAAACTCATACGGGAGACTTCTGGTTCCTCTACCCCGTCTGGAAGATCAAGATTACTCAAGGCTTCCTTTACTTCATTTTGAGCCTTTTCCATGTCCTTATCAAAATTATATTCTATTTGGATAGATGATGCGTTTTGAAACGAAGAAGAACTCACAACTGAAACCCCATCTAAATTCTCGACACGCTTTTCAATTGGTTCCGTCACTTTCTCTGCTACCTGCTCGGGTGTCGCTCCTGGATACACAGCCAAAATTGAAACAAGTGGTGTATTAATATTTGGAATGGTTTCTAATTTCATGTTCATTCCTGAATACAATCCAGCAATTGTAATAATAATGGTCAATAGCCATACGGCAAACTTGTTCTTCAATGAAAACTGAATGATTTTCTTCATTTTTCTCTCCTTCTTGTACCATGTTGACATTTCAGTCTGATTCGAATAGGATTGACTATGCGGTCATAACAAATCTAATAATACTGACCGACCAGTCATAAGTCAAGAATTATACTACGTTTCTACATAGAAACATCTAATAATGGAGGGTTTATTTTGACAGAAAAGGAGAAAGTAATTATTCAATCAGGGATGAAGCTTTTTGCTCAAAAAGGTTTTTCATCCACGTCGATTCAAGAGATTGCTACTGAAAGTAATATTTCTAAAGGAGCTTTCTATTTACATTTTAAGTCAAAAGATGATTTATTACTCTCGATACTGGAATATATATTTGAGACGATAGAATCAAGCAGGCTAGTTTTTGAAAACCAGGATTTATCCCCGCGAGAAAAATTCATCAAACAAATCAGTGCATTTTTCAGAACATTTATTGGTCATAAAGAATTTATGATTATGCTCTCCAAAGAACAGGCAATCCCAAGGAATGAAGAAATAAAAAAACTTTTATTCAAAAAGCGTTTTGAATCTCATTTATTACATCGCAAAGGATTAGTTTCAATTTATGGTCAAAAGATTGAGCCATATTCGATTGATTTAGCCTTGATTCTTGAAGGGTTGTTCCAAACATATGTGGGATTAATGATGCTCGAACCTGCAGAATTTGAGATTGAGAAACTATCCCATTATTTAATGAAAAGGATGGATAGTATCGTAAAAGACATTTCAAGTGAGGAGCCCTTCGTAACCGAGGAAAAGATGGAGAATATTATTAAAAATTCAAAGCAATTTTTCGAACCAGACAATGTAAATAATCTGATCAAAAACATGAGAAATGTAATTGACCAGATGGAAAATAGAGAAGTATTAGAAATTTCATTAGACGTCCTTGAAGAGGAAATTAACAAACAAAGTCCTCGCCTTCCAGTCATCAAAGGAATGCTTTCCAATTTTAAAGGAATAGCAAAACTAGAACCACTCACCAAGGAAATGGCTAATTTTTATGGATTTTAACTTTAAAGGATATTTTTATTATTTATCCTTTCCTACGAAAAATATTGACTGACCGGACAGTTATAATGTATATTTTATGACGGGACTTATTTAATAACATCTAGATAGGAGAAAATGATATGGCGATAGAAGATAAACGGATAAATACCAAATTAGTTATCACCGGTTTAATTATCGGTATGTTTTTCAGTGCTTTAGAACAAACAATCGTTGGAACAGCCATGCCGACGATTATATCAGAATTAAATGGCTTTACCATTTTTGCTTGGGTCACAACTGCCTATATGATTACATCTACAACGGTTGTCCCGATTGTTGGTAAACTGTCAGACCTGTACGGGAGAAGGTTCCTCTATTTACTAGGAACAATCATTTTTATTATTGGTTCTGGATTGTGTGCAACTGCAACATCAATGGAACAGCTAGTCATCTATAGAGGCCTTCAAGGGATTGGCGGCGGTATGATCATGCCCCTATCTCAAACCATTATTGGGGACATCTTTACAGCTGAGCAACGAGCGAAGTGGCAAGGAATTTTTGGCGGACTCTTTGGGCTAAGTTCTGTCATTGGCCCTTTCTTAGGTGGAATTATTGTTGATAGCATTAGCTGGCACTGGATTTTCTTAATTAACGTTCCTTTTGGGCTACTTTCAGCAATTCTAATCTTTATGGGATTAAAGCATGAAACTACCGCAGTTAAAGGAAAAGTAAATATTGACTATTGGGGAATTATCACATTAATACCTGCCATTGTCTTATTATTACTTGGTTTAACTTTCGGCGGGGATAAATTTGACTGGGCATCTACAACTTCTTACCTTATTTTTGGAGGTTCAATTCTGCTGCTAATCGTTTTCGGTTTTATCGAGCGAAAAGCGGTCGAACCAATCTTGGACCTTTCATTTTTTAAAAATCGAACGTTTGCAACGATGAATGCGCTAGGATTTTTGCTGGGGCTTGGCATGTTTGGAGCAATAATGTTCGTACCGATGTACATGCAAGGAATTCTTGGTGTATCACCAACACAAGCGGGTTCAACCATGACTCCAATGATGATCGCCATGATTGCGGCAAGTATACTTGGAGGGCAATTATTACTTAGATTCAGCTTCCGCTCTGTACTAACAGCAGGTATGCTGCTAGGTGCATTAGGGTTCTTTTTAATGAGTACAATGGGCATCGATTCAAATGAATATACTGCTTATGCATATATGGTTGTTCTTGGCTTAGGAATGGGCTTAGTTATGCCAACATTAATGATTGCGATTCAAAATGAATTTCCAAAGTCGCAGCTAGGAACAGTTACATCCGCTTCCACCTTCTTCCGATCGATAGGTGGTACGATTGGAATTACGATTTTAAATTCAATCATGAACCATACACTAAAAGGTGAAATGATTAGTGTCGCAAATGGTGCTGAAAATCCAATTGCACATAAAGCATTAGCGGCTCTTTCTGAAAAAACTGATTCGTTATTTAGTTTGCTTCTCAATCCTAGCCTTTTAAAAATGCCAGAAGACATTCAAAATAGCGTAATTCATGGCATTCAAATCGCCTGGTCCGATTCATTTTCTACAGTTTTCTTAACTGGACTTATCTTTATAGCTGTCGGAGTCTTTGTAGCATTGGCCGTTGGCAAAGGTCGGATTAAAAGAGATAACGAACTAACAGATGGTAGTGAACAATCAATTCCATCGTTTAAACCAGACCCAACGGAATCATAAAAATCATAATTGAAGAGGGATTCTCCGGAATCCCTCTTTTTCTATGTGAAATATTCTATTTTTGCCTGCGGAAAAAAGGTGTTAATATATCCGCCTAAAGTATCCTTTATATCTTCTTGTTCTTCATTTGTATAGACGAATTTACCAATCCCGTAGCGGCCCCATTTCCATTTTCGTTTAGTCTCATCAAGCTCTAATTTTGTCATCGGGTAGTTTTTTTGAATGACACGCTTCGCGGGTTTTGTAAACCGATGCTGAATCATTTCAAAAGTTAAATCCTTTTTAGCTGAATCCGGCAGCTCCGCCTCCAGCTTCTCTAACATTTCTTTATAGCCTTCTTTCCAGCCCTCGTGGAGATAAATCGGTGCGATAATAAAACCTAATGGAAATCCAGCACTAGCAATCTTACCTGCTGCCTCGATCCGTTCTGGCAGTCTCGATGTACCCGGTTCAAAATTTTTAATGATATATTCATCATTAACACTAAAGCGAAAACGGGTTTTCCCATTATGCTTCGCATCAAGTAAATGGTCCACATGGGCGAATTTAGTTACAAAACGCAGTTTGCCATATTCCGATTGTCCAAAGAACTCAATCGCTTTTTTTAATGTATGGGTTAAATGGTCCACACCTACAATATCAGATGTACATGAGGCTTCAAACCTAGTTGGTTCAGGCGCACGTTCTTTCATATAATTATCAGCAGCTTCGAAAATATCTTCCAGGTTCACATAGGTACGAATATAAGGTTTACTCCCCATGGTTGTCTGTAAGTAGCAATAATGACAATGCCCCATACAGCCGGTTACAAATGGAATTGCATATTCCGCAGAAGGTTTAGACGTATCAAACTTTAATGTTTTTCGAACCCCTACCACTAGCGTCGATTTGGCTGTACGATACTTTTGAAAATCATTATCACCAGGTAAATTTCGAATTTGATTATGTGATGTTGTTTCCCTTATTTCAATTCCCATACTTTCATATTTGGCGATTAACTCTTTGCCCAGCGGGTACTCAAGTGCGCTTGGCTCAACATAGACGAGCTGAGGTACAAAGGGTTTAACCATAATACCCCTCCATCTCTGTAAATCCAAACGCATCTTGATAGGCATATTCTGCTTCTTCCGCAGATGAATAGACCGCCACTTCTTCTGTTAGAGGGTAATAAGTTTCGTAAACAAAAAGAGAAAGTTGATCTGGATTCTCCGGATTCTGCACGACAGCTGCTTGCTGGACATTGGCAACATCTTGAGCATGTGGATTCCGAATGATAATATAGACGACTTGTCCTGGTTGATATGAAGTCATTTATTCACCTAATCCTTTCAAAGCTTTGTTTTACTATTGATATTATTCTCCAGAGAAGATTTTTAAGTGGAATGAAATATTTCCATTTAAAACGCGGAACCACCAGTTTAGTTGGTGAAGAATAACTATAGTCAAATATGGGGAATTTAAATTTACGTTTGTAAAATCTTTAACTAGGGGATGCTTCTAATGGCAATTTTTGTCTACCAGACATTTGAGATTAAACAAGATAAATTTAAAGAAGGTATTGAAAATTTAAAGGAAATTAAGACGTTCCGTAATGAAAATTATGATCATAATGTTGAGATCTTAACACCTGTTTCTGGTGAAGATCATACATATGCCCTTCTTACCAAATATGAAGGCTTGGCTGAAATGGAATTACAAAACAAAAAGATGTTTGAGGATGAAGAATATTTAAAACTGATTGGAGACTTTTTTCTCCAAAATATTGTTCAAGGCAGTATGTATACCCAAATTTATCGTGCCCTAACGGAGAAAAAAAGCGACAAAAAACAATCCTAAAATTTAGCTAATAAAAAACACGGCACTGATGTAGCCGTGTTTTTTTATTGTGCAACCTATGAATTTAAATCACTTAAACCTGGACTATGTTCATTTGGCATTTCTGGTAAAACAGGAACCGGATATCCTTGTGGCGGTTCTACAACTTGAAGCGTTCCGCCATTTCTGCTTGGTGTTTCCCCTTGGAAAATTTGGCCAATCAGCGTTTCATCAAGTCTAAAATTGAACTGAGCATTATGGAAGCCCATTTCGACATATTTACGGCACTCAGGATATTTATTGATATCATAATTAGGAACCGGGAAGAGTTTTCCCCAATTCACGCCGAGAGTCTCTAATGCTTTGGCAAAAGCATTTTGGTGAGCATTATCACGCACAATTAAGAAAGCCAAAGTTTCTCTAAAGGTTTTATTTGAACTCATTTCATAAATTCGGGATTTTTGCAGAACCCCAGTAGATTCCAAGACCAAATTGTCTAATAAATCACTGATTAAATTCCCGTGACTATAGACGTAATTTCCAGTCCACGGATTACCCCCTGCGTCCACAGGAAGTGAACTTTGCGCCCCCATAATAAAGTGATGAGGGTTTGCATGTTTAATGGCCTCTTCTAACGGGGCACCTGTACTGCCTCCTGCACCGACTGCCTCTTCACCTGAACCATTTAAAAGTTGATTAATCGTTGTTTGCACTAGCTCAACATGACTGATTTCCTCAAGAAATACCCCTCTAATTAAATCCCGGTATTGTTTTTGATTCCCACGGAAGTTAGAACTTTGGAAGAAATATTGCATCATCGTCCGCATTTCTCCAAATCTCCCGCCAAGTGTTTCTTGAAGAACCATTGCAGCTGCAGGGTCCGGCTTGTCGGGAACGATTACGTTTATTAAATCTTCTCGATAGAAATACATATAAAAACCCCCCTAAAAAGCTAAATAGTACTTGTTTAGCCTTTTCTAGTTCAAAGGTTCTTATTCTTAGCAAGAAGTATTTAATGGTTGATGATTTTTCAGGCTTCCAACGGTTTTTTACTAAATAGTCCTAGGAGAAAGCCAATTATTAAACCAATGAGGGCTGGGACCATCCATCCAATTCCTTCGCTATAGAAGGGAAGGATCTCAAGTGCCCCGCTCCATTTATTAGCAAGGAATGTTTTATTAATTGTATCAATAATACTAAAAAGAGCAACAAAGATGACAACCGTGATATAAATCTGACGGGATTTCTTAATTAAATCATCAAAAAGACCTAATAAGATAACCACGATGGCAATAGGGTAGATCATGCCAAGTATCGGAACAGAGATTTTTAAGATTTCCGTTAATCCTAAGTTAGCAATGGCAGTACTAAGAACTGCTAAGATTATAACCCATGTTTTATAATTTATTTTTGGAATAGCATTTGCAAAAAATTGACTGCATGATGTAACTAAACCAATTGATACGCAAAAACATGCAATGGTAAAAACTAAACCTAAAATAAAGGTCCCACTTTGACCAAACAAGTGTGTCATTACATTCGCCAAAATTTGTGCTCCATTTTCCGTTTTTCCTAACGATGAACTAGCTGCACCTAAATACCCTAAGATAAGGTAAATCACCGTTAACAGAAGCCCTGAACCTAATCCTGC
Source organism: Neobacillus drentensis (assembly GCF_036966985.1). Classification (GTDB taxonomy): domain Bacteria; phylum Bacillota; class Bacilli; order Bacillales; family Cytobacillaceae; genus Neobacillus; species Neobacillus drentensis_E. The sequence goes on along the minus strand of NZ_JBALSN010000077.1, from coordinate 988 downwards.
ATATATCATATATAATGACCTTTTTTTATTATCCACGACTCCTTGCGATTTCAATGTATTGGCGATAACAATGCCAAATGCTAAAGCCGCCAGCGCATCCATTGTTAAATACCCATCCAAGAACCCTTGAAAGACAGGATTTGAAATATAGTTATCCTTTGGTGTTTCAAATGAACCAATTGGGTCAATTAAGCTTTTTACAAAAATAATGGCAATTAGGGCTAGTAAGATTGGAGTTAGTAATTTCCCAAAAAGGTCAATAAGCTTAGATGGAAACATACATAACCAAGCTACTAATCCAAAAAAAACAATACTGTAAACAAATAAGGCGAGCGAACTTCCCACCAAATTTTCTGGTAAAAAAGGAGCTAATCCCATTTCAAATGCCAGACTACCTGCACGGGGAATCGCCAGTCCAGGTCCGATTGCGATATAAATAAGAAATGGAAAGATAACGGCAAATAAAGGATGAACTCGTTGGTTAAGTTCGTTAAAGTTTCCTGCCTTAGCCACCGCAATCACGCCTAGAATCGGCAAACCAACGGCTGAAATAATAAAACCAGCAAGAGCCGTCCAAAGATGATCCCCCGCTGACTGCCCCAAAAATGGTGGAAAGATTAAGTTTCCAGCCCCGAAAAACATAGAAAATAACATAAAACTAATAAAGACAATTTGTTTAGCTGAAAAATTCATTCATAAACTCCTTTGTAAAAAAATATTATTCCATAATAATAAACTAAATTTACTCCACAATGGTATATTTATTTTAAACTT
>NZ_JBALSN010000077.1:0-172 GCF_036966985.1 Neobacillus drentensis | reverse complement strand
AAATATGGCGTCTCTCGTTCAATTAAATTCTCTAAAATCTCCACCGTTTGCTCATTACAAGAAAGGCGACCGATTGCTGCCAAATAGGACGGCCGTTTGTATCCGAGCAGCAACGTTGTTAATGTCTGAATCGTAACAGTTACATCTGGCTGTCCCTCGCTATGTCTTAGCT
>NZ_JBALSN010000076.1:27656-28003 GCF_036966985.1 Neobacillus drentensis | reverse complement strand
AAAGAAGAATTAATTGCCTCTGATAAAAGTGTGGAGGAAATAAGAGAACTTATTGGAGCGGATTCATTAACCTTTATCAGTGTGGAGGGCATGATGCATGCCTTAGGCCAAGAAGGCACAAATGGCTATTGCCTAGGCTGTTTCACAGGGAATTACCCAACTGAAATTTATCCAGATACACTCCAATATTATTATCAGAAGTAGGAAGGAGCGAGCAGCGTGGCAAATGCATATAAACAAGCAGGAGTTAATATCGAAGCCGGCTATGAAGCAGTCGAGAGAATGAAAAAGCATGTTCAAAAAACAGCCCGGGCTGGCGTCCTTGGCAGTCTAGGTGGATTTGGCGG
>NZ_JBALSN010000076.1:0-27633 GCF_036966985.1 Neobacillus drentensis | reverse complement strand
TTTTGGTGTCAGGCACCGATGGGGTGGGCACGAAACTAATGATTGCTTTTTGGATGGATCAGCATGATACGATTGGGATTGATGCGGTCGCTATGTGTGTCAATGATATTGTCGTTCAAGGGGCGGAGCCCTTGTTCTTCCTAGATTATATTGCCTGTGGTAAGGCACAGCCTGGAAAAATTGAGGCAATCGTTAAAGGGATTGCAGACGGATGTGAACAGGCTGGCTGTGCGCTAATTGGCGGTGAAACGGCGGAAATGCCTGGATTATATAGTGAAAATGAGTATGACCTTGCAGGGTTTACGGTTGGTGCCTGTGAGAAATCACAGCTTATCACTGGTGAAACCATTCAAGAAGGTGATGTCCTGATTGGCTTAGCCTCAAGCGGCATTCACAGCAACGGTTATTCATTGGTTCGTAAAGTGTTTAATGACTGGTCGTTACTGGATTTTGTCGATGAACTTGGCTGTACATTAGGAGAAGAATTACTCAAGCCTACAAAAATTTATGTAAAACCGATTTTGTCCGCATTGAAAAAGTTCCAGCTAAAAGGAATGGCTCATATTACGGGCGGCGGGTTTATTGAAAATATTCCTCGGATGTTACCAGAAGGTCTAGGAGCCGAGTTGAATGAAAAAAGCTGGGAGATCCCACCTATTTTTAAATTGATCTCTTCCCATGGACAAATTGATTATCAAGAGATGTATAATATTTTTAACATGGGTATTGGTATGGTTATTGCTGTGAATCGTGAAGATGCAGCGGACGTGTTAGAACACTTTAGACAATCTGGGGAAACTGCCTCCGAAATTGGTGTTGTTACCAGTAGTCAAGGAATTAACATCAAGGCTAATGGTGGCCGCCTATGAAGAAGATCGCGGTGTTTGCATCAGGGAGCGGCAGTAATTTTCAAGCAATTATTGATGTAGTTCAAGCTGGCGACCTTGATGCCGACATTTCTCTTTTAGTTTGTGACAAACCAGGCGCTTTTGCGATTGAAAGAGCAAGAGCAGCGGGAATTCCAAGTTTTGTTTTTAACGCAAAGGATTATCCTAGTAAGGAACATTATGAAGAAGAAATTTTAGCCCAATTAAATGCCTATGGCGTAGAATTCATTGTCCTAGCTGGATATATGCGTTTGATTGGCCCCAAATTGTTAGCTGAGTATAAAGGAAGAATCGTCAATGTCCACCCATCCTTGCTTCCTGCTTTTCCAGGGAAGGATGCGATTGGGCAGGCATTGGCTGCTCAAGTGAAGTGGAGCGGAATTACGATCCATTATGTTGATGAGGGAATGGATACAGGTCCAATTATCATTCAGGAACGGGTTCGAATTGACGAAAATGAGACAAGAGAGAGTCTGCAGCAAAAAATCCAGAAGAGCGAACACAAGCTTTATCCATCCATACTTCAAATGCTATTGACACAAGGAGATGTACTCAATGACACAAAAGCGAGCGTTAATTAGTGTTTCTGATAAAAATGGAATTACGGAATTTGCCAAGGAGTTAGTCAGTCTAGGATACGAACTGATTTCTACGGGAGGCACGAAAAAAGCTCTACAGGAACAGGGAATTCCTGTTCTTAGTGTGAGTGATGTTACCGGATTTCCAGAAATTTTAGAAGGTCGTGTGAAAACATTAAATCCATTCATTCATGGCGGTTTGCTTGCCAAACAAGATGATGTTAACCATCAACAGCAGCTAGACGAGCATGGAATTCAAGCGATTCAACTCGTTTGTGTCAATCTTTATCCATTTCAGCAAACCATTGCAAAGCCAGATGTAACCGTAGCAGATGCGATTGAAAACATTGATATCGGCGGACCAACCATGCTTCGCGCTTCTGCAAAAAACCACCAATATGTAACTGTGGTTGTCGATCCAACTGATTACCAGACGGTTATTGACGAATTAAAGGCTGATGGCACAACAACGTTTGAAACGAGAAGAAAGCTTGCAGCTAAAGTATTCCGTCATACAGCGGCCTATGATGCCTTAATTGCTGAATACATGACCAATTTATCAGAAGAAGAAAATCCAGAGACATTAACGGTAACCTACGAATTAAAACAAACACTTCGTTATGGAGAAAATCCACATCAAAAAGCTGCTTTTTACAAGAAGCCACTTGGTTCGACGTTCTCGATTGCCAATGCGGTTCAGCTTCATGGAAAAGAACTTTCCTATAACAATATTAATGATGCGGATGCAGCCCTGCAGATTGTTAAAGAGTTTTCAGAACCAGCTGCTGTAGCTGTAAAGCATATGAACCCATGCGGTGTCGGAACAGGTGAAACTGGTTTTGAAGCATTTACAAAGGCATTTGAGGCCGATCCTGTTTCGATTTTTGGCGGAATTATTGCCTTTAACCGGGAAGTGGATGCCGAAACAGCTGCGAAGCTCCATGAAATTTTCCTAGAAATTATTATTGCGCCATCTTTCTCTGAAGAAGCGTTAACAATTTTAACAGCGAAAAAGAATCTACGCCTGTTAACCATTCCATTTAATGATGCCAAAAAACCTGAGTTTAAAATGACTACAATTGAAGGCGGATTGCTCGTTCAAGAGCAGGACCGTTACACGTTGGAAGATGCGAATGTTACGATTGCAACGAAACGACAACCAACAGATGCGGAATGGGCAGCATTGAAGCTGGGCTGGAAGGTAGTTAAACATGTGAAATCCAATGCCATTGTTGTGACATCAGAGGATATGACAATCGGGATTGGCGCAGGGCAAATGAACCGCGTAGGGGCAGCGGAAATTGCCCTTAAGCAAGCTGGGTCAAAAGCACAGGGAGCAGCCCTTGCATCCGACGCCTTTTTCCCAATGGACGATACCGTTGAAGCAGCGGCAAAAGCTGGTATTACTGCGATTATTCAACCAGGTGGATCAATCCGTGATGAAGATTCAATTAAAAAGGCAGATGAATATGGAATTGCCATGGTATTTACGGGCGTAAGACATTTTAAACATTAATCGGTTGGAGGGCTTTCGAATGAACGTACTGATTATCGGCCGCGGCGGTAGAGAACATGCAATTTGCCGAAAAGTAAGTGAAAGCGAGAATGTAGAAAAAGTATTTGTTGCACCGGGAAATGTCGGAATGACCGATGTAGCGGAGCTTGTCTCGATTGAAGAGTCAGAACATGAATTATTGCTTCAATTTGCCAAAGAAAACCGTGTTGGCCTGACGATCATTGGACCTGAAGTTCCTTTACTTGAAGGCTTGGCGGACAAATTTGAAGCAGCTGGCTTGGCTGTATTTGGTCCGCATGCTAACGCTGCCGAGATTGAAGGCAGTAAGTCATTTGCAAAAGAACTAATGGAGAAATATCAGATTCCTACCGCTGACTATGCTGTGTTCACTAACTATGAAGAAGCCCGAAATTATATCGAAGAAAAAGGGGCACCAATTGTCATTAAGGCGGACGGATTGGCAGCAGGAAAAGGTGTCACAGTTGCGCTCACAAAAGAAGAGGCGCTTTCCAGCATAGAAGAAATGCTGGTTGATGCAAAATTTGGAGCTGCCTCTTCTCGGGTGGTAATTGAAGAGTTTTTAGCAGGTGAAGAATTTTCATTGATGGCGTTTGTAAATGGAGAGGTCGTCGTCCCGCTTGAAATTGCTCAAGACCACAAACGTGCCTATGATGGGGACCTTGGTCCAAATACAGGCGGAATGGGAGCCTATTCCCCTGTTCCACAAATTGGTGCTGAGACGATTCAAACTGCGGTTGAAACAGTTCTTCTTCCGGCGGCCAAAGCGATGGTCGAAGAAGGACGAAGTTTTTGCGGAGTTCTTTATGCCGGCTTGATCAAAACTATAGATGGGCCAAAAGTGATTGAATTTAATGCTCGCTTCGGTGATCCTGAGACACAAGTTGTTTTACCTAGATTAAAATCTGATCTTGTTCAAGTCATCTTGGAATTGTTAGCTGGTGAAACACCGATTTTAGAGTGGGATGAGCAAACAATGATTGGTACTGTAGTTGCGGCAAAAGGGTACCCTGAAGCGTATGAAAAAGGGGCAGTGCTAACTGGGTTGACTAATTTTAATTCCGAAGAGGTGTTTACTTTTCATGCCGGAACCGCTAGAAATGAGGAAGGTGAGTTTGTGACTGCAGGAGGCAGGGTGCTTCTTGTTGGTGCTAAGGCTTTGAGCTTAGTGGAAGCACGTGAAAAAGTGTATCATGAACTCGAAAAGTTAACGTCTCCTGGTGTTTTTTATCGAAAAGATATCGGGGCAAAAGCAATCCACCCCGTGAAGAGTTAACGAGCACGTCTTTTACTGCTTCGACGGATAAATGTATAAAGAAGTGCTACGATGCTGCCAATAATGGCAATTAACACAAATGACATATCCGTTAGATACTCCCAAAACATGAATAATCAACTCCTATGGAAGGCTGACCGCTGATGGTCAGCCCTCTTTTCTTGCTTTAAAAAAGCGGAAATTTGTTTTTTTACAAAAACATTAATTATTTATACGAAATATCGAATTTTTCAACCAAAGTTTGAACTATTTTTACAAAACACTGAATTATTTAACCAAAATTTGAATTATTTTTACAAAAACTTGAAAATATTTACAAGTGCTATCCGGATATCCACAAATTCACTTAAGTTGGATTATAAGGTAACATTTCTTCGCCATTTTGGTTAGTTAACCCTTCCATCCCGTCCATTGAATCCATTGCCTGATCGTGCTCAGAAATCATGCATTGGCATTTTTCAAATAAGGCAGTAAGCGGGCAAAAGCGGACAATCCCTTCGGCCACTTTCATGGCCCCGCACATAGCAACAAATAAATAAGAATCGCGCCAAGGGTGTTTGACAAGCTTAGAGGTAGTCCAAGAAAGAATCGTTAATCCAATGGTGATGCGAATTAAAGCATTAATAATACTGATATTTGGTCTCACATTCATTATGTTCACTCCTTCACAAAATATATACAATTATTATCAATTCTTTAATGCGTTAAACAGCAAAATATGATAGTATAGTATCTAAAGTGTTTTTTTGAAAGGGCTTTCTTTATTGTTAAATCAACTTATTATTATATAGATAGTTTTTTTGAAAAAGGGAGGAAGACGTATGCTAGAACAACGCTACCGCTGGAAAAACAAACACTTACGCATGCATGTTTCCATTTTGGATGGAAAAGCGTCTCCAACCATTTTATTGAAAAACGCCTTGTACTTAAATCAGACGTTTCGAAAGTGGTTGAGAGCGAATATTTGGATATATGAAGATCGGATTATTTATGTGGGCGAAAACTTGCCAACTCACCTTGATAACTGTGAAGTCATCGACTGCACCAATGAGATTCTTGTGCCCGGTTATATCGAACCACATGCTCATCCGTTTCAATTATATAATCCCCTAACGCTTGCAGCATATGCATCCCAGTTTGGGACGACAACGTTAATCAATGATAATATGGCTCTTATTTTACATTTAAATAAAACGAAAGCGTTTTCATTATTAAAGGATCTCCGTTCGATTCCAACCACTATGTTTTGGTGGAGCCGTTTTGATCCTCAAACTGAAATTTTGAATGAAGAAGTGATCTTTTCACATAGTAATGTTAAATCATGGCTTGAGCACGATGCGGTTCTGCAGGGCGGGGAATTAACAGGTTGGCCGAAACTGCTTGATGGCGATGATATGATGCTCCATTGGATCCAAGAAGCGAAACGGATGCGCAAGCAAATTGAAGGGCATTTCCCTGGAGCTTCGGAAAAAACATTGGCAAAAATGATGCTGCTTGGGGCAGACTGTGACCACGAAGCGATGACGGGTGAAGAGGTATACAATCGCTTAATGCAGGGGTATATGGTGTCCTTAAGGCATTCCTCGATTCGGCCGGATTTACCAAATATATTAGACGATATGAAACGTATGGGTATTGATGCTTATGATCGATTAATGCTTAATACAGACGGTGCTTCCTCGACTTTTTACGAGCAGGGAGTCACCGATACGACGATTCGCATTGCTATTGAAAAAGGTGTTCCAGTCATTGATGCCTATAATATGGCCACTGTTAATATTGCACGTTATTACAAGATTGAGCATCTCCATGGTACAATTGCCACTGGCCGGGTAGCCAATATTAACTTTTTAACGAGTATTGAGGATCCAACACCTAAATCCGTTCTCGCAAAAGGGAAATGGGTGAAAAGGGATGGAAACCCAATTGTGGATGCCTATCCTCCAATTACATGGGACGAATATGGACTAAAATCGTTGGAAGTGGATTGGGACTTGACGTTAGATGATTTGCAATTTTCGATGCCATTTGGAATCAAAATGGAAAACGCCGTCATCACAAAGCCCTATTCGATTTCGATCGATGCTTCAGGAGATGAACTATCTTCGGATCATGATGAATGCTATTTTACCCTGATGGACAGAAATGGGAAGTGGAGAATTAATACATTATTAAAAGGATTTGCTAACAATTTATCAGCATTGGCAAGTTCCTATTCCAACACAGGAGATATTATTTTAATAGGTAAAAATAAACAAGATATGCTTCATGCTTTTAATAGAATGAAAGAATTAGGCGGCGGTATTGTGATGGTGGAGGATAGTCAAGTAGTTTGCGAGCTGTCATTAACTTTACATGGAATTATGTCGAACGTTCCGATTGAAGAGCTAATCTCCCAAGAAAAACAGCTGCTGATTGAGTTAAGAGAGCGGGGCTACGGATTTTCTGATCCTATTTACAGTCTTGCCTTCTTTTCTGCGACACATTTGCCTTATATTCGGATTACTCCACAGGGAATGTACGATGTAATGAATAAAACAGTACTCTTTCCGTCAATAATGCGTTAAACTGTAAGTGAGTAAAGGATTAAAGTGTGAAAGTAAAAAGAAAGTAAATAGGGGTGTTCATGAGAGTGAAAAAATGGGCTGTATTCGTGTTAGCTTTCCTGTTACTACTTTCTGGCTGTAGTAATGAAAAAAAGGAAAAGGAACCTGTTAAGAAGGAAAAAACAGTAACACAAACAGAGACAAAGCAACCTGAAGAGAAACCAGTCGACCCCTATTTTTATCCATTAACAGGGGTGGGGTCTGAAACAAGTACTGATACAAGGGCTGTAGCTGTTATGATTAATAACCACCCAAAGGCAAGACCGCAATCTGGTCTAACCAAAGCAGATCTTATTTATGAAATTCTTGCTGAAGGGGATATTACACGCTTTCTCGCCGTCTTTCAGAGTGAAAAACCTAAGAATATCGGTCCTGTAAGGAGTGCAAGAGATTATTATATTTTCTTAGCCAAGGGACTTAACGCTCTTTACATTGCGCATGGATATAGCCCGGAGGCAAAGAAACTCCTTAATAGTAACTATATTGATAACCTAAATGGAATGGTTTATGACGGGACGCTTTTTAAACGTTCGAAGACCCGTAAAGCACCTCATAACTCCTATATTACGTATGAAAATATTTTAAAAGGTGCAAAGCAAAAGAAATATTCGATGGAAAAAGGTCCCGCAGCATTTACGTTTTTGACAGAGGAAGAAACGAAGAATATTACAGGTGCTGAAGCAAAATCTGTAAAGATTAAATATTCTAATGGCGGTATTTCCAACTCCAAGTTTGAATTTGATGCAGTCACTGGCAAATATAAGCGGTTTTCAGGCGATGAGCTAATGGTCGATTTAGATACGAAAGAGCCTATGTTAGTTGATAATATCTTTATTGTTGAAGCTAAGCATCGGTTTATCGATTCATACGGGCGAAGGGAAATTGATTTTGAGTCTGGCGGCAAAGCATATCTGCTGCAAAAGGGTAAGGTCAATCAAGTGGAATGGAAGAATATGAACGGAGAAATTGTTCCAGTCAAAAATGGCGTAGAAGTTCCACTGGTACAAGGGAAAACATGGATCAATGTAGTGCCAACCGATCCAGGTCTTGAAAAGAGCATCTCGCTTAATAAATAGTCATTTTAACAACTAAAGGGGTAATAAAATGCAAATTAATAAATTACGTGGAAAAGAACTTGACCAATTATTTCAGGCCGTTCTTTCATTAAAAGATCTTGAAGAATGCTATCGCTTTTTTGATGATCTGTGCACGATTAATGAAATACAATCTTTAGCACAGCGTCTAGATGTGGCAAGAATGCTTCGTGAAGGGAATACCTATCACAAAATTGAAACAGAAACCGGAGCGAGCACAGCTACCATATCACGGGTAAAACGTTGTTTAAACTATGGGAATGATACGTATGAAATGGTGCTTGAACGTGTAAAGAACGACAACGCTTTAACTGAACAAGAATAAACAAGCCGGAGAGAATGCTCTTCGGTTTTTCTTTTGGTTAAATTTAGATTTACTGTATTGTTTTTTTATCGATTCGGCTAGTGCTATAATGGTGTAATGGAATTGATGACTGTGGGAGGATTTTTTGATGTATGATTTTCGCGAGTGGCGGCATGTGTTCAAACTCGACCCAAATAAAGAACTATCGGATGATCAATTAGAAATCATCTGTGAGTCTGGTACGGATGCAATAATCGTAGGTGGTACAGATGGGATTACACTAGAAAATGTCCTCGATTTAATGGCGAGAATTCGTAGATATTCGGTGCCATGTGTCCTTGAAGTTTCAACGATTGAGACAGTTACACCAGGGTTCGACCTTTACTTTATTCCAACCATCCTAAATAGCAGTGATCCCAAATGGATTACTGGGCTACACCACCAAGCCGTTAGGGAATTTGGTGAAATCATGGATTGGGAGGAAATTGTCATGGAGGGCTATTGCATATTGAACGAAGAATGCAAAGCGGCAAAATTGACAAATGCAAATACCGAATTAACAAATGAAGAGGTAACCGCCTACGCGGTTATGGCTGAAAAAATGTTTCACCTTCCGATTTTTTATATAGAATATAGCGGTAAATATGGGGATGTAAACCTGATTGCTGACGTGAAAAAATCGCTTGAGAAGACGATCCTTTTCTATGGAGGCGGAATTTCAACCATCGAACAAGCTAAAGAGATGGCCAAACATGCAGATGTCATTGTCGTCGGAAACGCGATTTATGAAAATTTCGATCTAGCATTAGAAACTGTGAAGATTAATCGATAGATCATTGCTAATGTTGAGGAAAAACGTTAAGATAAAAATAAGAACATATGTTTGTTATGGTGGTGGATTATATGCAATATTTAAGTGATAAGCTATTAAATGGATTGAATCCAGAACAGCAAAGTGCTGTTAAAACAACCGATGGGCCGCTGTTACTAATGGCCGGAGCCGGGAGTGGTAAGACAAGAGTGCTTACCCATCGAATTGGCTATTTAATTGTTGAAAAACGGGTGAATCCTTATAATATTTTGGCAATTACATTTACAAATAAAGCCGCTCGAGAAATGAGAGAACGGATTGGGAAAATGATGGGCGGAGCAGCCGAAGAAATTTGGATTTCCACCTTTCACTCGATGTGTGTAAGGATTTTACGCAGGGATATTGACCGAATCGGTTTTAACCGTAATTTTACAATTCTTGATTCAACTGATCAGCAATCCGTGGTGAAGACAATCCTAAAGGAAAAAAATATTGATCCGAAGAAATTTGATCCACGTGCCATCTTAGGGTCGATTAGTTCAGCAAAAAATGAATTGATTGATCCAGAGGAATATAAGAAAGCAGGCGGAGGCTATTTTGAAGATGTCGTCGCTAATGTGTATGAGGAATACCAGAAGCGATTACGCAAAAATCAGGCATTAGACTTTGATGACCTCATTATGATGACAATTCAATTATTCAAACGCGTTCCGGATGTTCTCGAATATTATCAGCGGAAATTTCAATATATTCATGTCGATGAGTATCAAGATACGAACAAAGCCCAGTATCTACTCGTGAAACAATTGGCAAGTCGTTTTAGAAATTTATGCGTAGTCGGGGATTCGGACCAATCCATTTACAGATGGCGCGGAGCGGATATTGCTAATATCCTTTCATTCGAAAAAGACTATCCGAATGCAACAGTTATTTTACTAGAGCAAAACTACCGCTCTACAAAAAGGATTCTTTTAGCTGCAAACAAAGTGATCGAAAACAACCTGAACCGAAAAGCGAAGAATCTTTGGACCGAAAACCCAGAAGGGAATAAGCTGGTTTATTACCGAGCCGACAGTGAGCAGAGCGAAGCGCAATTCGTTGCTGGGAAAATTAAAGAATTAACTCGGAATAATGAGCAAAAATTAACCGACATTGCCATTCTTTATCGCACGAATGCTCAGTCCCGTGTGATGGAGGAAGTACTTCTTAAATCCAATATCGAATACTCCATCGTCGGCGGGACAAAGTTCTATGACAGGAAAGAAATTAAGGACATGCTTGCTTATTTACGGTTAATCTCGAATCCTGATGATGATATCAGCCTACGCCGAATCATCAATGTACCAAAACGCGGAATTGGATCAAGCTCACTCGATAAAATCGCTAATTTTGCTGACATGCATGACTTATCGATTTACCAAGCGCTTGAGTCTGTTGAGCTGTTAGGACTAAGTCCGAAAATCACGAAGGCAGCACGGGAATTTCGCGATTTAATTGGTAATTATACGAATATGCAAGAGTACCTTTCTGTCACAGAACTAGTTGAAGAAGTGCTAGATAAAACGGGGTACCGTGAAATGCTGAAGGCGGAAAAATCATTGGAAGCGCAAAGCCGCCTCGAAAACCTTGAGGAATTATTATCGGTGACGAAAAGTTTTGAAGATGCAAGTGAAGATAAGAGTCTAGTAGCCTTTTTAACTGATTTGGCACTAGTTGCTGATATTGATGCTCTCGATGAAGATACTCAGGAGAAAGTTGACTCGATTACGCTCATGACCCTTCACTCGGCAAAAGGTTTGGAATTCCCAGTTGTTTTCTTAATTGGAATGGAAGAGGGCGTCTTCCCGCATAGCCGTTCATTGATGGAAGAAGTAGAAATGGAAGAGGAACGCCGTCTTGCCTATGTGGGAATCACTAGAGCGGAGCAAACACTGTTCCTGACCAATGCCCAAATGAGGACATTATTTGGAAGAACCAATATGAACCCGCCTTCCCGCTTTATTAAGGAAATCCCTGCGGACCTGATTGAGGGAGTTGAACCGGCAGAGAAAAAGCTGAGTTCGCCATTTGGCTCAACTGGTAAATCATTTGGTTCTGCTCGGAGCGCCTCATTCGGAACGCCAAAGACATCATTTAGTACACCTGCTTCGGCAAGAAAACCAGTTATGCGGCCTGTTTCCGCTGCATCCGCTGGAGAGGAAGTCGGCTGGAAGGTTGGCGATAAAGCCCAGCACGGAAAATGGGGCACCGGAACCGTTGTCAGCGTAAAAGGACAAGGGGAAGGAACGGAACTCGATATTGCTTTCCCTAGCCCGGTTGGAATCAAACGCCTATTAGCTAAATTTGCTCCGATTACGAAAGCATAAATACCTAGAGAGAAAAGTTTCATGAGCCGCTCATGAGCTGCTCATGAAAATCCTTTTAGAAAGGACTGGATATATGGACCTTCAAACTGCAGAAAAGAGAATTGCAGAAATAAGCAGCCAGCTAAACCACTATGGCTATGAATATTATGTGTTAGACAAACCTTCCGTACCAGATGCTGAATATGACCAATTAATGCAAGAGTTAGTGGAGCTTGAAGAACAGTTTCCACAATTAAAAACGGCAGATTCCCCATCCGTTAGGGTTGGCGGTACGGTTCTTGATGTGTTTGAAAAGGTGGAGCACCGTACACCGATGCTTAGTCTTGGCAATGCCTTTAACGAACAAGACTTAAAGGATTTTGACCGCCGTATCCGTCAAGCGGTCGGTGATGATTTTTCCTATGTTTGTGAGTTAAAAATAGATGGACTTGCTGTTTCATTAAGATACGAAGATGGGCTCTTTAACCAAGGAGCAACCCGTGGAGATGGGACCATTGGTGAAGATATTACCGCTAATATAAAAACGATTAAATCCGTTCCTCTCCGTTTGCGTGAAAATGTGTCGATGGAAGTCCGTGGGGAAGCCTATATGCCAAAACGTTCTTTTGAAGCTTTGAATCAAGCACGAGCGGAACGTGGCGAGGAGCTTTTTGCGAACCCAAGAAATGCTGCGGCAGGGTCGCTGAGACAACTAGATCCGAAAATAGCTGCATCTAGAAGGCTGGATGTCTTTTTATATGGAATCGGTAATATCAGTGAAAACAGCGGGATCGATTCGCATAGTGAAGGTCTAGATTACCTGGATCGTCTCGGTTTTAAAACCAATCAGGAGCGAAGAAAATGCTCTTCCATTGATGAAGTAATAGATTATGTCAACAGCTGGGTGGAGAAGCGTCCACATCTTGCCTATGAGATTGACGGAATTGTTATTAAAGTAGATTCCTACGCCCACCAGGCTGCACTTGGAACGACAGCAAAAAGTCCGCGTTGGGCGATTGCTTTTAAATTCCCTGCAGAAGAAGTAGTCACGACCCTTTTAGATATCGAATTAAGTGTAGGCAGAACCGGTGTGATTACCCCAACGGCGATTCTTGAGCCAGTCAAAGTGGCTGGGACAACCGTCCAACGTGCTTCTCTGCATAACGAAGATTTAATCCGTGAAAAAGATATTAAACTAGGTGACAAAGTCGTTGTTAAAAAAGCGGGCGATATCATACCTGAGGTAGTCAATGTCTTGGCTGATCAGCGTACAGGCGAAGAAGTGGAATTCCATATGCCAACGCATTGTCCTGAATGTGAGAGCGAACTGGTCCGTTTGGAAGGCGAAGTAGCCTTGCGCTGTATCAATCCTAAATGCCCGGCACAACTTCGAGAAGGTTTAATTCATTTTGTTTCCAGAGTGGCAATGAACATTGAAGGCCTAGGTGAAAAAGTAATTAGCCAGCTCTTTTTAGAAAAATTAATTGAAGATGTCGCTGACATTTATAAGTTGACCCATGAACAGCTGTTAGCCCTTGAAAGAATGGGTGAGAAATCAGCAACCAATCTAATCAAAGCCATCGAAATTTCAAAAGAAAATTCACTAGAAAAGCTTTTATTTGGATTGGGTATCCGTCATGTAGGGGCCAAGGCTGCCAAGACGCTTGCGCAACAATTTGGTACAATGGACAAACTCCCACAGGCTTCTAAAGATGATTTACTGGCCATTAATGAAATCGGTGATAAAATGGCGGATTCGATTGTCGCCTATTTTGAAAAAGAAGAAGCAGTCGAGTTAATCAACGAATTAGCTGCCGCTGGTGTCAATATGGAATATAAGGGGGCACGACCCGTCGCTGCTGATGAGTCCGACTCTATTTTTGCAGGTAAGACAGTAGTTCTCACAGGAAAGCTTGAACAATTATCCAGAAATGAAGCCAAAGATAAAATCGAAGCGCTTGGCGGAAATGTCGCAGGTAGTGTCAGCAAAAAGACACATCTTGTCATTGCTGGTGAGGATGCGGGGTCAAAATTAACCAAAGCACAAGAACTAGGAATTGAAGTGTGGGACGAGGAGAAACTCCTAGCTGAATTAAATAAATAAGAGGTGTATCGACGTGAGAAAACTCTCATTGCTCGCTCTCTCCCTTGTCTTTTTGCTGAGTGCCTGTGCACCAAATTTTGAGAAGCAAAATGAAACGGTGCAAACAAAGGAGAAAGTGGAAGGGAAGGCAATTATTCCAAAGTATAATATTTCGGACAGCTATTATCGGACGATATTGCCATTTGAACCAGGGGAAGCACGCGGATTGGTTGTTAATAATATTAATACAAGGTATGACTTAAACGAGTTTGAAATGGGGTTAATGCGAATTGCCCAAAATTCGTTTGATACCGAAAAATATTTGTTTCGTGAAGGACAGGAAATCAAGGAAAAGACCATCAGACTTTGGCTAAACCGGAAATTTACCAAAGGGCAACTAAAGGATGAAGGACTAAAAGAGGCTGACAACATCGGCTTAAATCCTGTGGATACTGGTAAAAAGGGTGAACCGAGTTCGCCGATTTATTTAGCTCATATCTTAGAGCACGACTATTTAATAAAAAATGATAAAGGGAATGTATCGCTCGGCGGTGTTACGATTGGCCTTGCTTTAAATTCTGTTTATTACTATAAAAAAACTGCAGACGGAGATACCTTTGAGCAAAAAATCCCTCATTCAGAATTGGTCAGGGAAGGAAAGAAAATTGCAACAGAAGTAGTGAAGCGCATGAGGAACATGAAAAGCTTAAAGAATGTTCCGATTACGATTGCTCTGTTTGAACAGGCAAGTAAATCATCCGTTGTTCCTGGTAACTTCATAAGCTATGCCACTGTGGACGAAGGCAGTGCGGCCTTAAACAGCTGGGAAAAGGTAGATGAAAAGTACTTTCTTTTTCCTTCCACTGCTGCAAAGGATGCACACCGTGATGATTTGACCGCATTTTTAAACTTTAAGCAGGATGTGGAAGAGTACTTTCCTAATTATAATGGTGTAATCGGCAGAGCCTTTTATATCGGGGATCAACTGCAGGATTTGAATATTAATATCCCCATTCAATTCTATGGAAAAACGGAAGGGATTGGGTTTACGCAATATGTAACAGGACTTGTTATGGAACATTTTCCAAAGTATTTATCCGTTTCGGTAAGTGTTACTTCTGTAGACGGACCTGAGGCCTTGATCGTCCGCAAGGCGAATGAAACCGAACCATTTGTCCATATTTATCAATAAGATCCAGCATTATGCTGGGTCTTTTTTATATGCAAGCATGGATGAAAAAACTAATCAAACGATTGATTAAATGTACATGAGGCCATGGTACATCTGATTTTTTAGGAAGATGGGAAAACTAATCAAACGATTGGTTAAATCGTGTTGAGGCTATGATAAATCTGGGTAATTAATAAAAAGTTAAATAAACTAACCAATCGTTTGATTAATTCATAAAAAAGTCAGGGATGGGCTTCACTACATCTGATTTGATTTGTTTAGCTAGATCTCAATTTATGTTCTAATCTAGGCCCTTATTTCGATTCGCCGATTGAACATGGAAATTCGCTGATTAAACCTAAATATTCGCCGATTGAATACAGAAATTCGCTGATTGAACCAAATAATTCGCCGATAGAATATATTTCTTTACGATTTCAGAGTAAGTAGAAGGGGATGTACATGGAAAAACAACAAAATTTGAGAAAAATTCACTAAAAAAGAGAATTCGACTACCTTTTATAGAATAGAAACCCTTCTATTTTTTAGAATTGACTATCAATTGCTACAAAGAAATGAAACATGTTAGAATGAAAAGTGGATTGTAAACGTTTTTAATACATAGGAGGTTTAAGAAATGGTCCAACCTTACAAACACGAACCCTTTACAGATTTTACAATTGAGGAAAACCGTCAGGCCTATCTAAAAGGATTAGAAACAGTTGAAAGTTATTTAGGTCAGGATTACGATCTAGTTATTGGCGGAGAAAGAATTAAAACTGAAGATAAAATTGTTTCCTATAATCCTTCCAATACGGAAGAAATCATTGGCCGCGTGTCAAAAGCAAGCCAAGAACTTGCTGAAAAAGCTATGCAAGCAGCCGTTGAAGCATTTAAAACTTGGAAAAAAACAAAAGCGGAAGTTCGCGCAGATGTACTTTTTAAAGCAGCGACAATCATTCGCCGCCGCAAGCATGAGTTTTCTGCTCTTTTAACAAAAGAAGCTGGTAAGCCATGGAGAGAAGCAGATGCAGATACAGCAGAAGCGATTGACTTCCTTGAATATTATGGACGCCAAATGCTCGCCCTTAAAGATGGTGTGCCAGTAAATAGCCGTCCAAACGAATTTAACCGATACAATTATATTCCACTAGGTGTTGGAATTATCATTTCACCTTGGAACTTCCCATTAGCGATTATGGCTGGTACGACAGTTGCAGCGATTGTATCTGGGAACACTGTTCTATTAAAACCAGCTTCTACTACACCAGTTGTTGCAGCGAAGTTTGTGGAAGTTATGGAAGAGGCAGGTCTTCCTAAAGGCGTCTTAAACTTTGTACCAGGCAGTGGTGCTGAAGTAGGCGATTATTTAGTTGATCACAAAGATACTCGCTTTATCAGCTTTACTGGTTCACGTGATGTTGGACTTCGCATTTTCGAACGTTCTTCAAAAGTGAACCCAGGTCAAGTATGGATGAAGCGTTTAATCGCTGAAATGGGCGGTAAAGATACGATCGTCGTTGATAGTGAAGCAGACCTTGAGCTTGCAGCACAATCAATCGTTGCCGGTGCATTTGGTTTCTCAGGTCAAAAATGTTCAGCATGTTCACGTGCAGTCATTGTTGAGGATGTTTATGATACCGTCTTGAACCGTGTTGTTGAATTAACGAACCAATTAACAGTTGGTGATCCAACAGATCAAGGAACTTTCATGGGGCCAGTGAACGACAATAATGCGTTCAAAAAAATCATGGAATACGTTGAAATCGGCAAGCAAGAAGGTAAGTTAATGGCTGGCGGAGAAGGAGATAATTCGAAAGGTTACTTCATCAAACCAACTATTATTGCAGATCTTGCACCAGATGCCCGCATTATGCAAGAAGAAATCTTTGGTCCAGTAGTTGGATTTACAAAAGCGAAAGATTTCACTCATGCTATTGAAATTGCCAACAACACAGAGTACGGCTTAACTGGTGCTGTAATCACGACTAATCGTGAACACCTAGAGCAAGCTCGTGAAGACTTCCATGTTGGAAATCTTTACTTCAACCGTTCTTGTACTGGAGCGATTGTTGGCTATCAGCCATTTGGCGGCTTTAATATGTCAGGAACTGACTCCAAAGCAGGCGGTCCTGACTACTTACTGCTTCATATGCAGGCAAAAACTACTTCTGAAATGTATTAATAATAAAAGTAAAGCCCCTTCTCGAGCACGAGAAGGGGTTCTGTTTTCAGGTGGTTTTTATTAAGTGCATCAAAAGGATTTGGTCATTATATGCTTAATGAAGACCAGTTTCTTTGGTTTTCTGAAGGGATATGGTTATCATCGTCATAATGAAGACCACTTCCTTTGGTTTTCTGAAGGGATATGGTCATCATCGTCATAATGAAGACCACTTTCTTTGGCTTTCTGGAGGGGTTTGGTCATCACGGCAATAAATTTCAGAAAGGCATTTCAAAATTGACTCTTATAATACGGAGAAGGGATTTTTTATTACTTTTCTACATCTATCACAAATGGAACGGTAAATACTTTCCCATCCTGCTGAAATTGGCCCCACACCTTATAGATTCCTTTTTCAGGAAACACAGTCATAAAGGTTACCTTAGGACCATTTCCTTCCGTTGTCATCGGATGGATGTGCAAATATTTTTCCACATCATCACTTATCGCAACGGCATGTCCCATGGCTCCTAGATAAGGCTGTAGATTTTTAATTGGTTGATTGCTGGCAGCGTCGCTAATCGTAAAATTCATGTGAACAGTCATTCCTGCCATTAAATGTTCAAAGGAGAGGGTCACTTTTTTTCCATCCACGACTTTGGTCAGTTTCTGATCTGGGACGAGGGGTTGCTTCTTAGCGGTCTTTCCTTCAATTTGAACCCAGTGGCTTTCTATACTAGGGTCCCCTCCACCCTGAGGAGTAAATTCAGAGAGAAGCATATAATCTCCGCCGGCAGGGAACTTTGTGGTAAAAGCAAATTCGCCTTTCCCCTTATAATTTGGATGGATGTGAGAAAAATAAGCTAAATCCTTACTAAAAATAAATAGATGCATTTTTTTCTCATGAACCGTATCAAACGATTGAATCGGTTTATTTGAATCATCCTTAATTAAGATTGAAATGGGGATTTCCTTGTTAGCGTTCGGATGATCCTCGATCTTCCATTCGGACTTTGTAGGGATGACATCCGTAGGGGTAGTACTCATCTCATGGTCCATCCCCGACTTCGGGACTCTAATTGGATTACAAGCAGATAAAAGCATCATGTATAAAAGAGACATAACGACTATGGATTTTTTCAGTGGGAATTCCTCCATTCATAGGCAAACTTACTTTCTATAAAATACATTACCTAATTCAACCATTGCAAGAATTTTATGTAATTAATAAGTTCCCTAGCATAGAAAAAATGATAATATAGGAATAGGCAAAAGGAAGTAAAGTATGGGGGATTATAGAATTGATTCCATTATATCTACTACACGTCACAACCGTCGAACATAGTGAAAGTTTACTATGGACCTTTTTAATCTGTAATATTTTTGTTGTCACAGCAGGGATAGTATTTATTTATAAATTATTTCGACAGAAGCCTGTTCGAACCGCGGGAATAACGTTTGCGATTGCTTTAGCCATCAATTATATTCTCATCGCCATCTTTGGGGATATATTCGACCTGCTTGGATGAGTGAAAGAGGGGAGATGTTATCGTTGAAATATTACCGTTTGTGGGTACTTGCCTTCCTATTAAAATTCATTGGGTCTGCGTGGGATGCTTCTTACCATTTTAAATATTTATTTGAGGAATATTCGATTCCCCATATTGTCAATACGATCGGATTTATCTTAGGGGCCTTTTTATTAATTCAAGAATGGCGGCGTCCACACTATATGGACCGGTTTTCTAGAAATCTTATTACAATTGGATATGTCTTATTCCTCATTGGAATTCCCTTAGATTTTACTTACCATATTGCCTATGGTATTGATTTAACAACCTGGAGTCCGACCCATTTTATATATTATATCGGTACCACTATGATGATTATTGGTGTATGGCGGGGGTACTTTATCCATACGAAAGAAATTCAACCGTCATGGAAGTCTCTTCATACGTGGTTTGCAATGTATCTTCTTGAATGCTTGATGTTTCCAAATATGCAGCAGGAAAACGGAGCAATTTCCTATGACCAATACATTCATGGAAAGTCGATTGCTTCAAAAGAAATCCTTGAATTAATCTCAGACCCCGCCTCACAGATTTTTGGCGGCATTCCAGAATGGGTATATCCGATATATTCCATCCTTATGGTCGCTGCCCTAACAATTCTAATCATTCGCTTTTGCCGGGATTATATGATCCCCGTCATGGCAACGGCACTTTATCTCTTATTACGATTTGGTGGAAAAGCAGTTTTTGCCGCTGTTGGCTATCCAACCTCCTATGTTCCCATTACGCTATTATTCATTCCGTTAGGCTATTTATTAATTAAAAAAGACACTCGAGTGGCAGGTCTTGTAGGCAGCCTCGCTTACTTTCTCGCTTTGTATCTGATTCATATTTCAGGTATCCTCATCACACCGCCGCTGGAAATATGGGAATTTGTACCGGTCGCAGTCATTGGGGTGCTTACCCCAGCTATTAATTTATGGGTCCAACCATTTCTATTACAAAAAACAGAAAAAAAGATAGTTTAGGAAAAACTAGCATACATTGTGTGCTAGTTTTTTTGTGTTCGCAATAACTATGACAAATATGTGAAACCATTCACAAAAATAATTAGAATGTGATGAACTTCACAATTTTTATCGGCGCTAGCATTTACAATTTAACTATAAAGAAAACCTTAATAATCTTAAATAATATTGATTTAACATATAAGGAGTGATCCAATAATGAAAAAACTAGTAATGATCGGAAACGGGATGGCAGGAGTTAGAACAATTGAGGAGATTCTAAAAGTATCAGCTGAGCCATTGGAGATCACAATTTTTGGCCATGAGCCGTATCCAAACTACAATCGGATCAAACTATCAAATATCCTTCAAGGAGATACAAACTTTGAAGATATCATTATTAATCCACTAGATTGGTATAAAGAAAATAATATTCAATTATTTACTGGCGAATCCATTGTGAACATTGATGTGGAAACTAAACGAGTTGCTAGTAATCTTGGCCGTGAAGTCGAGTATGATGATTTGATTATTGCTACGGGTTCGAATTCTTTCATCCTGCCAATTCCAGGTGCAGATAAACAGGGTGTGACAGGATTTCGTGATATCCAAGATTGTGAAATGATGATCAAATCAGCGCAACAATTTAAAAAGGCTGTCGTCATCGGTGGTGGACTCCTCGGACTAGAAGCTGCCAGAGGCTTGCTGAACTTGGGGATGACAGTTGACGTCGTTCATCTCATGCCGCATCTGATGGAGCGCCAGTTGGACCCAGTTGCTTCCTCACTCCTTAAAGCGGAACTCGAAGCACAAGGGAAGAATTTCTTAATGGAAAAAGAAACGGTGGAAATTCTCGGTGACGAACGGGTAACCGGACTCCGCTTTAAAGATGGCTCACAAGTGGAAGCCGACCTGATTGTCATGGCCATTGGGATTAACTCGAATACAGAAGTCGCTAAAAACAGCGGAATCTATGTGAATCGCGGCATTGTCGTCAATGACTTTATGGAAACGAGTGTCCCACATGTGTACGCAGTCGGAGAATGTGCGGAGCATCGGGAAATTGTTTATGGTTTGGTTGCACCTTTATATGAACAAGGGAAAATCCTTGCGAGCCGCATTTGCGGTATAGAAACGAGCCCGTATGAAGGATCTGTTACAGGTACCCAGTTAAAGGTTGCGGGCGTTGATCTTTTCTCTGCAGGAGAAATCTTTGAAGATGGCACGACAAAATCGATCATGATCTACAATGAGTACGAAGGTCTCTATAAACGAGTGTTAACTAGAAACAACCTGATCGTAGGGATTGTCCTCTATGGTGACACAAAAGATAGTACTAGATTATATCGGATGCTGACTAAAAAAGAAGACATCAGCGGAGTGTCAATTTTCCATACAGAATGCAGTGCAGAAGGCGGCAATGGCGATGTGGCTTCCATGCCGAATGATGAATTAGTCTGCGGATGTAATGGAGTCACAAAAGGCGCCATCGTTGAAGCGATTAAAACACAGGGGTTAACCACTTTAGACCAAGTGAGCCATTGTACGAATGCCGGACGCTCTTGCGGCCGTTGTAAACCAATGGTTAGCAGTATTCTCGCTCACACACTTGGAGACCAATTTGATGAAGCAGCTGCACAAAAGACAAGCCTATGCGGATGTACAACTTTAAGCCGTGATGAAGTAGTGGCCGAAATCAAAGAAAAAGGCTTAACAAGTGTGAAAGAAGTCATGAACGTACTGGAATGGAACAATGAGGAAGGTTGTACCAAATGCCGACCAGCCATTAACTACTACCTTGGTATGATTCATATGGATGAATACAAAGATGATCGTGACTCTCGTCTCGTCAATGAAAAAATGCATGCTAATATCCAAAAAGATGGAACTTACTCTGTTGTTCCAAGGATGTATGGCGGGGTAACCACAGCAGCTGATTTGAAAAAAATTGCTGAGATTGCTGAAAAGTATGAGGTACCGCTCGTGAAATTAACTGGCGGACAGCGAATTGGCTTGTTTGGGGTGAAAAAAGAAGACCTTCCTGCCATGTGGGAAGAGTTAGATATGCCATCTGGTTATGCCTATGGAAAAACACTTCGTACGGTGAAAACTTGTGTTGGTGCACAATTCTGCCGCTATGGCACACAAGATTCTATGGCCCTTGGAATTGAATTAGAAAAGAAATTTGAACGCCTCGATACACCGCATAAAGTCAAAATGGGCGTATCTGCCTGTCCGCGTAACTGTTCCGAAGCAGGCATTAAAGACATTGGCTTTGTCGGTATTGATGGCGGCTGGGAGATTTATGTGGCTGGTAACGGCGGGGTTGATCTCCGTGCCGGTGACCTCTTATGTACAGTGAAAACACAAGACGAAGTGATGGAGATGACCGGTGCCTACCTGCAATACTACCGTGAAACAGCCAATTATTTGGAGCGTACGTCTAAATGGGTAGAACGCGTCGGCTTGGACCATGTGAGAGAAGTGCTTGCTAACGAGGAAACGCGAAAGGCCTTAAACGAGCGCATGGATAAGACATTGAAAAAGTATATCGAGCCTTGGAATGAAGCGATTCAAAGTGAAGAAATCAAAGATAAATACTATGCAAATCATACAATCAAGGTAGGGGAGTGATTCCAAATGCTTCAAACAATAACTCGGATTCCAGTAGCAAACTATTCAAATATAAAAGTTCGGTCAGGTTATTCGCTTAAAATCGATGACACCGATATCGCACTTTTTAAAGTAACGAGCGGAGAAGTTTATGCGATCGGAAATCGCAGTCCACATCCAAAAGGCGGTGTTCTTTCAGAAGGCCTTGTTAGCGGTGAATATGTATATTGCCCTGTTTATGATTGGAAAATTTCTTTAAAAGATGGTAAAGTACAGGCACCGGATGAAGGTCAAGTACGGACATTTAAGGTAGAATTAGAGGACGATATCGTGTTTATTGTTAGATAAGAAGGAATGGGAAGGATTGCTGCTGGATGAAGTCAGGAAAAGTATTTTTAGTGGGAGCAGGACCAGGGGACGTTCGATTAATTACCGTAAAAGGTTTGGAAGCCATTAAACAAGCAGAAGTTATTTTATATGACCGGCTAGCAAACCCAAAACTATTGGAGTTTGCTCCAGCGGATTGCGAACTGATTTACTGCGGTAAATTACCCAATCGCCATATTATACGCCAAGGAAATATTAATGAACTATTGGTAGAGAAGGCGCTGGAAGGTAAGCGGGTGGTCCGCTTAAAAGGCGGAGACCCTGGCGTGTTTGGCAGAGTTGGTGAAGAAGCAGAAGCCCTGGCCAAACATCAAATTCCATTTGAAATCGTTCCAGGTATTTCATCGGGGATCGCGGCTCCTCTTTATGCAGGCATTCCTGTTACCCATCGCGAGTATGCTGAATCATTTGCAGTCGTCACCGCCCATGATAAATCGAAGGAGGGCAAACCAGTTCTCGACTGGGAAGGCCTGTCCCGTGGTGTAGATACCATCGCATTTTATATGGGGGTCAGCAATTTACCGTTTATTTGCGAAAATCTCATCACATACGGGAAACCGGCCTCAACTCCTGTAATTTTGATTCAATGGGGTACGTTTGGCCGCCAAAAAACATTACAAGGGACGCTGGCCGATATTTCTGAAAAGGTCGTGGAGGCTAAGTTTAGCAATCCGTCGATTATTCTCGTAGGTAAGGTGATATCCCTCCGTGATAAAATCAGTTGGTTTGAAAAATTGCCCCTGTATGGTCGGCAAATTCTGTTGGCCCGTACGAGTGAAGGCTCTAGTGAATTAGCAAAAGCATTAACCGATGACGGAGCTGATGTAATAGAGTTTCCAAAATGGAAAAAAACCGTGCTGCCGATTGATTTAACCAAGGTGGCTTCTTACGAAAAAATTCTTTTTACCTCACCAGAAAGTGTGGGTGAATTTTTTACAGCGGTGTTCGAGCATGGAGTTGATATTCGAACGATTCGTGCTGACTTCTTTGGAGCCTCACGTAAATCAATAAACGCACTTAAGAAGCGTGGCTTTATTGCGGCATATGCAGATGTGATGGAGGAGTCTGGGGCTTTACTTATTGTCGGAGATGATAGCATTTTGAAAAAAGAGATGGATGGAGCGGACATCTTAGTGACCAGCAAGAAAGAACTAGACCATCAGTTTCTGCCTCTTTTTAAAAGAATGTTAGATGAAGCAAAGTTGAACACGATGATATTCCCAAGCAGTGCCTCGGTTGAGTGCTTTGTGAATGCATTAAGTGAGTGTGATTTGAATGCCATTGAATTGTTGGAAGGGCTGCAGGTGGTCAGCATGGGTAAACAAACGGAAGATGCCGCTGTCAGTGCGGGCCTTCCTTCACATGGCTTCCCTGCAAATCCAACGAAGGAAGCTTTGGTTGAATTTTTAGCGGCAAGACCAGTTGAGGAAGTGTAAATGGTGAAATCAGGCTATCCAGTGATCCTAAGATTAGATGGGAAAATCGTGGTTGTGGTAGGAGGCGGAAAAGTAGCCGAACGGAAGGTAAATGGACTGTTAGAAAGTGGTGCGAATGTCGTCGTTGTGAGCCCGGAAGCAACAGATGAAATCAGAAGGCTTAGTTGTGAGGGAAGAATCATTTGGAAACAAAAGTCTTTCACGGGCAGCGACATTGCCGATGCCTTCCTGATTTTTGCGGCGACAAATAGTCGTGAAATCAATCAGTTGATTCAAGAATCAGCAGGTGCCCGCCAACTAGTAACAGTTGTAGATGATCCAGATGGCTCTAATTTTCATGTCCCCGCACACGTTCAACGCGGGTCTTTAAGCATTGCTATTTCAACAGGCGGTGCGAGCCCAACCCTGGCGAGTCAAATTCGCGAGCAGTTAGAGCAGCAGTTTGATGATTCCTATGAGGGCTATCTTGACTTTCTTGCTTCGAAACGAAAATGGATCCTGAGGGAAGTAGCAAATCCAACCTTGAAGAGAAAACTATTAAAATCCATTGTGAGCCAGGAGTTCTTAACTAGTGATCATCGCGAAGAGGATTTTATCCAACTATATGAATCGATTTGTAAAGAAACGCATAATAGCAACTAAAAGGATGTCTGAGGACATTCTTTTTTTATGGACATTAATCCAGGGTCAGGTAGTTTTTACCTATTTTTATAAAAATTTCAGAAAAGTAGTTCCATTTTTAAAAAGTGTGTTATATAATACAAAACGTAGATTGTTTCTGTATTATAACAAAGAGGTGATGTAGTTCATGTCGACGCAAACAACAGGAATTGAAGTGGTAGGGGCAATGAAAGCCCAATACGAAGAGATCCTAACAGATGAGGCATTAAGTTTTATTGAAGAGTTGGAGCGAAAGTTTGGCGGAAGAAGAGTAGAACTGTTACAGTACAGGTCAAAACGCCAAGCGGAAATAAATAATGGAACATTGCCTGATTTCCTTCTGGAGACGAAACATATACGGAACGGGGACTGGACGATTGCTCCTTTGCCTGATGATCTCCAAGATCGGCGGGTTGAAATTACCGGACCAACCGAACGGAAAATGGTAATCAACGCTTTGAACTCGGGCGCCAAAGTATTTATGGCTGATTGCGAGGACGCCACTTCACCAACCTGGGAAAACATCGTCGAAGGACAAATCAACTTAAGAGATGCAGTAAATCGGACGATATCTTTTGAAAATGCCAATGGCAAGAAGTATGAACTAAAGGACGAGACAGCGGTGCTGTTTGTGAGACCACGCGGCCTGCATTTAGAAGAAAAGCATATTTTGCTAGATAGCAAACCTATTTCAGGAAGTTTCTTTGATTTTGGAATGTACTTTTTCCATAACGTGAACCAACTACTTGCGAGGGGAACAGGTCCGTATTTTTACCTGCCAAAGCTTGAAAGTCACTTGGAAGCAAGGCTTTGGAATGATGTATTTGTCTTTACGCAAGAGAAACTGGGGATTCCGAATGGAACCATTAAAGCGACCGTTTTACTTGAAACCATCATGGGCGCCTTTGAAATGAATGAGATTTTATTTGAGCTAAAAGACCACTCCGCAGGATTGAATTGCGGAAGATGGGATTATATCTTCAGTTACTTGAAAAAGCTGCGTCAACAAAAGGATGTTATTTTACCCGATCGCTCACAGGTAACGATGACCGTTCCGTTTATGCGTTCGTATTCGTTACTAACGATTCAAACCTGTCATCGCCGCAAGGCACCCGCGATTGGCGGAATGGCTGCCCAAATTCCAATTCGCAATAACCCGGCTGCGAATGAAGAAGCCTTTGCTAAAGTGCGCGCTGATAAAGAGCGTGAAGCCCGTGACGGTCATGATGGAACATGGGTAGCACATCCAGGTCTGGTCCCGGTTGCTCTGGAGGTATTCAACCGTGAAATGCCGGTTGCCAACCAAATCCATACGAGCAAACAACAGAAGATTACTGTGACCGCTCAAGATTTGCTTGAGTCACCAGGTGGGACAATTACGGAAGAGGGCGTTCGTTTGAACATCAATGTCGGGATTCAATATGTAGCTTCGTGGCTAAGAGGCAATGGCGCCGCCCCGATTCACAACTTGATGGAGGATGCAGCAACTGCTGAGATTTCACGGGCCCAGCTGTGGCAGTGGATTCGCCACCCCAAAGGGATTCTGAACGACGGACGGAAAGTCACGGTGGAAATGTATGAGCAATATAAGCTGGAGGAATTGAAAAAAATTAAACAGGAAATGGGTGAACCAGCATTTGAGGGCGGCCGATTCGATGAAGCTGTTGAATTGTTTGATCGGTTGATTCTGAATGAGGAGTTTGCGGAGTTTTTAACTCTGCCGGGATATGAACTTATCTAGTTTTTAATAAAAAATACTTAATAGATTAATAGGAGGAATAGAAAATGACAAATTTAAGAGTTACGCAATTACAAGAAAGCTGGGAAATGGATAGCCGTTGGAAAGGGATTACGAGACCATACACTGCCGAGGATGTTATCAAACTTCGCGGGTCGATAGATATTGAACATACATTGGCTCGGAAAGGGTCTGAAAAACTTTGGAAGCTATTAAATGAGGAAGACTATGTAAATGCCCTAGGTGCGTTAACCGGTAATCAGGCGGTCCAGCAAGTAAAAGCAGGGCTAAAAGCCATCTACTTAAGCGGCTGGCAGGTAGCAGCTGATGCCAATCTGTCCGGACACATGTACCCTGACCAAAGCTTATACCCAGCGAACAGTGTACCAAATGTGGTAAAAAAGATTAACCAAGCCTTGCAGCGTGCAGATCAAATCCATCATGCGGAAGGCGATCACTCTGTCGATTGGTTTGCCCCGATTGTCGCTGATGCAGAGGCTGGCTTTGGCGGTCAATTAAACTGTTTCGAATTAATGAAAGGCATGATTGAAGCAGGTGCATCCGGCGTCCACTTTGAAGACCAGCTTTCTTCCGAGAAAAAATGTGGTCACTTAGGCGGGAAGGTATTGCTGCCAACACAAACAGCGGTTCGCAACCTGATTGCTGCTCGTCTCGCTGCTGATGTTATGGGTGTCCCAACTGTACTAGTAGCGCGGACAGACGCTAACGCAGCTGACTTAATTACCAGTGATATTGACATGAATGATGCACCGTTTATTACGGGTGAACGTACAGGCGAAGGTTTCTTTCGTGTGAAAGCGGGGATTGACCAAGCGATCTCCCGCGGGCTGGCTTATGCGCCATATGCAGATCTTGTTTGGTGCGAAACATCAGAGCCGAATCTTGAGGAAGCAAGACAATTTGCAGAAGCCATTCATGAACAGTTCCCAGGTAAGCTTCTGGCATATAACTGTTCACCATCCTTCAACTGGAAAAAGAAACTCGATCAAGAAACGATTGCGAAATTCCAAGTAGAACTTGGCAAAATGGGCTACAAGTTCCAGTTCGTTACTCTCGCTGGCTTCCATGCTCTAAACCATGGCATGTTTGAGTTGGCCCGCGGCTATAAAGAACGCGGCATGGCAGCATACTCCGAACTGCAGCAAGCTGAATTTGACAGCGAAAAATACGGCTACACGGCCACACGTCACCAACGTGAGGTAGGTACAGGTTACTTTGACCAAGTTTCCATGGTTATTACAGGCGGGACTTCATCAACAACTGCATTAAAAGGCTCAACTGAAGCCGAACAGTTTACGGGCAAAAACTAAGAGTGGATCCTTCTCTCCATTTTGGGGGGAAGGATTTTTGATGGGGGGATAGTGTGGGGTTTGGCAAATTGGGAAGGAGGCGGGCTTACTCTCGGAT
>NZ_JBALSN010000075.1:0-17533 GCF_036966985.1 Neobacillus drentensis | reverse complement strand
GAATTCACATGGTGCCTGACACCCGTTTTGTTTCGACACTATTTAATATTATTTGAATGATAATAGTGAAAACCGTCGAACGATTTTTTTTGCTTGTTCACTAATTTGACAAACTTCTATGTCTATTAATTTTATAATTATCTGAACAATGAAATAATAGGGAGTGTGATTTATGGAAAAGACAAATGCTAGTTTCATAGAACCCGTCAGTGAAGTTAATCTTCAGCCATCCAAATGGGCTTTGCAGAGTGGATTGAAAAAAATTCAACTAATGCTTGAGTCCTTTTTCATAAAAAAGGGGTTCTTGCTGTTATTGGTTGGTTTTTTGCTTGGACGGGCCTTGATTTTGGCGAAGTTGACTCCTTTTTGCCTTCCCTTCTTCGCTTCTGTTTATTTAATAAAACGAGATCGGGCACCGCTTGCCTTGATCGGACTGGTTATCGGAGCAGTGACCATTTCATTATCAAATGCTGCCAGTACCTTTATCATTACCCTTGGTTTTATCGTTGTTTTTCGTATTAGCAAGAAATGGCTAAGAAATGAGTTGAAGGCAGCGCCATTTTTTGTCGCTATTGTGCTTGGACTGGGGAAACTAGCTGAAGCGTTTATCCTTTCGACACAATTGACACTATATGACTTTATGATGGTGGGGGTACAGACAAGTCTTGCTTTTATATTGACGCTAATCTTTTTGCAAAGTATTCCATTGTTAACCTTTAACAAACGGAGACAATTGTTAAAGACGGAAGAAATTGTCTGTTTGATTATCATGCTTGCTTCTATCATGACAGGGACAATTGGCTGGAAGGTATATGACTTATCGGTTGAACATATCTTGTCGAGATACTTAGTGCTGGTGTTTTCATTTATTGCAGGGGCAACGGTAGGCTCCACTGTTGGGGTTGTCACGGGGTTAATTTTTAGCCTTGCAAGTGTTTCAAGTTTTTATCATATGAGTCTACTAGCTTTTTCCGGTGTTCTGGGCGGCCTAATGAAGGAAGGTAAGAAAATAGGTGTATCGATTGGTTTATTTATTGCCACGCTCCTCATTGGCATGTATGGGGAAGGCGGCGATGGTTCGATTCTGATGACGGTTTTAGAAACCGCGGCGGCCGTTTTCTTATTCATGCTAACACCTCAGGTATTAACTTCAAGATTAGCAAAATATATCCCTGGTACGCCGGAATACACAGCTGAACAACAAAAATATATGCGGAAGATGCGCGACGTCACGGCGCAGCGGGTATCACAATTCTCGAATGTCTTCCATGCCTTGTCCAAAAGCTTTTCACAAATGGAAGTTCAGCCAAGGGAAGACGAACATGAGCGGGAAATGGATTACTTTATGAGCAATGTTACTGAAAAAACCTGCCAAACCTGCTTTAAGAAGGATCAATGCTGGGCGAGCAATTTTAATACAACCTATGCTTATATGGAAGAGATTATTCATGAAATGGATCAAAACGATGGGAATATTTCTTCTAAACTAGCAAGGGAGTGGGAAAAAATTTGTACACGTTCCAAAAGAGTCTATGAATCAATTGGCCAGGAATTAACTTTTTACCAAGCTAACCAAAAGCTAAAACGACAGGTTCAGGAGAGCCGTAAGCTTGTTGCTGATCAATTGTTAGGTGTGTCAGAAGTAATGGAGAATTTCGCAAAGGAGATTCAGCGGGAAAGAGAAAATCACCACAAACAGGAAGAGCAAATTATGGAAGCGATGCAATCGTTCGGTATTCATATTGAGCAGGTGGAAATTTATAGTCTTGAACAAGGAAATGTCGATATTGAGATGTCCTTGCCATTTTGCAATGGCCATGGTGAATGTGAAAAGTTAATTGCTCCTATGCTATCAGATATTCTTGGTGAGACGATCGTTGTAAAACTGGAAGAATGTGCAACCGCCCCAACTGACTTCTGTCATGTGACGTTCAGGTCATCAAAGGCGTATACAGTGGAAACAGGTGTAGCTCATGCCGCAAAGGATGGTGGTCTTGTTTCTGGTGATAGCTATTCGACGATTGAACTTGGATTTGGTAAATATGCAATTGCTATCAGCGATGGGATGGGAAATGGAGAAAGGGCACATTACGAGAGTAAAGAAACATTGCTTCTTTTACAAAAGATCCTCCAATCGGGCATTGAGGAAAAGGTGGCGATTAAATCTGTTAATTCAATCCTTTCACTCCGGACAACGGATGAAATTTTTTCTACATTAGATTTAGCCATGATTGACCTGCAAAATGCATCAGCGAAGTTCCTTAAGATTGGTTCCACACCAAGCTTTATAAAGAGAGGAAATAAGATTATTAAAATCCAAGCCAGCAATTTGCCAATTGGGATGATTCAAGAATTTGAAGTGGACGTGGTAAGTGAACAATTGAAGGCTGGCGATTTACTCATCATGATGAGTGATGGGGTATTTGAAGGACCCTTGCATGTAGAAAACTATGATTTATGGATGAAGCGGAAACTACAAGGATTAGAGACAGACGACCCACAAGAAGTAGCGGATTTACTCCTTGAGGAAGTCATTCGGTCGCGATCAGAAATTATCCATGATGATATGACGGTGACCGTTGCAAAAATAAAACATAATACACCAAAATGGGCGTCAATTCCTGTGCAGAAAATAAAGCGCCAAGCCTAAACAAGTTATTTTACGCAGTCTTCTATTAAAATATGTATAAATCACCTTCTTCCCGTCGAAAATGGTACCAATACATGTAGTGGAGGGAGAAGGTTATGTACACAGGGAAGATTCGCCAAATTTTACTTATAACTGATGGATGTTCCAATCAAGGAGACGATCCAATTGCCATGGCTGCACTCGCTAGAGAACAGGGAATCACTGTTAATGTTATTGGAGTGATGGAACAGGATACTATTGATGAAAAAGGGATGACCGAAATTGAAGGGATTGCCATGTCTGGCGGGGGAGTCAGTCAAATTGTCTATGCCCAGCAATTATCGCAAACCGTACAGATGGTTACCCGCAAAGCCATGAATCAGACGATTCAAGGAGTAGTAAACAGAGAATTGCAGCAAATTTTGGGACGGTCACAAACCATGGAAGACCTCCCGCCTGAAAAACGCGGCGAAGTAATGGAGGTTGTGGATGAATTAGGAGAAACTGTCGAATTAGAGGTGTTGATTCTTGTCGATACAAGCGCCAGTATGAAACACAAGCTGCCGACAGTAAAAGAAGCACTCCTTGACCTCTCTCTAAGCTTGAATGCCCGTACAGGTGATAATCAATTTTCAGTTTACGTATTTCCCGGGAAAAAGAAAGATGTCGAAAAATTGCTGGATTGGACACCAAAGTTGCAAACATTGACAAGTGTATTTTCCCAATTGTCTACAGGAGGAATAACACCGACAGGGCCAGCGTTGCGGACAGCGCTATCCTCGTTTGATCAAAAACAATCCTTAAGGAGCCTTCTTTCACGTGATGATGAATCATACTTTGAAGAGTCAATGTAAGGTCAGCCCAGGAACGGTCATTTCAGGGAAATGGCATTTGAAAAAGTACACAATTGTAAGGGAACTTGGATTTGGAGCAAATGGGGTTGTCTACCTTGCCAAGCATAATAACACTCAAGTAGCATTGAAAATGAGTGATAATGGTATGTCGATTACTTCAGAAGTAAATGTTTTAAAATCCTTAGCAAAGGTCCAGGGAACCCCAACCCTTGGGCCTTCTTTGCTTGATGTTGATGATTGGCAAAGTAATCAAGGGCGTATTTCTTTTTATGTCATGGAATACATCGATGGTCCTGACTTCTTATCGTTTTTACAACAAAAGGGAAGGTCATGGACGAGTGTTTTATTTTTGCAGCTGTTAAATGATTTAGACAAGCTTCATGAAAACGGCTGGGTATTTGGAGACCTAAAGCCAGAAAATCTAATTGTCAACGGGCCACCCCCAAAAATAAGGTGCATTGATGTGGGCGGTACCACCATTCAGGGAAGAGCTATTAAGGAATTTACTGAGTTTTATGATCGGGGCTATTGGGGGCTGGGTTCAAGGAAAGCCGAACCTTCTTATGACTTGTTTGCAGTGGCCATGATTATGATCAACACTGCCTATCCGAAACGATTAACGAAAACGACGGGGGGAATCGCGCAATTAAGGGAAGCTATCCGTCAGAAACCAGAGTTAATAACTTGGGAAAAGGTCATTCTAAAAGCACTTCAAGGCCAATATAGCAGCGCGAAACAAATGAGAGCAGACTTAGTGGATCTAATGATTGATAAAAAAAATCCTGAGCCAGCTCCCGTAAAGACGGGTGGGATAAGCAGACCAGCACCAAAACAACAGCCTCATCAGGGTTCTATGGGCAGCAAGTCAATGACAAGGCAGCATTACCGTAAAAAGAAGAAAAAAAGCGGTTGGATGGAATTCTGGTTAATCGCTATTGTGTTAGGCCTTTTATACGCTTGGTATACATTTAATAAATTACTATAAATGTTTGAAACTATTTGTTAAGTCATTCGTATAACATTTAATACGTGAAGATTTCAATAAATGGATAGGAAAAATTTCTAGGCTATTTGTAATATCAATGCTTTGATACTTTATTCTTAAAAGTGGTAGACTAAAGTTATTCTTACTAGTTAAAAGTTCTAAACTTTGTTTTAAGGAAGAGTGCAATATTATGTTGGAAACAAAGGTCAAGACTTTTCTAAACCACCAGGCATTTAGTTTAACTTCGAAAAAAATTGTCATTGGTGTTTCGGGGGGTCCGGATTCGTTAGCGCTGCTTGCACTATCTGCTTGCGGAAAAAGAGAAGCAGAATATGCTTCTTGTTGTTGCCCACGTAGACCATATGTTTCGTGGTCAGGAGTCTTATGAGGATGCGATTTTTGTTCAGAAATTTTGTAAACAGAATAACGTACCGTTTGAAATGACTCAGGTCAATGTTCCGGAAATTATAGAATTAACAGGTAAAAGTTCACAAATTGCAGCACGCGATGTGAGGTATGAGTTTTTTTTAAAGATTATGGAAAAGTATCAATATCCATTTTTAGCGCTGGCACATCACGGCGATGATCAAATGGAAACAATGTTAATGAGAGTAACAAGGGGCAGTACGGGGCTTGCTCGTGCAGGCATTCCATTTATCCGCCCATTTTACAGCGGCACAATTTTTCGTCCGTTCTTAGGGTTGGAAAGGGCTGACATAGAAGATTATTGTCAAAGGCATCACCTTAGCCCAAGAATAGATCCAAGTAATGAAAAAGGAATTTATAGCAGAAATCGATTTCGTAAAGAAGTAATTCCCTTTTTAAAAAAAGAAAACCCGCATGTCCATGAACATTTTCAACGGTTTAATGAGGAATTAACCAACGATGAAATCTTTCTTCAGGAATTAACTATTCAGCAGCTGAATACAGTAATGACAAAAAAGGAAGAGTGCAAAATTACCATTGACATTCATCGGTTTCTTGAGATGCCTTTACCTTTACAAAGGAGAGGGATTCAACTAATATTAAACTATCTTTACAAAGAAAAACCGACTTCTTTATCTGCTGTACATATCGATCAAGTATTTTTGTTAATTCAGCATCCTCGGCCATCAGGTCAACTTGATTTTCCTAATGGTTTAAAAGTTATCCGTTCTTATTACTCCCTTACATTCCAATTTCAAACGAATGAGACACCGTCATATCATTTTGAATTGAAAGAACCGGGTGTGATTAACTTGCCGAATGGCGGGGAAATTAATTGCAGATATGTAACGGAGGAAACTCTGGATGCAGATGTAAACACAGCTTTGTTTAGTGTAGGCAGGATAAAGTGGCCAATTATTATTCGTTCTAGAAAAATTGGTGATCGAATGACGATCAAGGGAATGAATGGTTCAAAAAAATTAAAGTCTATATTTATTGATCAAAAAGTACCTATGCGGGAACGCAATATGTGGCCAGTATTAACTGACAAAGAAGGTAATATTATTTGGCTGCCAGGTTTAAAAAAGTCTTCATTTGAAGGTATAGATTGCCATACTAAACAATATATACTATTCACATATCAAAAGTAGGGATCTTCTAGGAGGCACATTTAGATGAAACAGGATATTGAAAAAGTACTAGTAAGTGAAGAAGAGATTCAAGATAAAATCAGGAATCTAGCTGCAGAATTAACGGAAGAGTACCAAGATAAATTCCCGCTTGCTATTGGGGTATTAAAGGGTGCGATGCCGTTTATGGGTGATTTATTAAAACGGATGGATTGCTATCTAGAAATGGATTTTATGGATGTATCGAGTTATGGAACCGGACTTGTTTCTTCTGGAGAAGTAAAAATTATTAAGGATTTAGATACATCTGTAGAAGGAAGAGACATCCTTATTATCGAAGATATTATCGACAGCGGTTTAACGCTTAGCTATTTGGTTGACTTGTTTAAATACCGGAAAGCAAAATCCATCAAGATTGTGACACTGCTTGATAAACCAACAGGCAGAAAAAGTGCAATACAAGCGGATTACGTTGGTTTTATTGTGCCAGATGAATTTGTTGTCGGTTATGGCTTGGATTATATAGAAAAATATCGAAACCTTCCATACATTGGCGTCTTAAAACCTGAAGTATACACAAATAATCTCTAAGGGACCTTACCGTTTACTTTGAGATAGAAAGTCCTATCAAAGTGTAATTTCTTGAATTTGTAAGATTTACTATGATACCATTTACTATAGTTTGTCTATCGCGGGAGGAGGTAAGAGATGAATCGGATTTTCCGTAATACCATCTTTTATTTATTGATATTTTTAGTCATTATTGGTGTGGTAAGTTTCTTTAATGGAAGCAATGAGTCAACAGATCATATTTCATATGATAAGTTTGTTACTCAATTAGAAAGCGGCGATGTAAAATCGTTCTCGATGCAGCCTGAACGCGGGGTTTATGAAGTCCGTGGTGAGTTGGAATCGAAGAAAAAATTCATAACATATGTTCCGAATAGTGAAGAAATTATTAACAAAATTAATAAAGCTGATTCAAAAGTAGAAGTAATGCCTGCAAAGGAAACAAGCGGATGGGTGACTTTCTTTACATCAATTATTCCGTTTGTGATTATCTTTATCTTATTCTTCTTCTTATTAAACCAAGCACAAGGCGGCGGCAGCCGTGTCATGAACTTTGGTAAATCCAAAGCGAAGCTTTATAACGATGATAAGAAAAAGGTGCGTTTTAGAGATGTAGCAGGTGCTGATGAAGAAAAGGCAGAACTAGTGGAAGTGGTTGAATTTTTAAAGGATCCACGGAAATTTGCTGAATTGGGTGCCCGGATTCCAAAAGGGGTTCTTCTTGTAGGACCTCCTGGTACTGGTAAGACATTGCTTGCTCGTGCTACTGCAGGTGAAGCAGGCGTTCCGTTCTTCTCAATTAGTGGTTCTGATTTCGTTGAAATGTTTGTCGGGGTCGGGGCTTCCCGTGTCCGTGATTTATTTGAAAATGCAAAGAAAAATGCACCATGTATTATCTTTATTGATGAAATTGATGCCGTTGGACGTCAGCGTGGCGCAGGTTTAGGCGGCGGACACGATGAACGTGAGCAAACCTTGAACCAATTGCTTGTTGAAATGGACGGATTTGGGGCAAATGAAGGAATTATCATTATTGCTGCTACCAACCGTGCAGATATTCTAGATCCTGCGTTATTACGTCCAGGTCGTTTTGACCGGCAAATTACTGTTGACCGTCCGGATGTTGTTGGACGTGAAGCAGTCCTTAAAGTACATGCACGTAATAAACCATTAGATGAATCTGTTAACTTGAAAAATATTGCAATGCGTACACCAGGTTTCTCTGGTGCAGATTTAGAAAACTTATTGAATGAGGCAGCATTAGTTGCAGCCCGAAGCAGTAAGAAGAAAATTGATATGGAAGACATTGATGAAGCAACAGACCGTGTCATTGCCGGACCAGCTAAAAAGAGCCGGGTGATTTCTGAAAAAGAACGTAATATTGTTGCTTTCCATGAGGGCGGCCATACAGTGATCGGTTTAGTGCTCGATGAGGCGGACATGGTCCACAAGGTTACCATTGTACCTCGTGGTCAAGCAGGCGGATATGCTGTCATGCTTCCTAGAGAAGACCGTTACTTTATGACGAAGCCAGAATTACTTGATAAAATTGTTGGTTTATTAGGCGGCCGTGTCGCTGAAGAGATTGTCTTTGGTGAAGTAAGTACAGGGGCACATAATGACTTCCAACGTGCTACGGGAATTGCTAGAAAGATGGTAACCGAATATGGTATGAGTGATAAACTTGGACCACTTCAGTTTGGTCAAGGTTCGGGCGGTCAAGTATTCTTAGGCCGTGACATTCATAATGAACAAAATTATTCTGATGCGATTGCTTACGAAATCGACTTGGAAGTTCAACGCATTATTAAAGAATGTTATGAAAGAGCCAGAGTCATTCTCACTGAAAATCGTGATAAGCTTGACCTCATTGCGAAAACATTGCTTGAAGTGGAAACACTTGTGGCTGAACAGATTAAATACTTGGTTGACCATGGCCATATGCCAGAGCCTAATCAAGCTTTAGAAGCTGTTAAAATTGGCCCGAAAAAAACAGAAGATGTGAAGGTCAATATCAATAAGAAAAAGGATGAGGCTGACACTCAGAATCCTTCTGATGAATTAGATAATCAATAAATGATGTAAAGAGTGCTTCGCTGAAGCACTCTTTTTTTCATGATTAAACAAATATATGGTATTATGTTTTCAGTAAAGAGGAGAATAATCTGAAAAGTGAGTGATAGATTTGATTTTCGTATTTGACGTAGGAAATACCAATATTGTTTTAGGTGTATATGATGGTGAGGAGCTTAAATATCATTGGCGTGTTGAAACCAATAGAAACCGCACGGAAGATGAGTTTGGAATGAACATTAAAGCTTTGTTTGATCATGCAGGACTCTCTTTTTCAGATATTGACGGGATCATTATTTCTTCAGTTGTTCCACCAATCATGTTTGCGCTTGAGAGAATGTGCCAAAAATATTTTCACATTAAGCCGTTTGTGGTTGGACCAGGGATTAAAACAGGTCTGAATATTAAATATGAAAACCCTAGAGAAGTTGGCGCGGACCGAATTGTCAATGCTGTTGCTGCTATTCATGAGTATGGCAGTCCACTAATTATCGTCGATTTTGGAACAGCGACAACTTATTGTTATGTGAATGAGGAACGTCAGTATATGGGTGGTGCCATTGCTCCAGGAGTGGGTATTTCAACGGAGGCGTTGTATTCACGAGCGTCAAAGCTGCCTAGGATAGAGATTGCCAGACCGGAAGGGGTAATTGGTAAAAATACAATAGCGGCAATGCAGGCAGGAATTGTCTATGGGTATGTTGGCCAAGTAGAGGGAATTGTCAAGCGGATGATGGAGCAGGGTGAGAAAAAGCCTACCGTTATTGCGACAGGCGGATTAGCTAATTTAATTGCTCAAGAATCAACCATTATTGATATTGTTGATCCATTTTTAACTTTAAAAGGGTTACAGCTTATCTATAAAAGGAACATAGGACAACCTAAGGAATAACAGTTAGAAAGGGGTTTACCAATGAAGGATTATCTTGTTAAAGCACTTGCATATGATGGAAATATTCGCGCCTTTGCCGTTCGGACAACAGAAACTGTGACCGAGGCACAAAGACGCCATCAGACATGGCGGACAGCTTCTGCCGCACTGGGCAGGACGTTGACCGCAGGAGTAATGATGGGGGCTATGCTTAAAGGTGAGGATAAATTAACGATAAAAATTAATGGCGGCGGCCCACTAGGACCGATTGTTGTCGATAGTAATGCCAAAGGGGAAGTTCGAGGCTATGTAACCAATCCAGAGGTGGATTTCGAATCGAATGAACACGGAAAGCTTGATGTCCGTCGTGCTGTTGGGACAGACGGTGTGTTAGCTGTCGTCAAAGATACAGGATTGCGTGACTTTTTTTCTGGACAAGTTCCGCTTGTATCTGGTGAATTAGGTGAGGACTTTACTTATTATTTTGCCACTTCTGAGCAGGTTCCATCTTCCGTTGGTGTAGGTGTCTTAGTGAACCCAGATGATACGATTTTGGCGGCAGGCGGGTTTATTTTTCAATTAATGCCTGGCACACCAGAGCCAATCATTTCAAAAATGGAGGAACGGTTAAAAACGATTGAGCCAATCTCTAAATTAATTGAACGTGGACTAACACCAGAGCAAATCCTCGAAGAGCTTTTTGGAAAAGAACAGGTAAAGGTGTTAGAAACGATGCCGGTGGGGTTTGTCTGTAATTGCTCTAAAGAACGGTTTGCAAATGCAATTGTCGGCTTAGGAGCAGCAGAGATTACGGCAATGATTGAAGAAGATGGTCAGGCTGAGGCACATTGCCATTTTTGCAATGAAAAATACCTTTTTACAAGTGAGGAATTAGAAGAGCTTAAAAAGGAAGCAAAATAACAGGTGCTTTCGCTTTCTGATTGGGGGAGAGAGGTTGGGAAGGAAGCAGCTTTGGCTGGTGATTGCGGCTCTGATATTGGTGAATTGCCTTACGGTCGCTTTTTTTCTTTCAAAGGCAAATACGGCAGGCGGTACCTCAGGAAATGAAGAGACAGTAGCTACGATTGGAAAAAAGACGATCTTGCGGCAAGATTGGCTTAATGAGCTCGAATCTAGGTATGGAAAAGACGTTTTAAAGGAAATGGTTGACCAAAAGGTCATTGAAGAAATGGCGGCGAAATATCATATTAACGTATCCAGCCAGGATGTCGACCGCGAATTTAGAATGCTGCAATCCACCACGAATTCATTTACTAAACAAAATAGTAGGAATGCAAAAAAGTGGAAGGAACAAATCCGCAGTAACCTTTTGTTAGAGGAACTATTAACAAAAGATGTTGAAATTTCAACCGGTGAACTGGAAAGCTATTATCAGAAAAATAAAGACCTTTTTGATGTACCATCTGCTTATCATTTATCACATATTGTTGTTCCTACACAGGAAGAGGCAGACAGAGCGATGCAAGAGTTGGCCCAAGGTTCGAATTTTTCAACGTTAGCCATGGAACGATCCATTGATGAGTTTTCTGCTAATGAGGGTGGAGATATTGGTTATATTAGTGTGGGGGATGAGAGGTATCCCGGCCAATATATTGAAGAAGCTAAAGAACTAAAGGTTGGTGACCACAGTATGCCTGTTAAAGTAGAAGGAGGCTATGCCATCCTTAAGCTTGATGGAAAGGTCAGTGGAAAGAAATATTCTTTTGCAGATGTAAAAGAGCAAATTCGCCGGCAAATCGCTCTTGAACAAATGAAATCACCGGCTTCTGCAACTACCTTTTGGGATGATGCGAAGGTCGAATGGTTCTATGGTCATAAAGGGAACTAAAGCACAGGATACTATTCTGTGCTTTTTTTAAATAGCAAGTGTAAAAATGTTTGAATATTGTAAAAATACGCAAACAAAACGATTGACAAACCCAGTATAGAACTGGTAAATTTAATGATATAAATCCAATCAATTTACTCGGAATAGGGGTGCTCTTAATGGTTCGTGTTGCAAATTCAGTTGCCGAATTAGTCGGCCAAACGCCAATTGTTAAATTAAACAGATTAGTAGATGAAAATAGTGCTGAGGTTTATTTAAAACTAGAATATTTTAACCCAGGCAGCAGTGTAAAGGATCGTATCGCTTTAGCTATGATTGAAGCGGCAGAAGAGCAAGGGTTAATCAAACCAGGTGTAGATACCATTATTGAGCCTACAAGCGGAAATACTGGAATTGGACTTGCAATGATTGCTGCAGCAAAAGGTTACAAAGCCGTGTTTGTTATGCCTGAAACGATGAGTTTGGAAAGACGGAACCTCCTCCGTGCATATGGAGCAGAACTTGTATTAACACCTGGACCAGCGGGTATGAAGGGTGCAATTGCTAAGGCTGAAGAGCTTGTTAAGGAACATGGCTATTTCTTGCCACAACAATTTAAAAACCAAGCAAACCCTGAGGTTCATAGAAGAACAACAGGTAAAGAAATTGTTGAACAAATGAATCAATTAGATGCATTTGTTTCTGGAATTGGTACGGGTGGAACGATCTCTGGTGCAGGAAGTGTTCTTCGCGAATCATTCCCTGAAATTAAAATTTTTGCGATTGAACCAACAGATTCACCAGTTCTTTCAGGTGGAGCTCCTGGTCCACATAAACTTCAAGGCCTTGGTGCAGGATTTGTTCCTGAAACTTTAAATACTGACATTTATGATGAAGTGATCCAAGTTGGTACGGAGGAAGCATTTGCCGCGTCAAGACGTGCAGCAAGAGAAGAAGGAATTCTTGGCGGAATTTCTTCAGGTGCAGCGATCCACGCAGCATTAGAAGTTGCTAAGAAATTAGGTAAAGGTAAAAAGGTACTTGCTATTATTCCTGATAATGGCGAACGTTATTTAAGTACGGTGCTTTACCAATACGATGCTGAATAATAGTATCTAAGAGGCGTCGGCTTTGCCGATGCTTCTTTTTTTTGTAAACCAATTAGGATTTCATGTATGATAATAGGAGTGAAAAAAGGCTGGATAAGGAGGAAAGGTATGAAAACATCTCAAGAACTAATCCAATGTGGACCATATACCTTGGATAGTAGTAAAAAAACCATTATTATGGGCATTTTAAATGCTACTCCAGATTCCTTTTCGGATGGCGGGAAATTCAACAAGGTTGAAATGGCTGTTCAACGGGCAAAAGAAATGGTGGCAAATGGTGCGGATATAATTGATATCGGCGGGGAATCGACACGGCCAGGCTTTGCAGCCGTACCTGCTGAGGAAGAGCTTGAGCGGGTGATTCCAGTCATTAAGGCAATTTCTGAACAAGTCCAAGTTCCGATCTCGATTGATACGTATAAAGCTGAAGTGGCGAAGCAAGCAATAGAAGCTGGGGCTCATATCATCAATGATGTATGGGGGGCAAAAGCAGATGAAAAGATGGGACAAGTGGCGGCTGAATACGGTGTTCCGATTGTACTTATGCATAATCGTCAGGACCGAAACTACAAGGTATTTATGAGAGATGTCATCAATGACCTCTATGAAAGTATAGCCATCGTTAAAAAGGCGGGAGTGAAGGATGAGCAGATTATCCTCGACCCTGGTATCGGTTTTGCTAGGGATTATAAAGAAAATCTGCTAACCATGCAGAATTTGGATACGTTTGTTAGTTTAGGTTATCCCGTATTATTAGGGACTTCCAGAAAATCGATGATTGGACAAGCATTAGATCTCCCTATTCATGAAAGAATGGAAGGTACAGGAGCAACCATCTGTTTCGGAATCCAAAAGGGCTGCCATATAGTCCGTGTTCACGATGTGAAAGAAATGAGCAGAATGGCTAAAATGATGGATGCCCTGATGGGAAAGGGTGAAACGATTGGATAAAATCTACGTCAATAGGATGGAGTTTTACGGCTACCATGGTGTATTTTCAGAAGAGACTCGCTTAGGGCAACGCTTTGCCGTCGACTTATCGGTTGCTATTGATTTAAAAAAAGCAGGCGAAACGGATAATCTGGAATTCTCAGTGAATTATGCGGAACTATACCAAGTTTGCAAAGAGATAGTGGAGGGTCCGCCTTTTAAATTAGTCGAGGCGGTGGCAGAGAGAATTGTAGCTGGCGTGCTGACAGGCTTCCCGCTTATATCTGAAGTAACTGTTAAAGTGATTAAACCGGATCCGCCCATTCCAGGTCATTACCGCTCCGTTGCAGTAGAAATTACAAGGAGAAGATAAAAGTGGAAAACACAGCATTTATTGCCCTTGGCTCGAACATAGGAAACCGTTATGATAATATAACGAGTGCAATCAAAAGATTAACAAGTTATTCTGGAATTAATTTGGTAAATTACTCCTCTATTTATGAGACGGATCCGATTGGCTATGAAGATCAAGATTTATTTTTAAATATGGTAATCGAGATTAAGACAGCCTTTAGTCCAATGGATTTATTAGATTTATGTTTAGAAATCGAAATAGAACTTGGAAGAAAAAGGGAAATAAAGTGGGGTCCACGGACAATAGACCTTGACATTCTTACCTTTAACCAAGAAAATATTCAAAGCGAGAAGCTTATCGTTCCACATCCAAGGATGTTAGAGCGAGCGTTTGTAATTATTCCACTTTTAGAAATCTATCAGGACAAGAAATGTTCGGAGATAAATAAATTACTCGAGGCATCATTAGAAGAATTACCAAATAAAGAAGGAGTCCGAATATGGAAGCGGAAAAATGGGGAAGACGTATTCGAGCCTATCGGAAGTTAAAGGGCTTTACACAAGAAGGTTTTTCGAAGGAACTAGGTGTATCCGTATCGATTTTAGGCGAAATTGAAAGAGGAAATCGCCTTCCTGCCACTGATTTACTGGAAAGGATTGCGAATTCTTTAAAAATCACAATAGATGACTTAAAGCCGAAAGATTTATAAAGCTGGCGCTGTCCTAGATTGTATTCTAAGTTCAACTCATGAATCATTACAAGATTGGAGGTAGATTCATGTTAAAGATTGGCGATATTGAAATGAAGAATCCAGTAGTCCTGGCCCCGATGGCCGGAGTATGTAACTCGGCATTCCGTTTAACGGTAAAAGAGTTCGGTGCTGGTTTGGTTTGTGCAGAGATGGTAAGTGATAAAGGGATCGTTCTTAAAAATGAGAAAACAATGAATATGCTTTATATCGATGAGCGTGAAAAACCGTTAAGCTTGCAAATCTTTGGCGGTGAGAAAGAAACACTTGTCCAAGCGGCTAAATTTGTTGATCAGAATACCAATGCTGATATTATTGATATTAATATGGGCTGCCCTGTTCCTAAAATTACAAAATGTGATGCTGGAGCGAAATGGCTGCTAGACCCAAATAAAATTTACGAGATGGTTTCTGCGGTGGTAGCAGAGGTTGATAAACCTGTAACTGTAAAAATGCGGATGGGCTGGGATGATGAGCATATTTTTGCCGTTAAAAATGCTCAGGCCGTAGAACGTGCAGGAGGAAAGGCTGTATCCTTGCATGGCCGAACGCGCGTTCAGATGTATGAGGGAAAAGCTAACTGGGATATTATTCGTGAAGTAAAGCAAAACCTTAATATTCCGTTGATAGGAAATGGTGATATTTTGACACCGCAAGATGCCAAGCGCATGCTTGAAGAAACTGGTGTAGATGGGGTAATGATCGGAAGAGCTGCTTTAGGTGACCCGTGGATGATTTACCGGACCGTTCAATATTTAGAAACTGGTATTTTAATGCCTCAACCAACGATTAGAGAAAAGATTGATGTATGCATCCTTCATCTTGACCGCTTAATTGCGCTTAAGGATGAATATATTGCGGTCCGTGAAATGCGCAAGCATACAGCCTGGTATTTAAAAGGGGTGCGCGGCAACGCAAAAGTTCGTAATGCTATTAATGAATGTGATACTAGAGATCAATTAGTAACATTATT
This sequence comes from Neobacillus drentensis, assembly GCF_036966985.1. Taxonomy (GTDB): domain Bacteria; phylum Bacillota; class Bacilli; order Bacillales; family Cytobacillaceae; genus Neobacillus; species Neobacillus drentensis_E. The sequence goes on along the minus strand of NZ_JBALSN010000075.1, from coordinate 2,052 downwards.
AAACGAATTGGTTATAGAAGTGGAAGCATTAGAACAAAGTCAGTTAATTGTAGGTTAAACTTGTCACTTAAAGTGTCTTTTCTATACTAATTTGGATGCTGCCAGTGAAAAAACTGGCAGTTTTTATTTTATTAACATCTTTTTTGATGTCTGAAAGTATAAGTTTGTGTAAAATAATAAAGTATGTAGAAAAATGGGATCGCCTTATTTATAGCATTTTACATAATAAAAGATTATTGGAGTGAATATTATGAGTCAGGAAGATTTAAATGACCAATTAATGGTCAGACGTGAAAAAATGAATACCATGCGTGAAAATGGTTTAGATCCATTCGGAAAACGTTTTGACCGCACACACAGCACAAAGGAATTAGTTGAGCAATATGCTGAATTAGAAAAAGAAGAGCTAGAAGCAAAAAATGTTGCTGTTTCTTTAGCAGGCCGTATTATGACGAAACGTGGAAAAGGAAAAGCGGGCTTTGCGCATCTTCAAGATTTAACAGGTCAAATTCAAGTCTATGTTCGCCAAGATGCAGTCGGAGAGGAAAACTATAAACTATTCGATTCTTCAGATCTTGGAGACATCATTGGGGTAACTGGTACACTATTTAAAACAAAAGTAGGCGAACTATCGGTTAAAGTGGAAAACTTTGTGTTTTTAACAAAGGCGTTACGCCCGCTCCCTGATAAATTTCATGGACTTAAAGATGTTGAACAGCGCTACCGTCAACGTTATTTAGACTTAATTATGAGTCAAGAAAGTAAGGCTACTTTTATTTCAAGAAGCCGTATTATTCAATCAATGCGTCGTTATTTAGATGACCACGGCTATTTAGAAGTGGAAACACCAATGATGCATTCTATCGCTGGTGGAGCATCTGCACGTCCATTCATAACACACCATAATGCTCTTGATATGCCATTATTTATGAGGATTGCGATTGAGCTGCACTTAAAACGCTTGATTGTCGGCGGTCTAGAAAAAGTTTATGAGATTGGCCGTGTTTTCCGGAATGAAGGTGTCTCTACCCGTCACAACCCTGAATTTACAATGATTGAACTTTATGAAGCTTATGCAGATTACCGTGATATCATGAGTTTGACAGAAAATCTAATTGCTCATATTGCCCAAGAAGTAGTTGGTTCAACGACTGTTCAATATGGCGATTATGAGGTAGATCTTAAACCTGAGTGGAAAAGACTTCACATGGTAGATGCTATCAAAGAATACACTGGTGCAGACTTCTGGAACGAGATGAGTGTAGAAGAAGCTCGTGAACTTGCGAAAGAACACGGTGTTGAAATTAATAACAACATGCTTTATGGCCATATTGTTAATGAATTCTTCGAGCAAAAGGTAGAGGAAAAGTTAATCCAGCCTACTTTCATTTACGGTCATCCAGTAGAGATCTCGCCGCTTGCGAAGAAAAATGATGAGGACCCAAGATTCACAGATCGTTTTGAATTGTTCATTGTCGCTCGTGAACATGCGAACGCATTTACAGAGCTGAATGATCCGATTGATCAAAGAGAACGGTTTGAAGCACAATTAAAAGAACGTGAACAAGGAAATGACGAAGCTCATATGATGGATGACGACTTCGTTGAAGCTTTAGAATATGGTATGCCGCCTACTGGAGGATTAGGAATTGGAATAGACCGCTTAGTTATGCTGCTTACTAATTCCCCATCTATCCGTGACGTACTATTATTCCCGCTTATGCGTCATAAATAGTATCTTTAAAAAGTGCCATTCCAATGGCACTTTTTTTTATGACTAAACCATCAAAAAGTTAGAATATTATTACTTTGGATATTTGGTGAAAAAATTATAAAAATGCTATTGCACCCAAACTCGAATGGTGGTATATTAATATCTGTTGCTGCGAGACAGATGCAGTGATAAAAAAAGAATTAAAAAAGTTATTGACTTTCGGTTGATAACTTGGTAAGATAATAAAGTCGCTTTAAGGCGATTGAGTAATTGATCTTTGAAAACTAAACAAACAAAATCGTGCAAACAAACAATAAATTTTAGTTTCAAAAATGAAA
>NZ_JBALSN010000074.1:0-18158 GCF_036966985.1 Neobacillus drentensis | reverse complement strand
ATGGTGTCTTGTATTTGTTTTGCGATTTTCATCCCTTCCTCTATTCCTGTAGAAGGGGAGATAAGGGCAAACTCTTCTCCCCCATAACGGCAAAAAGTAAAATTAGATTTAATAGTAGTAATCTGATTGTTAATTGCCTGAGCAATCGATTGTAAGCAAGCATCTCCTGTTAGATGACCGTATGTATCATTGTATTTTTTAAAATAATCAATATCAAACATAATTAAAGTAATTGGAGAATGGGTAGAAGAAGAATTTAAACAGTCTTTCACAAGTGTTTCATCAAAATATCTTCGATTTGCTATTCCGGTTAGCCCATCCATATAGGAGAGCCGATTTAGAAGTTCATTGGCCTCTTGTAATTTGTGTTCTGTTAGTTTACGGTCAGTTATATTTCTTGATACAATAATGACCTTTTTGCTGCCTTCTTCCTCAAAATGAACACTTTTCAGAGCAGATTCGATCCAAACATAGTCACCCATCTTTGTACGATAACGATAGGTCGAATTAGCAGCCCCCTCTTCTAAAGCTTTCTCAAACATTTCATTTGTCTGTTCAATATCATCAGGATGAATAAAAATAAACATATTTTTATCTAGCAGTTCGGGATACTCATAATGAATAATTTCTTTAACAGCAGGTGAAATATATTTGTATTCTGCATATTCGTTGTGCATGGTAATCATGTCACTAGAGTATTCAGCAATGAGTCGAAACCGCTCTTCCGTTTCTTTTATTTTCATTAAAGTATGTTTTAATTGATTTTGTGCTTCATAAGAGTTGACTACAAAAACAAAGAAATGATAGGCTAAAAAACCGCCAATGAAAGAAATAAAATAATGCATCGTCAATACATTTTTAAGAATTTGAAGGTCCTCAATTCTGATGATGAAAATTATGGAAACAAAGAACAAACCAATTAAATTCATGATAAAAGCTTTAATGGTTCGTGAAAGGTTAATATTTGAAATTCCCCCGCAGAGTATTCCTGTGAGAAGTGCACCTATGGATCCGAGAATGGATGATTCATTAATTCCAAAAAGAAGAATTCTTCCAGCCGCAATAAGAACCGCAGATAATAAAGCAGGAATCATTCCACCAAAGGAAGCTGCAATAACAATTGCTAAATGGCGTAAATCGGCAATCGTACTTGCATTTATTTGGATACTAAACGCCATTAAAATATTCCCCAAAATTCCAAAACAAAGTCCCCAGTAAAGTTTTGATGATCGGGGAGAGTTAGTGTGTAGTGGCTTATCTTTAAATAACACTCCCATTATAGAGAAGGAAGCAATTAATATTGCGGCATTTGAGACAAAATCTTTTAGCATGGATACTCCCCTGGCATAGTGTATAAAGTTTTTTAGTACTATTTTACAATATTAAAAAATGCATCTTTCCAATTATACTATGAATTAGATATTAATACCAAAGGTAAACAGAAAAGGGGTTTCCCTTTAAAGGGAAACCCAAGTTGTTTTTTATCTTAAGCGGTAACAGGTGTAGGTGCGAAATCTATAGCTGCAAGTCTGGCGTTTTCTTGTCCTTGTGCAAGAATCTCAGGTACCTTTAGTGGATTAATATCAAAACCTTCTGTAATAACTGACTCAGCAACCTCAATCCCTAAGAATCGAAGGGCGATTTTTAAATACCGATCACCGGACTCCAGTGCTTCCATTGGAGTCCCTGTGTACTGACCGCCTCTTGTTTGGAGGTGAATCGCCTTTTTATTCATTAAAAGTCCCTTTGGCCCGTTGGCTGTATGGGCAAACGTTTTTCCTGCGATAAATAAATTATCGATATATGCCTTTAAAATGGCAGGGGAGTTTAAATTCCACATAGGAGAAACAAAGACATAGTAATCATAACTGATAAACTCATTAGCGAGATCATGCATTTTAGTGATTTTTTCTCTTTCAATGTCTAATAGTTGGTCTAAGGTATACCCATAACCAGCTAGTTTTCCTCTGGCTGAAACCAAATCAGCATCCATTTGCGGGAAATCTAAAGAAAACAAATCGACTTTCTTAATAGACACATCTGGGCGTACTCGATGAAAAGACTCAAGAAAAGCTTCCCCAATTTTTAATCCTTTTGATTTCTCGAGCCCTTTTGGATTTGCGGTTATATATAGTAATTTTTCCATAAAATACACGACCCATCTAAATTATTTAAGTCGGGTAGCTAGGCGACGTTTCCATCGCTTCGCCCCCTTAGAACCGCACTTGTGATTTTCACCACATACGGCTCAAGCATGCTTTCATCTTTATCTCAAGTCCTGTTCATCTTTCTTAGTTTCGCCAGTCGCCTTTTATGAGCATTTAACTGCTTTGCGGTAGGTATTGGACCTTTCGCAGAGAAGACTCGGTGATGTTCGATGTGACAGGAAATGTGGACTAGCCACATGTTTTTATAAGAGTCATCTCCGCCTTGAATAACAGGATGTTTGTGATGTACTTCATGTCCTTCGTTTCCATCTAATAAAGACAGACCACATAATGGACATTTATACTTTTGCTTTTTGGCAAGTTTCTGCCTGCTGGCAATGTAATCACTATTAAAAACTTTAATGTCCCGTTGTTTATAGTAATTTCTTAAACTACTATCAAACGGTGAGGATTTGAACCTTATCAATTCATACCTCTGAATTTCTGTCCAACTCATTTTCTTTATCTGAAGATATTTCATCTTCGGATTAGGAGAGGATAGTATCCATTTGTCTAGGCTTTGACCTGTGATATCCTGTCGAAAATATAGTTCATTTCGCCATTTGTATTGTTTGTTAGGGTGCAATTTTTTAAGGAATTTATATGTCTTATTCCATAGATAATTGTCCATTGTTGAGTAAATTTCTTTACTTACAACATGTTTCCAAACATTCGCCTTACCTATTATCACAGGGTTCAGTTTCTTGATTAAGGCGTCTACATTGGTACCTTGTAGCTGTTTGAAAATATCCCTAAAATCACTTTTGGCTTTTTTGATACTTTCGTTGCTAGGTTTCACGATTGTCTTGTAATAGGAAATAGGTTCTTTACGACCCGTTTTTGAATCATACACTCGCTTACGAGTTTCCCATTTTCGAATCGTAAACCCAAGAAAATCGAAGCCATCGGTGATGTTTGTCACCTTTGTTTTATCCTCGGCTAATTTCAACCCTCTCTTTTTCAGATAAGGTTTAAGCCTGTCAAACATGGATAATGCTTCTTCTTTTGATTCGCACAACACCACGAAGTCATCGGCATATCGAACAACGGAGAAAGGAGTTAATACCGTAACCCATTCTTTTGGTTGAGTGTTAGAAGGTTTGTTAACCCTATATTTTACCCCTATTTCATCTTCCATTCCGTGTAGAGCAATATTTGCCAACAGCGGTGATACGATGCCACCTTGCGGTGCTCCTGCATCTGTAATATGAAAAACATTGTTGTCGATATAACCAGCCTTCAACCACTTACCAATCGTGTTTTTATTCGGAAACTGTTCAAGTTGTTCAAGGATGAAATCATGGTTCAGATTGTCAAAACAACCCTTAAAATCTCCTTCGAACACCCACATTTTCCTATTGTTTCGTCCGTTTAGCTTAATGTAGATTGCTGAAATGGCATCGTGAATGCATCTTTTCGGACGGAAACCATAAGAAATGGACTCGAATCGTTGTTCCCATTGTGGTTCTAACGCCAATTTCACGACATTCTGCCACACACGATCTTTAATCGTAGGAATACCCAAAGGACGGAGTTTCCCGTTTTTCTTTGGAATGTACGTCCGTTTGGCAGGTTTTGGGTTATGCAGTGAAAGATGTTGGTCTTTCATTTGGTTAAATAACAACACCCGACCTGTCGGAGAGAGGACTTTATGTCCATCCACACCAGCGGTACGTTTTCCTTGATTGGTCTGTGTTACCCGTTTGATACTTAAGAGTAGTGCAGCTTTCGAACGAGTCAAAAGCCTTTGGAGATTTCTCACTTTTCTGGTTTTACCTTGAGATTCGGCACGGAAGATTCGTTGTTGCAACCTCCTGACATACTTCTCGATTCGATGCCATTCGACATCGCCCCAATCAGCAAGTGGAGGTACAACGGACCGAACTTTAATATTGCATGTTGCGGCATTCATCGCACATTACCTCCTGTTAGTAGTTTGATTGCGTTTCACTTTCTTAACCGTGTAGCACACCAGTGTGAAGTCTGCACCCTTTCAGGTCATGGCATAAACCACTATCCAACGCCTTATTTCCATTCGGCTGGACTTTCTTCCTGTTGGCATTCGCTTTCTCACACATCCTCTGCCCTCTGAAGAGTTAGACCTCCCTTACGTTCGGCTTACCTCCTGTATTAGCGAGGACTTCATAGGGTTTAACAAGTTCAGCATTGATTAGATACGAATATCGTAGGTTTCTTCTTTACACCGCAGGGGTTATGAGTGTAGCGAGTCGCAAGTGAAAGGCGACATTCTCCCTGATAACAGGTATCAATTCCTTTCCTGTTTCTAAATTAACGATGCTTGCAAAGATTCACGGTTTCTCTTAATATCCTCAGTCCTCTCGGCTAAAACGATTCGGACGGTATCTATTAAGAGTCACATTGTTAACCATAGTCACTATCTACTTTCCTTTCGGAGTTAAACAATGACCCTTTTGATATTCTCTCCCTAGCCCCACCGTAGCTTCGGAATTAGCTGGCAGGATACGTTCCCTCATGCAACCTACACATCGATTACTCAATATGCAGTTTTGGGCAGGAGTACCTGTACACTTCAGGCACCTGATTGTTTTTATTGTCTAATTTCAACAAGAATCAGGACTAATCAATAAATTTCAGAGAAATTCATCTGGAAAAGCTGCATCTTGTCGCACTTCACTATATTTATTATAAAAAAAATATCTTTGTTCAATAATGAACATCTGGTGACGTTCTTGAACAATAAGTGTCTGAATTAGTTTTATAGAAGGATGTAGTATTGCTCATTTGATCCCAATTTCTATTTGTTTTCACATAATTAAAAATTCCTAATTTTTTTACTTAAACGCTTACAAAAATCTATTGACTGAGTAAATAGACGGTGATAAGATACAAATATATTAATTAGTTCATCAAACTAACTAATTAATGCGAAATCATATTTTTTTCATCATTAATGAAAAGGGTTACAAGGTATTGAATATTCAAACACTACAAGGAGTTAACAGCAATTATTCTTGGCAAATCTTCAAAATCATACAGAAAATGGGGGAGTAAATTATGGGTCAGCCTGCAAACAAAACAGCAGTTGAACAAACAACTGCAAATGGGTTCAGAAAATTTGGAATGAAAGATAAACTAGGTTACATGTTTGGTGATTGGGGAAATGATTTCTTCTTTATTCTAGTAGCAGCATTCTTAATGGTCTTCTATACTGATGTTTATCATTTGAATCCGGCTGCCGTCGGTGGGTTATTCTTTGCCGCACGCTTGTGGGATGCATTTGCTGACGTTTCATGGGGCCGCTTCATCGATACTAGAAAAGCAACTAAACATGGAAAATTCAAGCCTTGGATTTTAAGGATGTCTTTCCCACTTGTTATTACAGGAATTTTAATGTTTGTTCACATACCAGGAATGTCTGATGGTTTCTACCTTGCTTATGCTTATGTAACTTATATTTTATGGGGAACATTATACTCTACTGTTAATATTCCTTACGGTTCAATGGCATCTGTAATTACAAGTGACCCTGTTGAACGTACTGCCTTGTCAAGCTGGAGAACAATGGGTGGTAACTTGGCAGGTTTGATCATTAACGTTGTGGGACCAATGATTTTGTTTGTCGACAATAAAGCAGATGCTAATCGTTTCTTACTTGGTGCAATTATATTTGGTGTTCTTGCAATTGCTTGTTATCTAGCTTGCTATAAGTTATCAATTGAACGTATTAAATTAGATGCAACAGATAAACCAAACGTTAATTTTGGCCAAACTGTAAAGGGGCTTGGTAAAAATAAACCATTAATGTGGTTCCTTCTTGCATCTTTATTATATTTGGTCGTGTTTATGTTAATTGGTACTGTAAACGTTTATCTATTTAAGGATTACTTCGCAAATGCTAAGGCATTAAGTATGGTTGGACTTCTTCAATCTATTGCCATATTTGTAGCTATGCCATTTATTAAACCATTAGTTACGAAATTTGGTAAAAAAGAAGTGGCTTCTAGTGGTTTATTACTTGCTGCTATTGTATACGGAGTTCTATATTTACTTCCTAACTTAACAGCAACACAATTTATCGGAATTTTAACCGTTGGAATGTTGGGTTATGGTATTTTCAACCTTGTCATTTGGGCTTTCGTTACTGACGTTATTGATTATCATGAGTATTTAACTGGTTTACGTGAAGATGGAACCGTTTACTCGATCTATTCTATGGCACGTAAAGTTGGTCAAGCAGTTGCTGGCGGCGTTGGTGGGGCAGCAATCGCAGCAGTCGGTTATAATGCAAATCTTAAAGCACAGACAGCTGATACGCTTCAAGGAATTCATACACTTGGAACTCTAGTACCTGCAATCACTCTTGCTGTTGTGTTCCTAATCATTGTATTTTGTTATCCATTAAACAAAAAGCGTACAGCGCAACTTACTATTGATTTAGCTGAAAGAAGAAATTCAAAATAAAAACTAAATAATATTTAAAGAAAAAAGGTAGCAAAGACTGTTTGCTGCCTTTTTCTAATTAAAAAAATCCTTTTGCATTTTGCTAAGGGTTTAATCGTTATTATGCAGAAAACCGTAAGTCGCTTACGACCTATTATCAAACTACTTTCATTTCCAAAAACAGAAAACATTAATACAAACAACTGCAATCAAAATTATTGACGAATAACAAATATGGATGATATTCTAATTGTATAATTGTTAGTTTAATAAACAAATTAATTTTTAAAGCGGTATACATTCTCTAGAAGTCATGCCTTTATTGTAAGTAATTTAGTAAGGGGTTACACAAAATAGTATTGGGAGGGTAAAGAAATGGTTCGAGCTTTGCAAGAGAAAGCAGAAACCCCACAATCAGGTGGGTTAACAGAACGTCCATTTGGTATTAAAGATAAATTAGGTTACTTGTTTGGTGATTTTGGAAACGATTTCTTCTTTACTTTAGCCGCCGCTTTCTTGATGGTCTTCTATACGGATATTTTCCATATTAATCCAGCACATGTCGGAATTTTATTTGCAGTCGCACGTCTTTGGGATGCATTTGCTGATGTAACATGGGGTCGTTTCATTGATACGAGAAAGGCAACTGCTCAAGGGAAATTTAGACCTTGGATTTTAAGAATGTCATTACCACTTGTAATCATGGGGATATTGATGTTCGTAAAGATACCTGGTATGTCTCATGGGTTTTACCTTGCTTATGCCTATGTAACTTATATTTTGTGGGGAACATTATACTCTACTGTTAATATTCCTTATGGCTCCATGGCTTCAGTGATCACAGGCGATCCTGTGGAACGTACTTCACTATCAAGCTGGAGAACTTTAGGTGGTCAATTGGCAGGTTTAATTATTAACGTAGTTGGACCAATTATTTTATTCATTAATAATAAACCGGATGCAACTCGCTTCATTATCGCAGCATTAATTTTCGGTGGACTTGCAATTGCTTGTTACATGGCTTGTTATAAATTATCTGTTGAACGAATCGTCATGGATGAAACAAATAAAGAAAAAGTGAATTTTGGCCAAACTATGAAGGGGCTTACTAAAAACAAACCATTAATGGTGTTCCTTGTAGCTGCTTTGGCATTCATGATTGTCTTCATGTTAATTGGTACGGTAAACGTATATCTATTTAAGGATTATTTTGCAAACGCTAAAGCATTAAGTATGGTTGGTCTTCTTCAAGCTGTTGCAGTATTTGTAGCAATGCCATTGATTCAACCATTGGTTAAGAAATTTGGGAAAAAAGAAGTGGCTTCTGGCGGCTTATTAATCGCAACACTTGTATATGCGGTACTATATTTCCTTCCAAATTTAACAGCAACACAATTTATCGGAATATTAACAGTTGCTATGTTTGGTTATGGTATTTTTAACCTTGTTGTTTGGGCGTTTGTTACAGATGTAATCGATTATCACGAGTATTTAACAGGTCTCAGAGAAGATGGTACCGTTTACTCAATATACTCAATGGCACGTAAAATCGGTCAAGCGGTTGCTGGTGGTATTGGTGGTGCAGCGATTGCAGCAGTTGGTTACCATGCTGGTACCGAAGCACAATCAGTTGAAACGCTACAAGGAATTCATACACTTGCAACTTTAGTACCTGCACTTACACTTGGTGCTGTATTCCTAATCATTGTTTTCCTATACCCATTAAACAAAAAGCGTACCGTACAACTTTCAGCTGATTTAGCTAAAAAAAGAAAAAGCATGAAATAATACAAAAAAACTAGAAAGAAGATAGCTAAGATCGTTTAAAGAGTGCTTAATAAATATATATGCCCCTTTTAGCAATCGCTAAAAGGGGCTTTCACAATGAAAAGGAGGCAATCACAAAATTACATGATTGCGTTTTCAAATTTGTTGGTTTTAAAATCAAAGGATAAGTTTAACATCGGGACATCCAAAAATTGTTTTATTGCAAGTGCACATGCCCCAAGGACGCAAGATTTATTTCCAATTGATGAAATCATCAATTCACGGTAATGGCTGATGGAAGAATTCAGATTCTTGCTAATTTTTTCGAGGGAATCTGGGTACATACGCAACAGTTCACTATCAAGCACCAGCACATCGGGGTTATACATGTTTATCATATTATTCAATCCTATTGATAGGTAGAAAATGAATTGCTGCATCAAATCATGTACTTCCTCATCGCCTTCATCTAGCCACTTTTGAATATGTTCGTAAGTCAAATTATTGATTTTCCTTTTTTCGGATAGGTATTCAAATATACTGGATTCGGAGGCATATTTTTCCCAGCACCCTTTATTTCCACAATTGCAAGGTTTACCTTCTGGCACTACAATCATATGACCAATTTCGCCAGCATAACCTTCATGCCCTCGGAAAAAATCATCATTCATCATCATGCCAAGACCGATCCCCGAATATAGAGTAGCACATAGAAGATTGTCTGTTTCATGATGTACATAAACCCGCTCTGCAAAAGAACTTAGATTTGCATTGTTTTCAAGATGAATAGGTATATCGAATTCTGTTTCTAAATCACCTTTTAGGTGGATATTGTGCCAATTTAGCTTTGGAATATAGTGAATGACTTCATCCTTTGCAACCAAGCCATGGATTGCAATGACAATTCCGACAATGCCATAACGACTGTCAATAAAATTAGCTTTGTATTTTTTAATTTGGTCAACTAAAAGATGAAATATCTCTGTATAATCTACAGAACTAACTTTAATAATATTAGATGAAACAGGACAGCCAAGAAGGTCTGTTAACGTAAATGATATTTGACCATAATCAAGATCAATACCAAGTGCATAGCCAGCTTGTCCATTTAATGAGAGCATAATCGGCTTTCTTCCAACCGAATAATGCTCAAGTTGAGTCTCGATAATAAGTCCTTCTTCCAATAGATCTGCAACCTGAGCTGATATTGTAGCTCTCGTCAAGTTAGTGGCTTTGGATAAATCTGCTCTTGAAATCATTCCTTCTTTTACAATTTCTCTGATGATTAAAGATCGATTTATTTTCTTAATATATGCTGCATCACCGGTAACCATATATATCCTCCATTTTCGGGAATTTCAAAGTGTATATTACTATTATATCAGTTATTTTATTAAATAGGTTTATTATTACTAAATAGTTAATTGACTAAACATATTAATCGTGATAAATTATTCATGTAGTTAATTTGTTTAATAAACAAATTAAAGTAATTGGATTAAAACGAATAATTATATATTTCTGTAAGGGTTTACAGATTATGCAAGAACAGTTTGAATTTCTAATAAAGGAGAGAGATACTAGATGAAAAAATTTATGGATCAACATTTTTTACTTAATACAGAAACCGCGATTAAACTGTATGAAAATGCGGCAGCATCTTCACCAATTTTTGATTTCCATTGTCACTTAGACCCAAAGGAAGTTTGGGAAAACAAGTCATATGAAAATATTACACAAATCTGGCTTGGGGGAGACCATTACAAGTGGAGAACGATGCGCATTAATGGTGTTGGTGAACGTTATATAACAGGTGATGCTAGTGATTGGGAAAAATTTGAGAAGTGGGCAGAGACGGTTCCTCATTTACTTGGAAATCCTGTTTATCATTGGACACACTTAGAATTAAAAATGTTTTTCGGAATTGATAAGGTATTAAGTCCAGAAACAGCTCGTGAAATTTGGGATGAATGTAATGAAAAATTACAGACATCAGAATTCACTGCGAGGGCTTTAATTGAGAGGTCAAATGTAAAGTTTATCGGAACGACTGATGATCCAATCTCAACACTAGAATACCATCAATTATTGAAAAATGATGAAACCTTTCAAACAATTATTGCTCCAACTTTCCGTCCTGATGGTGCGATGTTTATTGAACGCCCTACTTTCACAAGCTGGATTGAAAAATTGGCGGATGTTTCCGGGATAAAAACCGATTCCTTAGATGGATTTTTAACAGCTTTGAAACAAAGAGTCGAGTATTTTCATGAAAATGGAGGCCGTGCCTCTGATCATGACATTCAAAAGATGGAATATGTAGAAACAAGCAAACAAGAAGTTGAAGCGATCTTCAATAAACGTCTAAGCGGTGAACAGCTTACACATGATGAATTGATTGCCTATCGTATTTTCCTTTTAAAAGAACTTGGAAAAATGTATGCTGAAAAGCAGTGGGTTATGCAGCTTCACATGGGAGCAATGCGAAACAATAACACAAGAATGAAAGAATTGCTTGGAACAGATGTTGGATTTGATTCAGTTGGAGAAGCTAATATGACTGAAGGCTTGTCGAGATTCCTTGATTCTTTAGATCAAGAAAACGCACTGCCAAGAACAGTTTTATTTAACTTGAACCAAAAAGATAACGTAACATTAGCTGGTATGATGGGGAACTTCTATGAAGAAGGTGTTCCAGGTAAGGTTCAATTAGGTTCAGGATGGTGGTTTGTTGATCATATTGATGGTATGGAGAGGCAAATGAAGGATTATGCAAATGTTGGATTACTCAGCCACTTTATCGGTATGCTAACAGACTCGCGCAGCTTCTTATCTTATGCCCGTCACGATTACTTCCGCCGAATACTGTGTAATATCCTTGGCGATTGGGTGGAAAAAGGGTCGGTACCAAATGACATGAAGCACATGGAGCAAATGGTAAGGAATATTTGCTATGATAATGCCGAAAAATATTTTTTAAGACGCTAAAAAAGCACTTTTTAATTGTATTGATGAAAGAAATATGGTTATCTAAATAGTATTAAAATAGAAAGAGGGATAGTATGTCAAAACAACAAATTGGTGTAGTTGGTTTAGCCGTTATGGGTAAGAATCTTGCCCTAAATATTGAAAGCCGCGGTTATTCTGTCGCTGTTTTTAATCGTTCTTATGAAAAAACAGAAGAATTCTTAAAGAATGAAGCAGAAGGAAAAAACTTTGTAGGTGCACGTACTGTTGAAGAATTCGTAAATTCTTTAGAAAAGCCTCGCAAAATTTTATTAATGGTTAAAGCTGGTACTGCTACAGATGCTACAATTGACTCCTTAAAGCCATTTCTTGAAGAAGGCGATATCCTAATTGATGGTGGGAATACATTCTTCCAAGATACAATTAGACGTAATAAGGAACTAGAGACAGCAGGGTTCCATTTCATCGGAACTGGCGTTTCAGGTGGAGAAGAAGGCGCATTAAAAGGTCCTTCTATCATGCCAGGCGGTAAAGAAGAAGCTTATAACCTTGTTAAACCAATTTTAGAAGCCATTTCTGCAAAAGTAGGGGGCGATCCTTGCTGTACGTATATTGGTCCCAATGGTGCTGGTCACTATGTGAAAATGGTTCATAACGGAATTGAATATGGTGATATGCAGTTAATCTGTGAAGCTTATTTTATTTTGAAAAATGTCCTTGGTTTAGATGCAAACGAGCTTCACGAGGTCTTTGCTGAATGGAATAAAGGCGAATTAGACAGCTATTTGATTGAAATTACGGCTGATATCTTTACAAAAGTGGATGAAGAAACTGGTAAACCAATGGTAGATTTAATTCTCGATACAGCAGGTCAAAAGGGTACTGGTAAATGGACAAGCCAAAATGCTTTAGACTTAGGTGTTCCACTTCCAATTATCACTGAATCTGTATTTGCCCGCTTTATTTCAGCAATGAAGGATGAGCGTGTAAAGGCAAGTCAGGTTCTTAATGGACCGGAAGTTAAAGGCTTTGATGGCAGTAAAGAGGAATTAATCGAAGCAGTTCGTAAGGCATTATATATGAGTAAAATTGTTTCTTATGCACAAGGTTTTGCACAAATGCGTGCTGCATCAGAAGAATACGAATGGAATCTTCGTTACGGAGATATCGCTATGATTTTCCGCGGCGGCTGTATCATTCGTGCGCAATTCTTACAAAAAATAAAAGATGCGTATGATCGTGATCCTGAATTAAGAAACTTATTACTAGATCCTTATTTTAAAGAAATCGTTGAGAATTATCAGCAGCCATTACGCCAAGTTCTTGCTGTGGCAATTGAACGTGGAATCCCTGTTCCATCCTTTGCGAGCGCAATTGCGTATTATGACAGCTACCGTACAGAAACACTTCCAGCGAATTTGTTGCAAGCGCAACGTGACTACTTTGGTGCTCACACTTATCAACGTGTAGATAAAGAAGGAGTTTTCCATACAAACTGGATGGAATAAGAAGTTTGGAATTGTATAGTATGATGTATTTTTCCTTTTACAGAGACAAAACTAGCATTAAAGCTGGGATTGTCTCTTTTTTTGTTATTAATTGACTGAGACTTCTAATCTCAGAGCAATATCAGTCAAAAATTATACGAATTTGGGCATTTTTAGAGAATGTTTTTTGAGTCAGTTTGCAATAAAATAAAAGTATGTTCAGTAAACGAACTAATTTTGTTAGCGCTTACCTGAAAGGCGTGAGAGTAATGGATAAGGGGAATTCCTCTTCTAATAAAATAAAAGTTACAGAGGATTGGATTAGCGCCTTCTACCGTATGCAGGGAGTAGAGTCCTATATTTTTAATTTTCACTCACACCAAGAATATGAAATATATTTTTTTCATTCAGGTGATTGTAAGTATTTAATCAACAATCGGATTTATGAATTACAGCCTGGTGATATTATACTTTTGGATGGAATGACCCTGCATAAAGCGAACCCGCAGATGGGGAGTACCTATACTCGAAGCATGCTTCATTTTTCTCCAATCTGGCTCCAGGAGATATTGCCTGTGCTGGGATTGCCCAATTTATTGGATCCGTTTCAAAAGCTTAACAATTATTTGATTCGAACGGGGTATGATGAATCAGGACTTTTTGTTGATGGACAGATCAAACAGATAGCAAGCTCACTGTCCCAATTGGATGAAGAGATGCAGCGAACAGGGAAAAGGAACGAATTGTTAGAAGCAGAAGTGAAGCTTGAGTTAATTCAATTGCTGCTTAGGATTTATAAAATGAGTCAAAATGAATTGGCCCATGTGACAAGTAGAAAGTCTGAAAAAGAACACCATGCAGAGGAAATTGCCTCTTGGATCAATGATCACTATAGCGAAAAAATTAGTTTGGACCGATTGGCAGGGGAGTTGAATCTAAGTAAGTATTATACTTCCCATGTTTTTAAGGAAGTCACTGGTTTTACTGTGATGGAATATGTGATGGGCTGCCGGCTAAATCAAGTGAAATATTTATTGGAAATAGAACCTGATCTAACGTTAACAGAGGTATCACAGGCCACGGGATTCGAGAGTGTCGCTCATTTCAGCCGGTATTTTAAAGAGAAGGTGGGCATGACACCTTCAAGTTATCGGAAAACAAAAATCAGTAGAACCATTCCTGTTAAAAAGGAGGACAAAACATAAATGAATAAAGACTTAATGATTTCAGGATTTTCAGATGAAATATCATCTGATTTTAATACCCAGCTTGAGGTTGTATCAAATTTAGATATGAAATATATTTCGTTACGCGGTATTGATGGGAAAAATATTGGTGATTTTACTGTCGATGAAATCAAAGAAAAAGTACTGCCAAGGCTGCAAAAAGCAGGAATTGGTGTTTCTTCCATCGGCTCACCGATCGGTAAAATATTCATTAATGATGAAGAAGGCTTTGCTATACAAAGGCTTATGTTAGACAAGCTTTGCCAAATTAGCAACTTGCTCGATTGCCAATATATGCGAATCTTTAGCTTCTATATTCCTAAGGGTGAGGATGCAGACCAATATCGTAGTCAAGTTGTAAGTAAGCTTAAGGAATTTGCTGCCATTGCAGAAAAATACAATGTGATTTTACTGCATGAAAATGAAAAGGATATCTTTGGTGATATCGGAAGACGCTGTCATGAGATCTTAACAGAAGTAGGTTCTCCTTACTTTAAAGGGATTTTCGACTTCGCTAATTTCGTACAATGCGGTGAGGACACTCAAGAGTGTTACAATCTCTTAAAAGATGAGATTGTTTATATACACATAAAGGATGCTGTAACATCGGATAGCCAAAATGTTGTCTGTGGAACTGGCGAAGGAAAAATACCGCAAATTTTAGCTCAGTTTATTAAGAGGGGCTACAAAGGCTTTTTAACTCTTGAGCCACATCTCGTTCTCTTTGATTCTTTAAAGGATTTAGAACTAGAGGATGCAACCGAGATCATTAAGGACAACAAAGGGCTGGATGGTGCCGGCGGCTACAAGCTTCAATATGAAGCACTTTTAGACATTCTTAAAAAAATTGAAAGCGAGGGAATTTAATTATGGCAGATGTAAGATTAGGGATTATTGGATTAGGTGCAGAAGGTGGTATGTACGCTAATTTCATTTCTGAAGGAAAAGTTAAAAACATGGTGATTGGTGCGATTTGTGATAATGATCCTGCTAAAAAACAAGTAGCAGAAGAGAAGTATCCTGGTGTTCCTTTCTACGATAATTATATCGATATGCTTGAAAGTGGTAATGTTGATGCAGTTGTTACAACTGTTCCGCATTATCTCCATCCTGAAATGGGAATCGAATCACTAAAAAGAAACATTCATGCATTAGTGGAAAAACCAGCTGGTGTCTATACAAAACAAGTAAAAGAGTTAAACGACTTTGCAGCAACAAAGCCTGAACTTAAGTTTGCCATCTTCTTTAACCAGCGTACAAATCCACTTTATAAAAAGGTGAAAGAACTTATTGATAATGGTGAGATTGGCAGCATCCGCAATACCAACTGGATTATTACTACCTGGTGGAGACCTCAAGGGTACTACAATCAAAGTGAATGGAGAGCAACTTGGGGCGGAGAAGGCGGCGGTGTCCTTGTAAACCAAGCGCCACACCAAATTGACTTGCTTCAATGGATGTGCGGCATGCCGAAAAAGGTTTATGCAAAATTAAACTATGGCTATCAAAGAGATATAGTGGTTGAGGACGATGTGACTGCAGTATTTGATTATGGAAATGGTGCTACTGGTGTATTCGTCACTCGTACACACGATGTAATGGGAACTGACCGTTTAGAAATCCTAGGTGATAAAGGAAAAATCGTGGTAGACGATAGTAAGAAAGTTACCATCAAGCGCCTGAAACAATCTGAGAATGAAATGAGTAATTCCATGGATATGTCAGATGTTATGAAGCTGTTTATGGGCGGCGGTGCAGGTGATATTTTCACTGAGGAAGTACTTGATTTTGGTAATGTTTGGGGCGAACAGCACATTGCTGTATTAGAAGACTTTGCTTCTGCAATTGTAGAAGGTACCCCATTATTAGCTCCTGGCAGCGATGGAATTAATGGTGTTAGACTTGCAAACGCGATGCACCTTTCAAGCTGGTTAGGAAAAGAAATTGAAGTACCATTTGACGAGGATTTATTCCTAGAAGAATTAAATAAACGGATTGCTGAAGAAGGTAAATATCCGGTTAGAAAGTAATCAATCACATGAAACGAACTCGGGCGCTAATGCAATCCCGAGTTCGTTTCAAAAAAGGGGTGGAGCAAATGTTAAAAGTAGCAGTAATAGGACTTGGAGATATTTCAAAAATTCATATTCCAGCTATACAAGCTAACCCGAATGCTAAGTTAGTAGCAATATGTGATCTTGATGAATCATTAAAAGACACCATACCAGGGGTAAACTTTTATACGGATTATAACGAGATGCTTGAAAAAGAAAACCTTGATGTTGTCCATAATTGTCTGCCTCACTATCTACATTATCCTGTAACAAGAGATTGTGTAGAAGCGGGAGTTCATGTTTTTCAAGAAAAGCCGTTGGGCTTGAACACTGAGGAAGGACAGGCACTTGTAAAACTAGAGGAAGACCATAGTGATGTTAAAATCGGTGTCTGTTTACAAAACCGTTATAATGAGTCGTTTGAAATGCTTATGGAGATTGTCAAAGGCGGAGAATATGGCAAGGTTACAGGAGTTAAAGGGTTGGTGGCTTGGTATAGACCAAAAGCTTATTATGATGTGAAACCTTGGCGTGGAAAAATGGCGTATGCCGGGGGCGGTTCTATGATCAATCAATCCCTCCATACACTGGATTTAATCCAGCTAGTAGGCGGAAAAATAGAATCAATAAGAGGTTCAGTGGACCAATTATTGGATTATGGGATTGAAGTGGAAGATACTGCTTCCGCACATATACTCTTCGAAAATGGTGCAAGAGGATTATTTTTTTCAACCAATGCCAATCCAGAGAACTCCAGTGTAGAGCTTGAAGTATATCTTGAAAAGGGTAAATTCATCATTAAAGACAGCATTCTCACAAGAATAAATGAAGAGGGGAAAAAGGAAGAATTGGTAGAAGATGCTAAGCTGCCTGGCTCAAAATTCTATTATGGTGCCAGCCATGCAAAAACAATCAATCAATTCTATAACTGTATTTTACAGGGCACTCATGATTATGTTCATGCAAAGGATGCGGTCGTATCTATTCAAATGATTGATGCCATCCGACTTTCTTCAGAGATAAAACAAAGTATTAAGATGGAGGGGTAGCAAATGAAAAAAGGGAAAATCGGCGTTCAAATGATGATGCTTAAAGGTAAAGTTGAAGAGCTAGGTGCCTATGAAACAATGAGAAAAGTAAGTGAGCTTGGCTATCACGCAGTTGAAGTTTCTCAAATCCCAATGACTCCAGAGAACGTAGCGGAGATAAAAAGGGCAAGTGAAGATTTTGATATTAAGATTGCGGCTCTTTCTGCTGCAGTAGAGCCAATGCTACCTGGAATGCCTGGTGAGACATTGACAAGTGACTTTGAAAAAATTGTGAATGATTGCAAAACACTTGATTGTAATTATTTGCGAATTGGCATGATGCCGTTAATGGCCATGGGAAATAAAGATAAAATTATGGAGTTTATTGCCAAAGCTGAAGAGATGGCTCACAAATTAGCAGAACATGGAATTGAATTGTATTACCATACACACCACTTAGAATTCCAAAAATTTGATGGTGAATATTTATTGGATATTATTAAAAAGAACACCACCAAACTTGGATTTGAATTGGATGTTCACTGGATTCAAAGAGCAGGCGTAAATCCTGTGGAATTTGTTAAAGAATATACTGGCCGAATTTCACTCTTACACTTGAAGGATTATCGAATTGGTCAAATGGATTTAAGCGATGTTGACTTTAAAGACATGGCTAAATTCTTTAACATATTCACGAATACAATTGAATTTGCGGAACTTGGGGAAGGAAATCTTGATATCAAGGCGATTATGGAAGCCGGTCTTGAAAGCGGTGCACAATATTTCTTGGTAGAACAAGATGATACCTATGGCCGAGATCCATTCGAATGCCTAGAAATTTCAGCAAAACATTTGAGAAAATTAGGATTTAGTGAATGGTTTTAATTAAAATTGGTGTCAGGCACTAGGGTGGTGTCAGGCACCAATAGAACTACGGAGGCAGGGGGAATGGTGTCAGGCACCAATAGTACTGCGCAGCCGGTGTTAATGGTGTCAGGCA
>NZ_JBALSN010000073.1:0-5457 GCF_036966985.1 Neobacillus drentensis | reverse complement strand
ATATTAATATCTAAAAAGATTACATCTGTTTCATTCTCCTGCAAAAATTTTAAAACATCTAAGCCATCATCAAAAGTATGGATCACTTCAATTTCACTATAGGCTTCAACTAAATACTCCAGTTCTTCACGAGCAGGTATTTCATCCTCTACAATAATTGCTTTCATAGGTTCTCCTTTACGATATCAAAAAAGACTTCTGTTCCAGGTGACAGACGATGAATGACCAGTCCATGTCCATAAATGAGTTTCACTCGCTGGTGAACATTATACAAGCCGATTTTGTTGGCCGGTACATTATCATTCAGCAACTGATGAATGACATCTTCGCTAATTCCGGCCCCGGTATCCTTCACACTAATTCTTACTTTGTTTTCCAAATTCTTGACCGAAATGGTCACCACTCCGGGTCCTTTTATCTTTAAGATTCCATGGATAATGGCATTTTCGACTAAAGGTTGAATGAGAAGACTCGGTATGTGCACATTTACATCATCTACCTCATATACCACTGTTAAACGGCTGCCAAAACGCGCCTTTTCTATTTCCACGTAATCTCGGACTTGCGCCAATTCTTTATGGATATCGATCAATTCATCACTGACTTCTAAATTGTAACGCATATAGCCAGACAGATTGATAATTAACTCCCGCGCTTTGTCCGGATTCCTGCGTGTGGTGGAGGCAATTGCATTGAGTGCATTAAACAAAAAATGCGGGTTAATCTTCGTCTGGAGCGCCTTCAACTCCGCCTTGTTCGCTGCTTCCCGAATCTGTTCAATCCGGGAAACTTCCATCAATGTGGAAATGATTTGCGATAGACCGATCGCCATTGTCTGCAGTGAATAGGTCATTTTATAGGCTTTACGGTAGTAAATCTTAAGTGTTCCCGTCACCTCTCCATGCTCCTCAAAGGGAACAATGAGAAGAGAGTGAATTTGTGGAGTATGGTGATCCGCCACTTGGTTCCGAATAATGAATTTCCCGCTGTGAATCGCCTCTTTTGTCAAGTCACTAATGATTTCCTGTCCGATTTTATATCGTTCTTCGCCAAAGCCTACATAAGCGAGGACATTATGGGTATCTGTAATCGCCACCGCGTCAGCCTTTATATCATTTTTTATAATTCGGCAAATCTTCTTCAATGAATCAGCATTAATGGATCGAAAGTATGGCAATGTCTTATTCGCGATATCCAAGGCTAACTTCGCCTGTCTCGCTGCAATCATTTCCTTTTCACCTTCGACGCTCATCACAAGCAAAACAATTAAACCAATGTTAACCTCTCCTGCAATCATCGGGAATGCGATTTTTGAGACAATATCCAAACCAAGCTCAAATGGATTCGCCATCACTAGAATCAGCACCATCGTCAATATTTCGGACAACATTCCGGCAGCGATTCCATAAATCCAACGTAAATTTCTCTTTACTTTTCGGTTAATATAACCAGAAACAATCCCTGCTAAAATACTGGTAATAAGACATGGGATCGATGTGGGTCCACCAATATCAATGACATATCGATGGACTCCTGAAACAATTCCGGTAATAATTCCTACCCAAGGTCCAAACAAGATTCCACCCGATACGACAGCGATAATCCTAACATTCACAAGTGACCCTTCAACATTAATACCTGAATAGGTACCAAAAATAGCAAATATGCAGAACACAAGTGTAATGACAACAAGCTCTGAAGGAGAAGAGCGGTCTTTTTGAAGTGATTCCTTAAACCTCGGAATCCGTATCATAAAAAATAGGCAGATCAATAGCAAGGCAGCCCGTTCAAATAAATCGATAAGCATTTCTAATGTTGTGTTCATCCCAGGTTCCTTTCTAATTTTCAAATACCTCTAATTCCAAGGACCAAATTGGCCTAATTTTTTTCTTTATGCCGTTCTTTAGTAGGTATTATTCCCCAATGAATATGGATGAATTTGATTCATATAATTGTATTTTCAAAAACCCCTCTATTTTAGTGATATCTATTAATTATTTCTACTTATTTGCTTGGGCAACATACTGTTCTTTAACCCTGCCTATTTTTCTCTTAAGTTAAAATAAAACAGGCTCTTTTATTAGGACAACATCCTTCCATGATACATATACATGCAGTGTAAATAAAATATATGATTAAAGGGGAGAATTTTTATGGATAAAGACATCATGAAGTGTTTTATAGGTAAAGTAATCAAGGTTGATCGAGGTGGACCAGAATCCAAAATGGGATTATTAATGGATGCAAGTAACGATCTGATCGTCCTTCTCACGGAAGATGATGGAATCGTTTATTACAATATGAAACATATTAAAAGTTTTACTGATAACCTGAAGGAGCATTTTAAACTTGACCTTGAAGTACCTAAAGATTTCAAATTTATAAAAGCGGAAAATTTCCAAGAACTGCTTGACTCATTAAAATTTAAATGGATTAAAATTAATCGTGGAGGCCCTGAGAAGTTAGAGGGGGTTCTCACTGGGTTAGATAATGATTCTGTTTTTTTGATTAATGGTCAGGAAATCGTTCGTCTTTCCTTATCCCACATTAGAAGTATTAGTTACGGATTAATAATCGAAAAGGCTAAAAATGAAAAATCAAACGAAAATAGTCAAAATAAAAAGAAAAAGTCCAACAGTAATAAGAGCACTTCGAAAAAAACCAATAGTAAAAATGCTGACATGGCTCTAGCATATCCATTATCTATTGAAAAATCTACGATGGAAACAGTTGTAGAAAATACTGAAAATAATCTATCAATACCATTATCTACTATGGAAACTTCGCAAGTAACAGAAGTTGAAGATGATGACAGTGGTCTATCCATTCCTTTATCCACAATGGACTATTCTCAAGTAATAGTTACTGAAGATGGTGACAGTGATCTATCCATTCCTTTATCCACAATGGATTATTCGCAAGTAATAGATACTGAAGATGATGACAGTGATCTATCCATTCCTACATCCACAATGGAACCTTCGGAAAAAATAGTTGCTGAAGAAGCTGAAAGTGATCTAGCCATTCTCTTTACTGTAATGGAAAAGTTTATCCGAAAATATTCGAATCCTAACCAAAATTAAGCAATACTATCACGCATAACATAAAAAGAGAAAGACCATCATTTACGGTGGTCTTTCTCTCAATGTTGTAATTTTAATTAATCATTCAATCAAAAGAACCCATTGGTTGAAATAATTCTTCATTAGATTTTGGAGTAACATAGATGGTTCGGCTTGGAAACGCTACTTCTACTCCCTCTTCCTCTAATACACCCATGATGGCTAAATTGATTTCATGTTTAATTTTAACGTGTTCTGCCCAAACAGTAGAATTCGTGAAAAAATATACAAGAATATCGAGACTACTTTCATTATAATGATCGAATGCAACCATAATCGTATCAGGATGGATTTCTTCATGAGTGATTAATAACTCTTCAATCCGTTTAACCACTATTTGAATTTGTTCTTTAGTGGTTTGATAGTTAAGGCCTAAGTGGAAGGTGATTCGTCGTTTCCCCATACGGCTCCAGTTGGTAATCGCTTCGTTAGCAAGTGTTGCATTAGGAACAGTGACTAAGGCTTGACTGAACGTACGGATTTTAGTACTTCTGAAATTAATATCTTCAACTATCCCCTCGACACTAGGTGTTAAGATCCAATCTCCAATCGAAAAAGGTTTCTCTGTGACAATAACGATTCCGCCAATTAGATTACCTACCGCTTCTTTTGCTGCTAGATTTTTTCCATCTTCCGAAGATCCTGCTTGAAAAATAATCGGGCGCCCTTGCTTGGACCTGCCAATATTCAACGGACCCGACACTGAGTAAAATTCACCTCTATGATTCAATTCATGCAGTTTTTCCGGATCAAAAAACACACCTGTTTCTTTGTCGCGGATAAATGCGTCATCCTCCCATGAATCCCACAACCCTTTCGCGACATCAATATATTCAGCGGCGATTTTATACCGTTTTGGATGGTCTGGATGCTCCTCAATTGTTTTACTAAAATTTAATGCTGTCTTCTCTAATGGTGAGGTCACCACATTCCATCCTGCACGTCCCCCACTGATATGATCTAGTGATGAAAATTGCCGTGCGACGTTGAATGGTTCACTGTACGAAGTAGACAGCGTCCCCGCAAGACCAATATGTGATGTGACAGCTGCAAGTGCAGATAGAATAGTGATCGGCTCAAATCGGTTTAAGAAATGAGGAATAGAGTGCTTGTTAATATGCAAACCATCTGCAATGAAAACAAAATCAAATTTTCCTTCTTCCGATTTTTGTGCTTGAGTTTTATAATAGTCAAAGTTTACACTTGCATCTGATGGAACTTCTGGATGTCTCCAGCCTGAAATATTGCCGCCTACACCATGAATAATCGTTCCAAATCTTAATTTTCTTAGTTCTGACATTTCCATTTCCCCTCTCAATCTCTTATTTTTGAAAACTCAAATCCAATTAACCCTATAGATTTAGTTGGTTATAAAGTGAAAAAATTCAACGATTCAGTAAAAATGAATTTAACGCTTTTTCAAGATGGTTGACCCCCACTTCGGTAACCCCTTGATAAATGCCGTCTTGACCAATTTCAACCACTGGTACATGACGAATTCCATATTTGACATCCAATATATCACGGTATTCATCGTGATTGGTGACATCTATCGTTTGATAAATCACCTGTTTTTCTTCTAAAAATTGCTTAACCTCTGTGCAATAGTGACAACCTTGCTTTGACCAGACAACTACTGATAATGGTTTTGACATAACAACTTCCTCCTGTTACTTTCGTTATTTTATTGGAACGGATATTTCCGAAAATGCTTCGCTTAATAGGACATATGATTTTAGTCTCTTTTCAAAATTTTGAACAGGTGTCACGATCATAACTTCTTCCAAATCGTATAAATTTTGAAGGTGAAGAAGTTTCTCTTTTACAGTTTCCTTAGAACCAGATAGGATGTTTGCTTCTTGTATTTCAATTCGATAGCGTTCATTCGCCTGCTTCGCAAACAGCTCAGCTTGCTCCTCACTCCCCACTGTTACGGTCTTGCCACTTTCAAGATGAACTTTCACGATTTTTGAATTGACAACCAGTTCCTTTGCTTCCTCCTCTGAATCAGCCACAACCACAGAGAGCGCAAGGATGAAAGAGATAGGCTGTGACTTTTTCCGATTTTGCAGATGACTAAACGTGTCAAACGCTTCATTAAGAATCCTCTCATCACTATTAATGAATTGAGCAAAAACAAATGAATATCCTAATTCGCCAGCGAGTTTCGCACTTGAGGTACTTGCCCCCAATAAGAATAGTTCTGGCGGGGTTGACGGCAAAGGCTCTGCTTTTAGTCCATAAAATGGGTCATATGGTTCGAGAGCATCAGTGACAAATTTTTTCAAGTCGACTAGCTTTTCCCATAACTCTTTTGGTTTTTCAGCATGTTCCT
>NZ_JBALSN010000072.1:11504-28959 GCF_036966985.1 Neobacillus drentensis | reverse complement strand
TTTCTTTGGAAAGAAGAAGATATCATCGGTCTGTTAGGTGTCTTAATTCATAATGATACTAATTCTTTAGAAATTTTACACATCTCCGTTAATCCCTCACATCGGTATCAGGGAATCGGTAAAAAGATGGTTAAAGCTCTAAAAGAAATGTATGCTGAAAAAGAAATTACTCCTAATGAAAATACAGCCGCTTTTATCGAAAAATGTGACTTTTGCTAGTCCTACCTTTAAAAAAGGCAGTGAATAATAATTTATTCGCTGCCTTTTCGCGTCTTTAATGACTGCATTCTTTCTTCGATTATACTGGTTCTGTCGCGTAATTTATGACGGTCAATAATGAATTTATTTGTCATATCACTTTGGTTTCCCCAAATAAACCCTTTTTGTTCACATGTTTTTTTCGCTAATTCAGTTAAGGAAGTGTCAAAGATTGGGATAGAGATGCTTCGATAGGTTTCACCATTCTGAAGTAACGATACTTGTTCATGTAATAAATGGATAAGCACCACGGGGTTTACTCCAAGTTTAGATATAGAATCCGGTTGTAATTCAAAAATTTTAATTGCTTTAGCTAACGTCCGCTGTGCACCGCTAAAATTATTTCGACGATGATGATAAAGAGAAACGGATAATAATATGAAGCCAACCCAGATGGAATTTTTGTTTCTCGGATCTGTCTTTTTCCAATAGTCTTCAAGAAGTTCATGGCATTCAAAATAATCACGGTCACCATGGAAATGGGCTAAAAAATGGATATACTCACTCGGGTACAAGCAATTACCCCCCTTACTAAATAATTATGTATAGTGTATCACAGTTATATGCTGTCTCGGATAAATAAAAAAACCCGTCATGAAAGACGGGTCCAGTAAGTCTAACGTTAATGGCTGCTTTAATGAACTGGTTTTGTAGTAGTTCTTCAGCCTTCCTGTCTAATTAATAAACCCAGGAAGCACCAACAATAATTAACAAAATAAATAGAACTACAATTAAAGCAAATCCGGATCCAAATCCATCAGACATATTCACTACCTCCTAAAATGATGTTTTGTTCTTTTCCTTGTCATCATATGTAGGATATTTGTCCAATGTCATGGGCAAACATCATGATTTGATAATATTCCCTCATGAAGGTGATTTTTCTATTGGATAACCTTATTTAATCCTCTATACTATTAATAGTCGAAGTGAATAATCAACAACTTATATTTAAAGAATTTTGGTGAAGTACAATGCCATACCAGGTGAAAATTGATGCATTTGAAGGACCGTTAGATTTGCTGCTCCATTTAATTAATGGGCTCGAAATTGACATATATGATATTCCAGTTGCCCAAATAACCGAGCAGTACTTAATGTATATTAAGACAATGAAGGAGCTTAAGTTAGATGTTGCAAGCGAGTTTTTGGTAATGGCTGCGACATTACTTGTCATTAAGAGTAAAATGCTTTTACCCAAACATGAGGAGGATCCAGGTTATGAGGATCCCGATATTTTATATGAAGAAGACCCAAGAGATGAACTTGTTGAGCGGCTAATCGAATATCGAAAATATAAAGAAGCAGCACATGACTTAAAATCAATGGAAGTAGAGCGTGGGCTTATATATACAAAGCCGCCAAGTGATCTCTCCGAGTTTACGAAGGAAAGCCAGCCTGAAAAAGCAGAGCTAAATGTTTCACTATATGATATGCTTGCGGCTTTTCAAAAATTAATGCGACGGAAGAAGCTTCAACGCCCAATAGCTACGAAGATTGCTCGCCAAGAAATATCGATTGATACCAGAATGACGGAAATTATGGCTGAATTAAAACAGCTTAAAGGTCGAAAAAACTTTAATGATTTATTTCCTTATCCTACGAAAGACCATATTGTAGTTACTTTTTTGGCGATTTTAGAGCTAATAAAAAGAAAAGAAATCGATGCACAGCAACAAGAGAACTTTGGAGATATTTATGTTGAAGCAGTAAAGGAAGGGGCAGAAATGATTGGACATCATTAAGTGGAACAGCATTCTAGAGAGCCTTTTGTTTGCTGCTGGAGATGAAGGTCTTTCATTAAAACAACTAGCAGAGGTCCTTGAAGTAAATGAACTAAAAGCAAATGAAATCATCGATGATTTGAAAAAAGAATATGACCGTGATACTAATAGGGGAATTATGATCGTTCAGCTTGCGGGAACATATCAACTTGCCACAAAAAAAGAAAATGCTGCCTATTTAAAAAAGCTAGTTGATTCCCCGCATACGTCTACATTGTCACAGGCAGCTTTAGAAACGTTAGCGATCATTGCCTATAAACAGCCAATAACTCGGGCTGAAATCGAGGAAATACGTGGTGTCAAAACAGAGAGACCGTTGCATACTCTGATGGCAAAAGCGTTGATCAAAGAGGTTGGTCGTGCGGAAGGGACTGGAAGAGCCTATTTATATGGGACGACAAAAGAGTTTCTTGATTACTTTGGTCTAAAGAGTATTGAAGAACTTCCTCAACTTCCCGAGAAGGCAGAAGAGGAATTTATTCAAGAAGAGGCAGATTTATTTTTTGAGAGATTTCAGGACACGATTAATTCTTAATTTTCAAATACTTATCCGAATTTATGATAAAATGAATCTAAGTAAATTATTCAATTCTTTCTAAGGTGAGTTGATCAGATTTATTTGCCATATTTTCATTGGCCAAGGAGTGAAATTAATTTGTTAATTAAAGAGTGCAAAGGGTTTGAATTAGAAAAAGAAAAATCAAATACTTCTGAGGATTTTTTTAACAGAAGCATCGTTACCTTTTATGAAGATGGAGAGGAAAAAACCCTTCATGTTCTATACGTAAGGTATTTTGATGAAATCCGTCATGAATTTACACCATACCAGCAAGACCCAATTTTTGTTCAGCAAGATCATGAAATTGCCTTTAAAGATATTGTAGCGTTAGTCTGTCTCGTGAAAAACCCAGGTCTGCGCAGACGGAAAAGGCTTTATATTAATTCTAAGCAGGAATTTGCTTCTTATTTTCAAGATATCAATTTTAATAAATTACCTGAAATATTTCTGTCTCTAAATCAAAAAAAATTATATGAGCTTCGTTCTCCGCTTGATTTTATTTTGCAGCCACAGTAAGAATACTAAACTAAGTAAAAAATTCAGGGGGTACACAATGGGGAATACATTGGTAAAAACACAATTAAATGATGTAAAGAGTTTTCTAGGAAAGTCCATTTTAACATTAGAGAGTTTTTTAAATGAAGCAACTATTTCACAATTAAACTTAGAGAATGAAGAAGATCGTAACTATAATAAATTGATCTTTGCAAATTTACGAAAATTAGCTGTTTATAGCGAGGAAGGGTTAGATTCATGCTCCGTTATTTTGCAGGGCAACCCTTTTCAAAAAGCAGCAGCGGAAAAGACTCTTTATAAAATTTACCATCAATGTATTGAAGAGTTTTTCTCACCGAAAAATGATGCGTGGTATGAGGACAGCAGGTCAGCTTACACTGGAAGAAATTCTATTAAGTTTTACCGTTCTGTATCAGATAATATCGTACAGTTGGTTAAAAGTTTAGAAGGTGACTTTCAACGAATCAGGGAAGAACTTGAGTATTATGAAACAGATTACAGAACTAAAATGATTCAATCAAAATAAAAAGCTTCAGCCCCTAGGCGCTGAAGCTGGACTGTTATCATAGTTCAAAAACTTAATATTTTTATTCTAAAAGGCTGTCCTACTAGGGCAGCTTTGTTTTTTGTTCTTATTAAACCGTAACACTCATACCATTTAGGTAGATTACTTTTCAACAACAAGTCAGGAATGAGGGATGGCATGGATAAATTTAGTCAATATGTTAACGAAATGTTTGAGTGGAATGAGCAAATGAAGCAGTTTCTTCAATCGGAAAAAGAGGGCAGCAGCTCAGAGTTATGGGGACAACTGGATAATTTTACAGAGTTAATCGAAAGCACAAGAACGCAGTTGTCAAATGAAGAACTACTAACATTACAAGCTAAGGCTGAATATATCCATGAGCAAATGGAACATTACTTTAAAAGAAAACAAGCGGGCGGTGACATATGGCTGGCAGAGAAAAGAGTTCCTGCAGGTGGGCATACACTGCCTAACCTCCCCTATCCCTATAATGCTTTGGAACCTTTTATTTCAGAGGAAATTATGAGACTTCATCATGATAAGCATCACCAGGCATATGTTGATGGATTAAATAATGCAGAACTTAAACTTAAAAAAGCAAGGGAAACAAATGATTTCGCATTGATTAAGCACTGGTCAAGAGAACTTGCCTTTCACGGCTCAGGGCATTATCTTCATTCGATTTTTTGGAAGAACATGAGCCCGCATGGAGGCGGGAGTCCACAAGGACCGTTAAAAAGTGAAATAGAAAAATACTTTGGCAGTTTTTCGGCATTTAAGAAGCAATTTTCTGAAGCCGCTAAACAAGTTGAAGGGGTAGGCTGGGCCATATTGGTTTGGTCACCTCAAGCAAGACATTTGGAGATTTTACAATCTGAACGACATATGCTTTTGACCCAATGGGATACTATTCCACTCTTGGTATTAGATGTTTGGGAGCATGCTTATTATCTTCAGTACAAGAATAAAAGACCTGAATATGTTGACAACTGGTGGAACATAGTCAATTGGCATGATGTAGAAATGCGCTTTGAAAAAGCAGCTGACATAAAATGGACAGCATTTTAATAAGGGAAATGATTATGGAGCAGACGGCACTATGTCGTCTGCTTTCGTTTTTCTTCAGCAAGTTGTCATAACAAGCCTTGTCCTGCATAAACTTGTACAAGAAAAATGAAAAGCAACTTTACAAGGGAACGAGGTTAATCTTATGAGAATGATTTGGAAGCTAGTTATGTATTCCCTCATAGTCTCACTATTCATTGCTAACATTCCTCAAAAGGTGGAAGCTTCTGTTTCCGTAAGTGCAGCAAGTGCTGTTTTAATAGAGCAGAAATCAGGGCGTATCCTTTACGAGAAAGATGCCCACACAAAAAGAAGAATCGCGAGTATTACGAAAATAATGACTGCGAAGCTAGCTATTGAATCGGGGAAAATGAATGAATATGTAAAAGTAAGTGAACAAGCAACTCGTGCGGAAGGATCATCTGTATATTTAAAGCCAGGTGAAAAAATTAAACTGAAAGATTTAGTCTATGGATTGATGCTTAGGTCTGGAAATGATACAGCTGTAGCAATCGCCGAATATGTGGGTGGAAGTGTAGAGGGGTTTGCCTATCTAATGAATCAAAAGGCAAAGCAAATCGGGATGTTAAATACCCATTTTTCCAATCCTCATGGCCTTGATGATCATGAAAATCATTACTCAACAGCCTATGACATGGCTGTGTTAATGCGTTATGCCATGCAGGATAAAACCTTTAAAAAAATCTCTGGAACAAAGGTTTATCGGGCACAAAATCCTACGGAAGATTGGGATCGTGTTTGGAAAAATAAAAACCGCTTGCTAACAAAATATAAATATACCACCGGTGGGAAAACAGGGTACACAAAACGGGCAAAACGAACTCTGGTTACAACTGCAACAAAAGGAGATATGAGTTTAATTGCAGTAACCCTGAACGGCCCTGACGATTGGAATGACCATATTTCTATGTATGAAAGTGGTTTTAAAGGGTTTGATATGGCTGAAGTATTAGCTAAGGGGAAAATTGATGGTATTAAAACTAAGGTTTATAAGAATCACCTTTATGTAAAGAAAACAATTGTCTATCCGGTTACGAGCGAAGAAATGGATTTATTTTCTATAAAATATAAGCTGAATAAACCGACCCAAAAATTTGATAATGATAAAAAGAATGATGCAGTTGTGGGTAAGGCCGTGGTTTACTTAGATGGGCGAGTTGTCCAAGAGACACCCATTTACTATCAAAATGTGCCTGAAAAGAAAGAAGGATTGTTTGATTTTGTAAAGAAAATTTTTCTGATCTTCATTGGTGTACAGGACAATGGTTAATTATATCTGGATGTTTATGTTCATTGTTGGTTTTATTTTCGCACTCATCAATGGAACAATGACTGAAGTGAACAAAGCAATCTTTGATGGGGCGAAAGAAGCGGTGACACTTTGTATCGGACTAATTAGTGTTCTGGTCTTTTGGCTTGGAATGATGCGGATTGCTGAGGAGTCTGGTCTTCTAGAGCGCCTTTCTAAACTTTTTCGGCCTCTTGTTAAACGGCTTTTTCCGGAGGTACCAGTTAACCATCCAGCGATGGGATATATATTATCCAATATGATTTCTAACATGTTTGGATTAGGGAATGCTGCCACTCCCTTAGGGATTAAGGCAATGGAAGAATTAAAAAAATTAAATGGAGGAAAGGATTCGGCTAGCAGATCCATGGTCACCTTTTTAGCCATTAATACGGCAAGTATTACGATTATTCCCACTACTGTCATTGCGATTAGAATGAACTATCATTCAGCATCTCCTACCGAGATTGTCGTTCCTACAATCATTGCGACAATTATTTCCGCACTAGGTGCAATCCTAATTGACCGTTATTTCTATTATCGCAGAAACAGAAAAGGATGAAGAGGCATGGAGCTCATTTCGGTAATTTCATTAACTTTTATTCCATTACTCATTGGGATAATACTATTATATGGTACCATCAAACGCGTCTCTACTTATGAAAGTTTTGTTGAAGGTGGAAAAGAAGGCATTAAGATTGCCGTATCCATTATTCCCTTTCTTGTTGGTATGCTTGTGGCTATTTCCGTCTTCCGGGCATCTGGTGCACTAGATGCTTTAATGAATTGGATTCGCCCACTCATGAAAACAATGGGAGTACCTGCAGAAATTGTGCCTTTACTAATCATAAGGCCAATTTCTGGGAATGCAGCACTGGGGATGACGAGTGATTTAATTGCTGTTTATGGTCCTGATTCATTTATTGGCCGTTTAGCATCTGTTTTGCAAGGGAGTACTGACACGACTTTTTATGTGTTGACCGTTTATTTTGGAGCCGTTGGGATTAAAAAAATGGGGGATGCCCTAAAAGTAGGGCTTCTCGCGGACGTTGTCGGCATTATTGCGGCGATTGCAGTTGTTGCTTTCATTTTTGGTACAAAATAATACTGAATGTAGCATGTTCTAATGGACATGCTATTTTATTTTTCCGTTATAATATCCGTTACTTTGAAAAGTGAAGGAATTATGTCATAATTCATAAGGATAGGATGCATTTTGGTGCTGTCTAATCGTTTTATATAGATAAATTCGAGGTGGAATAATGGAAAGATTACAAAAAGTAATTGCTCGGGCGGGCATTGCTTCTAGAAGAAAAGCGGAAGACCTAATAAAAGATGGGCGCGTAAAGGTTAATGGAAAGGTTGTTACAGAACTTGGTCTGAAAGTTTCTTCATCTGATAGGGTAGAAGTAAATGAAATTCAGATTGAGAAAGAAGAACCTGTTTATTTCCTTTTATATAAACCAAGAGGAGTTATCTCAAGTGTTAATGATGATAAGGGTAGAAAAGTAGTCACAGATTTCTTTCCGCATTTAAAAGAAAGAATTTATCCCGTTGGACGTCTTGATTACGATACATCTGGTTTATTAGTGTTAACCAATGATGGAGAATTTGCTAATTTACTAATGCATCCCAAAAATGAAATTGATAAAGTTTATGTAGCAAAGGTAAAAGGAATTCCCTTAAAGGAAAATTTAAGGAAATTAGAAAGGGGTATCCGTTTAGAAGATGGAAAAACAGCCCCTGCAAGAGTGAAATTGCTCTCGGCAGACAGTAAAAAACAAGCCGCGATTATTGAAATAACCATCCATGAAGGTAGAAATCGTCAGGTTAGAAGGATGTTCGAAGCGATTGGCCATGAAGTGTTGAAATTGAAGCGTGAGCGCTATGGTTTCTTAACACTAAATGGATTAAGAACAGGTGACGCTAGAGAACTGACACCACACGAAGTTAAGCAACTTAGAG
This sequence comes from Neobacillus drentensis, assembly GCF_036966985.1. Taxonomy (GTDB): domain Bacteria; phylum Bacillota; class Bacilli; order Bacillales; family Cytobacillaceae; genus Neobacillus; species Neobacillus drentensis_E. The sequence goes on along the minus strand of NZ_JBALSN010000072.1, from coordinate 20,977 downwards.
CACTCGGGATGGGGTCTGCCAGAAAAAATTCATAAAACCGTCACAAATTACGTTCTGTGTTAACACTGTGAATATATTGGAAAATGCTATAATTAGACAAACTGTGACAAGTGGTTATGGGAGGGTTTTTATGAAAAAGCGGCGATTAGTTATGAGATCCGTCATCTTACTTTTACTAGGTGCTGCCGTTGTTTATACATTGTATGCAAATTTTACAAAGGATACGAAGCAAAAAGTTGCGGTAGGTGCACAGGCTCCTGATTTTGCATTGGTAGATATGCAAGGAAAAAAGCACAAGCTTTCAGATTACCGTGGACAAGGGGTATTCCTAAATTTCTGGGGAACATGGTGCCCGCCATGTAAAAAGGAAATGCCTTATATTAATAATCAGTATCATCAGTATAAGGACAAAGGCGTTCAAGTCTTGACAGTAGATATTCAAGAATCCGAGCTTGCAGTTAATCAATTTGCAGAGCGTTTAAAACTGGATTTTCCAATTATGATTGATACTGATAAAGAAGTCATGAATACTTATGGAATTGATCCGCTTCCAGCTACATTTTTGATTAATAAGAATGGCGAGGTCGTAGATTATTATACTGGTGAACTTACGGAAGAAAAAGTAAGGGAGTTTATGGAGAAAATTAAACCTTAAGGTTGTAGGGAGTTTTTTCGAATGAATGATGTTAAATGTGAATGTGGGCATGTGAATCCCCATGGAACCGTTTTATGTGAAGCATGTGGAAAAGAACTGATTATTCAAACAAATACAGATCAGCTTATCGATATGCGCTATGAAGGGAGTGCACGCCGTTCACAAACATACAATAAAACTATTATTGATAAAATATGGAACTTTTTTTCATCAGTAAAAGTTGGAGTTTGGCTGATTATTATTACCTTAATTGCCTCATCACTTGGTACCATTTTGCCTCAAGAAATGTATATCGATTTACCTGCAGATGTATACTACGAGCAAGAATATGGCTGGTTTGGTAAATTATATTACCAATTGGGATTCAATAACCTATATAGTTCTTGGTGGTACCTAGTCTTGATTGCAATGATAGGAATATCGCTAGTCATTTGTAGTCTTGATCGAGTTGTTCCATTATATAAGGCCCTTAAGGCCCAAAGAGTAACTAGACATGAGGGCTTTTTAAAACGTCAGCGTGTTTTCGGAGTGAACGAAGCAGCAAGTGAAAGCGATTTTTCGACAATCAAGAAACATTTACAAGAACGACGATACCATATTCGTGAAGAAAATGGCGATATTTTAGCCGAAAAGGGACGATTTTCTCGCTGGGGTCCATACGTAAACCATGTAGGTTTAATTATTTTCTTGTTCGGCGGTATGTTGCGCTTTATTCCCGGGATGTATGTTAATGAAGACCTTTGGGTGCGCGAAGGTGAAACGGCTGTTGTTCCAGAGACGGATGGACAGTTCTATCTTCAAAATAACAAGTTCATTCTGGAGCATTACGATAAAAATAAAGATAAAACCTTTGAAAAGGCGATTGATAAGGCTGGAGAAGTTGTAAAAAATTATCAATCTAACGTTGTTCTATATAAACGAGTTGGACAAAATCTCCCTGGTGAGAAACCAACTCTTAAGAAAGTCAAAGATTATAAGGTCCGTGTAAATTTACCACTCACATATGAAGGCTATTCGGTTTTTCAAGCTTCTTTCAGGAATGAATTAAATAAAATGTCATTTGGTTTGACAAATAAACAGACAAATAAATCCATGGGTGAACTTACAATTGACTTAAGAGACCCAAAGATGAAGTATGACCTTGGAAATGGCTATTCGGTTGAAATACTAAACTATTTTCCTGATTTTGAATTTGCAGACAATGGCGAGCCAACCACAAAATCACGCGTACCAAACAACCCTGCTTTTGTCTTTCGAATGGTCACTCCAGACAAGCCAAAAGGAGAAACGAGTTTTGTAGCCATCAAGCAAACAATTGAACCGTTCGGTGATAATCAATATAAGATGTCTTTCAAAGGAATCGAAACGACAAATGTTTCAGGCTTTATTGTTCGCAAAGATGCAACTCTATGGGTGATTATAATAGGCGGAATCATCTTTATGATTGGTGTGATACAAGGCGCCTATTGGAATCATCGCCGCATTTGGCTACAAAACAAAAACGGCGAAGTTTGGATTGCTGCGCATACAAATAAAAATTGGTATGGACTAAAACGAGAAATTGAAAGTGTATTGGCAGATACAAATCTTAATATGCCAATCGATCAAGCACAAATAGAAGAAACGGATAAGGGGGGAGTCTAGTTGGCAACATTAAGTAGTAATTTATTATTTATTTCTTTTATACTATATTTAGTTGCAACCCTATTTTTTGGTGGGTCGATTAAATCAAAAAAGCCAGGGGATGAAAAGCAAGGAACCAATAAGTGGGGGAAAATAGCTGTCTTTTTAACGATTATTGGATTTATCTCGCAGTTAGGTTACTTTATCACGAGATGGATTGCAGCCGGACACGCTCCCGTTAGTAATATGTTTGAGTTTACGACATTCTTTGGAATGGCTCTAGTCGGTGCATTTATTGTTATATATTTTATTTATCGAACCACCTTACTTGGATTATTTACCATGCCTGTGGCTATTTTGGTTATTGCTTATGCGAGTATGTTTCCGAAGGATATTTCGCCATTAATACCAGCGTTACAAAGTTATTGGCTCCATATTCATGTTACTACTGCGGCAATTGGAGAAGCTATCTTAGCAATTAGTTTTGCAGCAGGTCTTATTTATCTTGTTAAGGCAATTGATCAAACAAAATCCAGCAAACAGACATTCTGGCTTGAAATGGTGATGTTTTCACTAGTGACAGTCCTTGGTTTCGTTGCTGTATCTTCAATCTTTTCTGGTTTGGGTTTTCATGAAAAATTTAATTGGATTGATAAACACGAGAACGCGGCGGTGCTTGAATATACTATGCCTGCGCTTTCTGGTCCACATGAAGGAGAATTAGTAACTAAAGATGGATTTAAACCTTTGTTTGAGGTTCCAGCCTATATTAATGCGAAAAAATTAAATACAGTTATCTGGTCATTGATGGCGGGTCTTGTTATTTATGGCATCATTAGATTAATTTTAAGAAAGCGAATTGCTGCAGCACTAAAGCCGATTGTTAAAAACATTAAACTAGACTTTGTGGATGAAATCAGCTATCGATCTGTGTTAATCGGTTTTCCTGTCTTTACTCTAGGTGCACTTATTTTTGCAATGATTTGGGCCCAAATGGCTTGGTCGCGATTTTGGGGCTGGGATCCAAAGGAAGTATGGGCATTAATTACCTGGTTGTTTTACGCCGCATTTTTACATCTACGCCTTTCAAAAGGCTGGCATGGAGAAAAATCTGCATGGCTAGCTGTCATTGGCTTTGTCATAATTATGTTTAACCTGGTTGCAGTAAATCTCGTTATTGCTGGACTTCATTCCTATGCTGGTTAAATTGCTTTAAAACTAAATTTTATAGCCTTCACTTTTATTAAAGTGAGGGCCTTTTTAAAACTCAAATGTTTTATAGTTTGTCAAAATATTGACACAACTTTTAAGGCGAATTAGCAGGAAATTATAGCATAAAACAATAGTGTTTTGTAAAATAAACTCCATGGGGGGATTAATAATGGATAAAGACGTAAGAATTTTAGTGGTAGATGATGAGGAAAGAATTCGTCGCTTATTAAAAATGTACTTAGAGCGAGAAGATTATATAATTGATGAAGCAGAAGACGGAAATGAGGCATTAGCGAAAGCTTTTGCTAATGATTACGATGCCATTCTCCTCGACCTAATGATGCCTGGTAAGGATGGAATTGAAGTTTGTCGTGAATTAAGAGAAAAAAAAGCAACGCCAGTCATCATGCTTACCGCAAAAGGTGAAGAAATTAATCGAGTTCAAGGATTTGAAGTGGGAACAGACGATTATATTGTTAAACCATTCAGTCCACGAGAAGTTGTCTTACGGGTTAAAGCCTTGTTAAGAAGATCATCACAAACTAGTTACCTGCAAACGGAAACAACAACGAAAGACGTCATTGTATTTCCGCACCTAACAATTGATAATGATGCACACAGAGTATCAGCTGATGGTAAAGAAGTTAGTTTAACTCCAAAAGAATATGAATTACTTTATTTCTTATCGAAAGCACCAGATAAAGTTTTTGATCGTGAACAATTACTTAAAGAAGTCTGGCATTACGAGTTTTTCGGAGATCTACGTACAGTAGATACACATGTGAAGCGTCTCCGTGAAAAATTAAACAAAGTCTCCGAGCAGGCTGCAAGAATGATTGTCACAGTATGGGGTGTAGGATATAAATTTGAGGTTATTAATGAATGACCTTTTTAAGAAGTGTTGTAGGAAAGCTATGGTTAACAATCCTTTTATTAGTTTCAGTTGTGCTATTCATCTTAACAATCATGCTTCTCGAATTTTTCCAAAACTACAATACTCTTGAGATGAAAGAGGATTTAACCAACACAGCCGAGAAGATTGCTCACGTTTTAGAGGGACATACTAATGGAGAATTATCACTTGGTTTAGAGATATCCTGGGAAATTATCGATAAAGTGAATAATGTAGTCATAATCAAAAATGAGAATGAAATCTACTACTCTCCAAACACAGAAAAGACGAAAAGGTTATCATTGGCAGATATTAAGAATGACCCAAATTTATCACAAGTCTTTAAACGAGATGTTAATGTAGAAAAGGTTTCCACACTTACCTTCAATGATGAGGATGAAAAGGGTACTAAGTTTTCGATTATCGGTGTACCTTTGCATCTTCCTGGGGAAGAGCATAGTGCCGTCTTTATTTATCAATCAATGGAAGTCATGCAGGAAACAACCCATGAAACAACCAAATTTATTTTACTTGTTGCTGGTGTCGCAATTATTCTAACAACCATTTTTGCTTTCTTTTTATCTACAAGAATTGCTGCTCCGTTAAGAAAGATGCGGGAAGCTGCATTTGAAGTGGCTAGAGGGAAGTTCGATACCAAAGTTCCAATCCTTACTCACGATGAAATTGGTGAATTAGCAACTGCGTTTAATCAAATGGGCAGACAATTGAAATTCAATATGAGTGCACTTAGCCAAGAAAAAGAACAGCTTTCAAGTATTTTAAGTAGTATGGCAGATGGAGTAATTACTTTTAATCGGGACGGTACGATATTAATTACCAATCCCCCAGCTGATCGTTTTCTACAATATTGGTATTATGAAATGGGTGGATTTAGTTCTGATTCTGAGGCAATCCCAACAGAGGTAATGGATCTATTCCAACAAGCAGTAAATACTGAGTCCGAACAAGTTGGTGAAATTTCGTTTCAAGGCAGGCACTGGGTCATTCTGGTAAGTCCATTATATAGTAACCGATTTATCCGGGGTGCTGTTGCTGTTTTAAGGGATATGACAGAGGAACGGCAGTTAGATAAAATGAGACAAGACTTTATTGCGAATGTTTCACATGAACTTAGAACGCCTATATCGATGTTACAAGGGTATAGTGAAGCGATTGTAGATGATATTGCAGAATCCCAAGAAGAGAAAAAGGAAATGGCAAAGGTCATTTACGATGAATCATTAAGGATGGGCAGGCTTGTAAATGAATTGCTTGATTTGGCCCGAATGGAAGCAGGACATCTTCTATTAACAAAGGAAGAAATTGATATTTCATCATTTATTAATCGGATTATCCATAAGTTTCAGGGATTAGCTAAAGAGAATGAAGTTCAATTGTATGCAGAAATTGAAAATGGAATCACCTCTATTTCGTTTGATCCTGATCGTATTGAACAGGTACTAACTAATTTAATCGATAATGCGATTAGACATACACCTAAAGGTGGTTCGGTTAAATTAAGTGTCACATCAGAAGAAATGGGAATTATGATCAGGGTAAAGGATTCTGGCTCTGGTATTCCCGAAGAAGACTTGCCGTTCGTCTTTGAACGTTTTTATAAAGCCGATAAAGCTCGAACTAGAGGAAGAGCAGGGACTGGACTTGGACTTGCCATAGCTAAAAATATTATAGATGCACACCATGGCCATATTTCGGTTCAGAGTAAAATCGGGCATGGAACGACATTTTCCTTCTTAGTCCCTCGAAAATAGTAAAATGAACAAGTTTTTTGCCGATTGTTCTTGATTCACGGGGAACACTTTAAAACTCATCCTAAGGATGAGTTTTTTTATAGGATTTTCAGAAAGTGAATTCCAAATAATCCCTTTCATTTTGTCACAAAAACGACTATATTTATAAGGTGAAACTTTTTATACATATAATGCGACTAATATTATGAACGGGGAGGGGAATTGATGGACTCCGTTTTCGATGAACTTTATCAAAAATACCATCACGATGTTTTTCAATTTCTATTTTATATGGTTAGAAACAAAGAACAAGCAGAAGATCTTGTCCAAGAGGTGTATATAAGGGTATTTAAATCCTATCGGCGTTTTGAAGGGAAAAGCAGCGAGAAAACATGGCTGTTTTCGATTGCAAGAAATGTAGCCATAGACTTTTTTCGAAAACAAAAGGGATGGAAAGAGAGATTACTGGAAAAATTCGATTGGTCAACTGATCAACTGAAAGATGGATATCCGATTCCAGAAGAAATTGCGGTACAAAGGGAAGAAATCCGATGGGTATATACTTGCCTGGAATATTGCACACTGGATCAACGAGCTGTAATAATTCTAAGGTATATACAAGATTTATCTATTGCTGAAACAGCCCAAGCATTAGGATGGACTGAAAGTAAGGTAAAAACTACACAACACCGTTCCTTAAAGGTTTTGAAGAAGCATATGGAATTTTCTTATGAAAAGGAGGGAACAGCTAGTGAAAAAGTCAGAGTGGAGCGATAAGCAGCTCGAAGAATTATTAAGGCATATGCCTAAAATACAAGATGATCGCAATCCTCGTGACATTTATCGAAATCTTCCAATAAGAAAAACAAAACCAAAACCAAAACAATGGCTGGTACCTGGTCTTGCAACTGTTGCTGCCTTGCTCATATTCTTTATCTTAATTCCTAAATTAATGGTCGGGCCACAATACTCAGAGGATAATGCTAGTCAAGAGAAATCATCTGTAGAGCGAGATATACAAACGGCAGATAAAAATTCAACGATTGCTTTAAAAAAGGATGATACAAGTTCAAAAGCAAGAACATTTTCAGGAGCGGATAAGACTCAAACTTTGAAAACGGCTATTTATGATGAAGAAGTGGGCAAAGGAAAAGTGTTAACCTATTGGATTCCTGACCCGCAAATACAAATTCTTGTACCTGTTTCAACGATTATTCATGATTCAAATGAGAGAACATGGCTGGAGTTATTTAATGAAAATATGGTGAATTTAAAGGAGCAAGAATGGGGGTTAAGTGAATTCTACCCTCTTAATGCTTCATTGAAACTTGATAATAAGAATAAAGCAATCATAGTGGATTTGCCATTAAACCATCAGTATGGACAAGGTTCAGCGACAGAAACAAATTTTATTAATGTACTGCAAAAAGATATCTCCTCCAATAGTAAGTTAAAAAAGATAAAATTTTCAACTAATGGTGAACCTGGTATTGAATTGGGGAATTATGGTCATCAGGAAGAAGTAAGCATACAGCAACAAAAGAATCATGCCTTCTTCTTTTACTATTCCGAAGGTAATGAAATACCCTTCCTAGTGCCATCTATAGAAAAATATAAAGATATTAAGATGGCTGTTGAGGATATGAAAAAGGATCAGCCTACACTAGGGTTAAAAAGTTCGCTTTTACCTGCACTGCCGATTGATGAGGTGTCAATTAAAGAGAAAACGTTAATTGTATCAATGAAGGAAGATACGAACCTTCAAGATGATCAACCGACAATAAACGCATATGAGTCACTGTTATTAACTGCAAAAGAATTCGGGTTAGAAAAAGTCCTTATTACGAATCCGCCAATAAAAAATATTGGTCCATTCGACCTCTCAAAAGAGAACAAAGTACCACTGGCCCCGAATCAACGGACATTACAATAATTTTTTAATCAACCGTTAAAGGTTGATTTTTTTATGAATATTATTTATCATTTCTCCAAATTATAACAAGTATGTCTAATCACTCCACCGATAAGGAATATGTTCTAAAGGTGAAAAAAACTACATATTGTGTGGAGGAGGAAAAGAATTAAGGAGAGTGACTAAAGAAAATGCGAGATTACATAAAAAGGGTTATTATTGCCCTAATTATGGCGCTATGTGTCAGTTTGTTATTTTTAGGAGGAAGGCATTCAGAAGCCAGTATGAAGATTGATAAAGAGGTTAAAGATGGGTGGATATGGCCTGCAGATGGTATAGTTTCTGATACATATGGAACAAGGATGGGTAAGCATAAGGGGATAGATATCGCTGGAAAATTAAATACACCTGTACTGGCCGTGGCTGACGGCCAAGTGGTGAAATCTTATTACTCTAATACATATGGAAATGTAGTGTTTATTAAACACCCAAGTCATATAGTGACTGTCTACGCACACTTAAACAAGCGGAACGTGTATAAAGGGCAAAAGATTAAGCAAGGGACAGTAATAGGGAAAATGGGGGAAACTGGACAAGCTACCGGGACACATCTCCATTTTGAAACGCATCAGCAAGAATGGAGATATGATAAGAAATTTGCCTTGGATCCAGAAAAGATATTAGGAAAAGCAGATACCGGGGAGACTGTTCGCGGAGGGATTGCGGCAAGTAATCACGATGTATTAGAGGCGAGTTCACATATTAATGAGGTTAAAAGCAAAGTGACGAACCAGCAATATATCGTCAAACAGGGTGATACATTGTATTCAATTTCGAAGAAAAAAAACATTTCGGTGACCCGGATTAAAGAGCTAAACCATCTTTCCACCGACCTGATTAGACCTAAACAAATATTAAATGTACATTAATCTCGGGCAACAAAACCCCGCAGACTGCTGTCTGCGGGGTTTTGTTGTTGAAATCTTTTTACTTAACAAAAGAGATGTTCTACAGTATAATTAAAATTGTAATTTAATATCGATCTATCTTCGGGGCAGGGTGAAATTCCCGATCGGCGGTATTTGAGTAAAAACTCATAAGCCCGCGAGCCGTTTTAGGCAGGATTTGGTGAGATTCCAAAGCCGACAGTATAGTCTGGATGGGAGAAGATGGAGGTTCTGCAGACGTTCAAAAATTATATATTAATGAACGTTTATTAAGCGTGCCTTTGTAAACTCCCTCAAGCAATTATTGCTGAGGGAGTTTTTATTTACATTGGTCTCGTCTGTTTGCTGAACCTCTCTTCCTTAACGCGATGGATCAAAAAAGGAGAGAGGAAGATGAAGAAAATGCAGAAAAAGAGGAAAATGAACGTTAGGGCCTATGTGTCAATAGGATTGCTGAGTAGTATTGCTTTTCTGTTAATGC
>NZ_JBALSN010000072.1:11110-11465 GCF_036966985.1 Neobacillus drentensis | reverse complement strand
TTTCAGTGACATTCCAGCATTAATTGCCGCATTGATTTTTGGACCGATTGCAGGAATTTTAGTTGAGTTTTTTAAAAATGTCCTTAATTATATTCAGACAGGAAGCCAAACAGGAATTCCTGTGGGGCATATAGCCAATTTCGTTGCCGGAATTGTGTTTATCCTGCCAACTTATTTTGTATATACTAGACTTAAGACTAGAAAAGGTATGACGCTAGCTTTAATTATCGGGACGGCATTCATGGCGGTAATGATGAGTATTTTAAACTATTTGGTTATTTTACCTGCATATACCGTTCTAATGGGCTTTCCAGATATGCGGAATTTAGTATTGCCAGCAATCTTACCATTTAAT
>NZ_JBALSN010000072.1:0-11003 GCF_036966985.1 Neobacillus drentensis | reverse complement strand
CTGTTGATTTCCGTTCCAGGCACAAAAAATAAAAGCCCCTCACCTAAACAGGTGAGGGGTAGTAGCTTAAACTTATTATCCTAAAAATTATTCAAATTTAGTTGGATTGCCATCAAAAGCTTCGTCTGCTACTTTAATGGAGTCAGTAGGGCAGCCCTCAAAAGCATCCATCATATCATCGATTAATACATCAGGAATTTCAACAATTCCTTCATTATCATCAAGAGTTACGTATGCGATACCTTCATCATCGTAATCATAGATATCTGGTGCTGCTGCGCCGCAAGCTCCACATGCAATGCATGTTTCCTTATCAACAATTGTATACTTTGCCATGAAAAAAACCTCCCAGTAAATTAAAAAAATAAGACTCATTTCCATTATTAATATGAAAACGGATAACTCATATCTATTGTAAAACTGTATCGGCAACTTTTCAATAGAAAAATGCCTTTATCCCTTTAGTTTATCCAAGTGTTTTTCTAAATCTTCCACATTTTTGGTCATCAAGTTCCCTTATTTCATGGTAGAATAAAGAAGGAAAATGGTGTTTTTGGTCGAATATGTGCGAAATAAGTGGTGGGAGGTCCGTATGCTCCAAATTGAATCCATCATTCTTTATAGTATTAAACGATTAAATAGGGAACGGACCATTTATTCGGTCTATCACCTTCTTAATGGAAAAAAGTCATCGCAAACGATCCAGGATGCCCATTTATTTTCGTTGAAAAGTTTTTTTGGGATTTACGAACAGTTATCAAGGGAATCTTTTGAAGAGATTATTCATTCGATGAGTGAAAAAAAGTGGATAAAAAATATCGGAGAACAACGATTTATATTAACTCTTCTTGGAAAAGAACTCCTGGAAAAAAAACAACTGCCAAAGTATATTAATGGCTGGAACTATCATCAAATGACATCCTCATTTTGGGAAAGATTGTCCTTATTAGTGCAAGTGATATCCAATTTAATGTTCGGAGAAACAAGATATATTCCCATCCAAAAAAACAAAGAGGTTCATAGTTGGTTAAAATCTACTCTAAAAAGTATTAACCTGCCTAAGATGGATTTGGGGACAACTGTTTATTCAGAATTAGAAGATTGTTTTGAAGCAGGAAATGGATTTGACCCTGCGATTGTAGTAATTCGGTTAACAGGTTTTCAACAAATTGGCTTGACCCCTCTTCAAGCAGCCAAACAGTTAAATTTAGATTTTCACGATTACCAAATTGGGTTTACAAACACAATTCATTATTTATTGCAAAAAATTGAGGAAGATGGTAGTGAGTTTAAAATTTTGCCTTTTTTAGTCAAAGGTCTAATGAAAAATGATGAATTAACGTTATCTACTAGGAAAACACAGAGATTATTAAATGAAGGATATACACTTGATATGATTGCAAATATAAGGCACTTAAAATTAAGTACAATAGAAGACCATCTGGTTGAATTAGCCTTAAATATAGAGAATTTCTCTATTGATACTTATGTAGATATAGAGTTACAAAATAAGATCTTAGAAATTTCACATCAAATAGCAACTAAACAGTTAAAGTTAATTCGAGAAAAGATAGTAACTGCAACATATTTTCAAATAAGGTTGGTATTAGCGAAATATGGTGATAGATAATGGAACTAGAAAAAGTATTAAAAGAACATTTTGGCTTTCAAAGTTTTAAGACGGGACAAAAAGAGGTCATCACATCTATCTTATCTGGTCAACATACATTGGCCATGCTCCCGACAGGAACAGGGAAATCATTATGTTATCAACTGCCAGGGTTAATGTTAAAGGGGCAAGTTTTAATAATATCTCCTCTCCTCTCACTAATGCAAGACCAAGTGGAGCATTTTAAGAAATTTGGTGAAAAGAGAGTAATTGCTTTAAACTCCTTCCTTAGTGCAGATGAAAGACAAAATGCACTTCATCAACTTTATCAGTATAAGTTTATCTTTATTTCACCTGAAATGTTATTGGTTCCTTTTATCCTCCGCAAACTACAAGAACTTACTATTTCATTGTTTGTGGTCGATGAAGCACATTGTATTTCCCAATGGGGCTTTGACTTTCGACCAGATTATTCAAAATTAGGTGAAGTTAGAAAAAAGTTTGGCAATCCGCTCACACTTGCGTTAACTGCAACTGCAACAAAAAAAGTAAGAGAGGACATCATTCGTTCACTTGATTTGGATGAAATTAATAAAATAGAGTCAACAATTGACAGGCCGAATATTGGTTTTTATGTTAAAGAATTATTAGACTACCGAGAAAAGCAAGGGATTGTCTGTGAGCTTGTTGCTAATTTGAAAAAGCCAGGAATTATTTATTTTTCAAGTAAAAAAATGGCGGAACAAATGGCTTCATTATTAGCAGAAAAAGGAATTTGCCGGGCGATGGCCTATCATGGCGGATTGGACCAAAATACAAGAATACTAATTCAACAGCAGTTTCTTTATGGACAATTAGATGTTATATGTGCAACGAGTGCATTTGGCATGGGAATAAATAAAGAAAATATCCGGTTTATTCTTCATTATCATATGCCGATGCAAATAGAATCGTATCTCCAAGAAATTGGAAGGGCAGGTCGAGATGGCAAACCAAGTATTGCCATCCTTTTATATACGCCTGGGGATGAACAACTGCCAATGCAACTTGCGGAGAGTGAATTACCATCAGAACAGCAAATAGACTGGTTGTTTAAAATGATAGACGAGAAACAGATGTTAAAAGATGGGAAAATCACGTTAGATATCAAGTTAATGGATCTTGGCGGTTTCTCAGAAATTCAATGGCGGATTATTGAGGACTTTGTAATAAATGCGCCGCTTGAAACAGTAAGTCTTAAACAATTACAAAGCCTTATTAAACAGTTTGTTCAGGAAAGATTAACAATTAAAAAAAATAATATTTATCGAATGAAAAAATGGGTTGAATCTAGATTTTGCAGACGTGAAAATATTTTACAGTATTTTGATGAAACACTATTAAACAAGGTTAATAAGTGCTGTGACATTTGCGGACTTCAAATAATCGATTACCAAACTAGTAAATCCAGTAATGATCTTTTAGTGAAAGAAACGGAACAAAACTGGAAAGAATATCTTGCCAAAATTCTAATCAATAGTGAGTTGAGGGAATGAAAAAGAAGTATTTTGAATTAATAAATGGATTAACGGATAGAGATTTGCTTTTTCATCTGTATATGACACAAGTAATTCTCTGTGTCATCTCATTACTATTGGGGTTTATATTTTTTGACCATTTCTCCTATTTAGAGACTATAATTTTGGATGACTCTCAGATTTTTACAATTGGGATTCCTGCAGGATTAATAGTTGTGATGTTAGATGTCCTCTTAATGAAATGGCTGCCTTCTTCCTTTTATGATGATGGGGGTTTAAATGAAAGAATCTTTAAAAATAGAAGTGTTATCCATATTGTACTAATTGCTTTTTTTGTAGCGTTTAGTGAGGAATTATTGTTCAGAGGAATCATACAAACAAAAGTAGGACTGGTTTTTGCGAGCATTATTTTTGCAATTATTCACTATAGATACCTTTTTAATTGGTTTTTATTTGTAAATATTGTTGTATTAAGCTTTTTGATTGGACTAATTTTTGAGTGGACCAATAATTTAGCTATTACAATTGTTATGCATTTTATTATTGATTTTTTATTAGGTGTTTATATAAAATGTAAAAGTCCAACTAGAGAAGATGAACGTGGAGGAGTGCGGCTATGAATAGCGAAGAGCCTTACAGGGACCAGGCGGAACGTTTAAAACAACGAATAGAAAAAATTAATGAGCAAGTGGACGTCAAAGACGACTTGCCGCCTCGTGAGCATATACATCGGCAAAAGAAGAAAAAAACAAAGTGGAAGCTAAAGTACCCAGTTATAAGATTATTAGTTTTGTTCTTTATCCTCCTGCCGATCATTATTTTTAGTGTAATTTCGTACCGTGATGGTGCTAATAAAGTTAATGGAGTTCCGAAAAACACTGAGGATTCTGTTGGATATGAAACCATTAATTTAGAAACGTCAAATGAGGAAGAAGAACCAAAAGTTGAAGATTTGGATCAATCGCAGGAAACTAATCCTGAGAATAATTCAACAGTACAACCTAGCAACGAGGTAAAACAAGCTGAAGCCACAGAACCCATAAAAAAAACAATAGAAGTCTCGACAGAACCACAAAAAAATTCTACTGTAACGCATAAAGTCAAACCAAACGAAAACCTTTATAGAATAGCCTTGAAGTACTACCATTCTCCCAAGGGGATGGACATCATTATGAAAGCCAATAATCTTAAGAGTAAACAAGTGAATGCAGGACAGGTTTTGAAAATACCAATAAACAATTAGCCGATCCGATAGTGATCGGTTTTTTCATGAAAAAAACATAATAGAAGGGACAAGTTCATATGTATATTTATAGAAATGGAGGGTGATAACATGGATTCTCCAATCCAATTACTTGAAAATACAGATCAGGCAACAAAGCAAGCACTTGAAAATGTAAGAAAAAGGAAAGAAAAGTTTGATCGGTTTAAAAAGCGGCATATCCTTTCAATCTGGGCAACGATTATTTTGGCCGCAAGTTTTTTTGTCTATTTATATCTAACAGTTGCCAGCATTTATTCCTATTCCTTTGCTGCGATGTTTTCTGCCTTTGTTAATGATTCGAATAATTTAACACTGTTAGTCTTTTGTGTAGGCATGTATGGAACGATGAACTTGTTCAAAGAGAAAAAAGACAAAGCAGAAAAAGAATACCATGAATTACGTTGTGAAATTGTAGACCGCAGTAAAGATTACTGGAAGAAAGAAGAAGAATGGAAAAACCGTCATATTGTCTTTGAAATGATGAAATCTAAATATGACATTAATCTATATCATGAAAAGAAATAAGAAGCACTGCTTCTTATTTCTTTTTTGAATCCAGCTCCAGCGCCTAGGGGCTCGGGGTCATAAGCCAATCCGTCCTGAAGGTTAAAAAGCAACCTTCATGCCGGCTCGTCTTATGCCTGTCGCCCCTGAACAAGGCGCTTCCGCTTTTTAATTAAAATATTTTCTTTTTGCCTTGCTCATCTTTTAAAATTTCTACTGCTTCACGGAAGCGTTGTGAATGAATGATTTCCCGTTCACGTAAAAAGCGAAGGCTATCATTGATATCAGGATCATCACTTAAATTAATCAACCACTGGTAAGTAGCACGGGCCTTTTCTTCTGCTGCAATATCTTCATATAAATCTGCAATTGGGTCCCCCTTTGCAGTTATATAAGTAGCTGTAAATGGAACACCTGCGGCATTATGGTAGTATAATGCGCTATCATGATCGGCATAATGTGCTGCCAATCCAGCTGCTTTCATTTGCTCAGGAGTGGCATCTTTCGTTAATTTATAAACCATCGTGGCAATCATTTCAAGGTGGGCAAACTCTTCTGTGCCGATGTCTGTCAAAAGCCCGATTACTTTATCAGGAATCGTGTATCTTTGGTTTAAATATCTTAGTGCTGCCGCGAGTTCTCCGTCAGCACCGCCATACTGCTCAATTAGATATTTTGCTAATGTCGGGTTACACGTACTGACTCGAACAGGATATTGTAGTTTCTTTTCATATATCCACATTTACCTCACCCTCCTTTTTAGACTTGCCATGGCCAAGGGGTGTCATCCCAATTCCAAGGATAACTGGAGTAACTATTACCAAATTGCAATAATGGACCAAATTGGCTTTCAAATGCCTTTTTCAAACGTTTTCTTTCTTTTGCGTAATGATTAAATTGATTGATGGCTTCAAGATCATCATTATGTGTATCAAGGTAGAGGGTTAGTTCAACTAAAACAAAGTCGACAGCTTGAAGCTGTTCCATTAATTGATAATATTCTGCGGGAACCTGTTTCATGTAGGCAGTCCCCCTTTTGCCTTCTCTAATGTGTTAAAGTAAGGATCATAAAAGTCTTTCCATAAAGTGCCGGCTCTCAGTGCCTCAAGTGGTGTGAATTGTTGCAGGTTTGGTGGTTGAAATCCCATATATAAATGTGGTGGGGTAGAGTAAGTTTTTTCAAGAATAGGTTTGCAAGGGTCAAACGGACTCGCATACGGGTGAAAGGTTTTGAAATGTGTATTCATTTTAGCCCTCCCTTTATTCAACATCATTTAATAATATGAAATATTCCTTTTTCTATGACATATTCTTATAGGCTAAAGGATTTTTACAAGCAATGTAGAAGTATACTAAATAAAGCATGATTATATTTCGAGGTGATGGGATTTGTTCGTAAAAAATATTATGATTCCAAAGCATGAATGTTTTACTTCCCAAGAAAATACTACACTTAAAGACGCTTTAGAAAGTTTGGAAAAATATCAGATTGATGGACTTCCGGTACTAAGTGGAGATAAATACGTTGGAGTGGCGACAAGATATAACATTTATGAGAGCTATTTTCGGTCTGATAAACAAAAGGATGAGTATTTAACTACAACTTTTGTAAAAGATATTGCTACACATCATGATAAGTTTCTAGAAGGCGGAGAATTATTTGAGAAAACACTTCTTGATTTAAAGGATTTTCCTTTATTAGCAGTTGTTGATGCCAACAAAAACTTCCTTGGTGTAGTTACGCGCTCTGATGTAATTAGTTCTTTCGAAAGTGCATTTGGGGTAAATCGTCCTGGTGTGCGAATTGCCTTTACATCAGTCGAAACCGAAGGACGAATTGCACGTTTGTCTGAAATCGCACATCAATTCCACGAGCATATTATTTCTCTGGTAACCTTTGATGAAACAGATAAACTTGTCCGAAGAATCGTTATGAAGATAGAGAAGAAAGACAATATCGATAAATTCACCAAGAAACTGGAAGACCATGGCTTCAGAATATTAAGCATCCAAGAAGATGATTAATTAGCAGTAGGTAAGATTTTTAAATCCTTCTCATACATTGTATGGGAGGGGTTTTTTATGTTCATTAAAGCAGTTAAGTATTTTGTGATTTTTTTATGTGGATATATACTAATCAAATGGATTTCAATTCCATATCCTTTTGTTTTAGCTGATTTCTTTATAAGCCTTGTCGTAAATCCCTTAAAATTTTTTGCAGCAACGTTGGTTTTTTTTATCGGATTTCTCTTAACTGGAAGAGTCCTATCAGAACTTATCGTTGGAACAAAAATAGCTTGGCAAAAGCGAAAAGTAATTGGTGTTGACCTTCTTATTGAGTATCTTTATCTTCTGATTGTTTTTTGCCTGCTCTTTTATTTAGGTTTGGTACAAACGATTGTCTTTTTTAGTTTAAGTCTTTTTTATGGTATGATTTCCATAGTACGTTAGTTAAGAAATGGGGAAAAGAGAAATGGTTATTACATTAGTTTTCTTGTTCATCATTGGTGGATGCCTGCTTTTATACATGATACGAGAAGCTTTTTTAAATAATATCATAGAACATGAAATTAGTTTTCCTGACTTTCCTAAATCACTTGGCAGTGTTTCGATTTTTTTTATTTCGGATATACATAAGCGAACGATTTCTGATAAAGTGGTAGATCCTGCAATTGGGAAAGCGGATATTGTTGTAATCGGTGGTGACTTAACTGAAAAAGGAGTCTCTTTTGAAAAAGTAAAGGCAAATTTAATGAAATTAAAACAAATTGGTCCAGTTTATTTTGTTTGGGGGAACAATGATTATGAAGTGGATTATCATAAATTGGATGCCATTCTCCTAGAGTTGGGTATAAAAGTATTAGCTAATACAGCTGTTACCTTTGAATCTGCTGAAGGAGAAAAATTTTGTTTACTAGGTGTGGATGATTTAAGCCAAGAACGAGATCGCCTTGATTTGGCCTTATTAGATGCGGAAGAAAGTGGTTTTAAGATATTAGCCAGTCATTATCCTAATATTACAGATAAGATACGTCCAGAGCATAAAATACGCTTAGTGTTAAGCGGGCATACACACGGGGGGCAAATCCATATTTTGGGATATAGCCCGCATGAGCGAGGGAAGATAAAAAAGCTGGATAATACGGTCCTTCTAATAAGTAATGGATATGGTACCACTGCCATTCCACTTCGGTTAGGTGCACCGGCTGAATGTCACCTGATTACACTGAATGGCAAATCTGAAAAGGAAGGATAAATAAAGACAATTCACCAATAGAACCCTGAGGCATACACTGAAAACAAGAGTTATGTCACGGCAGGGGGCAAAATCATGCGCTTAGAACGCTTAACAGCCAATAAAATAAAGATTTTTCTAACCTCTGATGATTTATTTGACAGAGGACTCTCCAAAGAAGATATTTGGAAGGACTCCATTAAATGGAATCAGCTTTTCCATGATATGCTGGAAGAGGCAAGTGAGGAATTTGATGTTGATATTCAAGGTTCTGTTGCGGTAGAGGTGTTCTCCCTCCAGGCTCAAGGGATGATATTGATTATTACCGTTGATGAAGTAATAGAAGATGAAGAAATTTTGTATGATGGTTTTATTGAGATGCAAGTAAGGGTTGAAGGATATGAGGACCTGTTATATGAATTTGATGAATTTGAAGATATTATTGGTCTAGCCAAAAGACTGTCTACTGTCAATATATTCGGCGGGAGTCTCTATGCTTGGAACAACCGCTACTATTTATTAATGGATAATCTAGAAGCCGAAAAAAAAATAAAAGCAGCTTGTGTTCTATCCGAATTTGGAAATGCATCTATTCTCAGTCCATATGTCCTAGCTGAATACGGTAAACGAATAATCAATCAAAAAGCGGTGGAAACCATTCTTCATTTTTTTAAGTAAAATTACTATAAAAAAGGGCGCCCACCGCCCTTAAATGGGAAAAAGATATTGAACAATAATATTTAGCCATTGCATTTGTAACTCCTTTAAAAATGCCAATGGCAACGTTTACATATTTGGTTCTTTTTATACTTTTCTTCTTGCATAAATGAATGAAAGGTGTATACTTGTGTCTGAAAGATGACAACATTCGTAGCATTTTTTTAGGGAGGATTACAAATGGTAGCCGAAAAAGAAAATGAAAAGACTAATCAAGAGGAAAAGCATGATGTGTTGAAATCGACACAAACAGTTATACATAAGGCCCTTGAAAAGTTAGGTTATCCTGAAGAGGTTTACGAGCTCTTGAAAGAGCCATTACGTTTAATGACCGTTAAAATTCCAATTAGAATGGATGATGGTTCCATAAAAATTTTTACTGGTTACCGTGCACAACATAATGATGCAGTGGGACCAACAAAGGGTGGGATTCGTTTCCATCCGGGTGTGACAGAAACGGAAGTGAAAGCCCTTTCAATTTGGATGAGCTTGAAATGTGGAATCGTTGACCTGCCTTATGGTGGTGGTAAAGGCGGTATCGTTTGCGACCCTCGAGATATGTCCTTTAGAGAGCTTGAGAGATTAAGCCGAGGTTACGTTAGAGCGATTAGTCAAATTGTAGGACCAACAAAAGATATTCCAGCTCCAGACGTATTTACTAATTCGCAAATCATGGCATGGATGATGGATGAATATAGTCGAATAGATGAATTCAACTCACCAGGATTTATTACGGGGAAACCGCTTGTTCTAGGTGGGTCGCATGGGCGTGAATCTGCAACTGCAAAAGGTGTGACGATCTGTATCCAAGAGGCTGCCAAGAAGAAAGGTATCCAAATTGAGGGCGCACGAGTAGTGATCCAAGGTTTTGGTAATGCCGGAAGCTTTTTAGCTAAATTCATGCATGATGCAGGAGCAAAAGTAATTGGGATTTCAGATGCCTACGGTGCCCTGCATGATCCCGAAGGCTTAGATATTGATTATCTATTAGATAGACGAGACAGCTTTGGAACAGTTACAAAGTTATTTAATAACACGATAACTAATAAGGAATTGCTGGAACTTGAATGCGATATTCTCGTACCAGCCGCGATAGAAAATCAAATTACTGAAGAAAATGCTCATAATATTCGTGCGAGCATCGTTGTTGAAGCTGCAAATGGTCCAACAACACTTGAAGCAACGGAGATTTTAACAGAGCGTGGAATTCTCCTTGTACCAGATGTTTTAGCTTCAGCGGGCGGTGTAACCGTTTCTTATTTTGAGTGGGTTCAAAATAACCAAGGTTACTATTGGTCGGAAGAAGAAGTGGAAGAAAAGCTTGAAAAAGTAATGGTAAAATCCTTTAATAATATTTACGATACTGCCCAGACCCGTCGAGTAGATATGCGTCTTTCTGCATATATGGTTGGGGTTAGAAAAATGGCAGAAGCGAGCCGCTTTAGAGGCTGGATTTAATAACGACCTGCGGCTAAATATTATACTAAACCATTGAAACATAGTTTAAAAACTCCTATCATAGACGATAGGAGTTTTTTTGTCATCCATGTGATTGTATTAAGGAGTGTACCGATGATGCAAATAGAAGATATCATAATTGTTGGTGGTGGACCCTGTGGATTAGCAGTAGCCATCGCCCTTCAGGGTAAAGGAAAAGAACCATTAATCATTGAAAAGGGAAATGTGGTAAATTCCATTTATCACTATCCAACTCATCAAACATTTTTTAGCACGGCAGAAAAGTTAGAAATTGGGGAAGTCCCATTTATTACTGAGAGTTATAAACCAAAAAGAAACCAAGCCCTTGTTTATTATCGAGAAGTCGCAAAACGAAAACAGCTCCGTATTAATTCTTTTGAACAAGTGAATAAAGTTCTTAAAAAAGATGAGATATTTCAAATCTTTACTGATAAAAATACGTATAGTGCACGCCATGTAATCATTGCAACTGGTTATTATGATCACCCAAACTATATGAATGTTCCGGGCGAAAATTTACCGAAGGTATTTCACTATTTTAAAGAGGCCCATCCATATTTCGATAAGGATGTTTGTGTGATCGGCGGAAAAAATTCAAGTGTTGATGCGGCCCTTGAACTTGTTAAAGCAGGTGCGAGAGTGACGGTTTTATATCGTGGTGATAAATATTCACCAAGT
>NZ_JBALSN010000071.1:5066-8641 GCF_036966985.1 Neobacillus drentensis | reverse complement strand
AATACTCCTATGCTATTACTCTAATTATTTTAAGCTGTTCACTTTCCTTCATATTATCTTTACAGCATCATTCAAATGATCAAGATAAGTATTTAAAGATTACGGTTTCAGAAGGTGATTCACTATGGGGAATCTCTGACCAATATTCCGAACAACATTCATTATCTAACCAAGATTTTGTTGCATGGATTAAAAAGCATAATGAAATTGATGAAGATCGAATTTTTCCTGGAGAAGAAATTATTATTCCAGTAAGTAACGAAGAAGGTTCATCAACACAAGAATTAGCTAGTGCTGTGGGTGAATAGAAAGGAATACAATGAAAGCAATCATATACTGCCGTGTCAGCACCAATAAAGAAACACAAGAAACATCATTAAAGCGCCAAGAAGAAGAATTAACACAACTTGCTGAGTCCTATCACTTTGAAATTGATAGGGTCATTAAAGAAAAAGCAAGTGGTTACGATTTCGACCGGGAAGGGATTTTTCAATTATTAGAACGAATCAAAGATGATCAAGTTCATGCGGTTTTAATTCAGGATGAAACCCGCCTTGGTAGAGGGAATGCTAAAATAGCGATATTGCACTGCATTTTAAAAGAAAATATTAAACTTTTTAGTATCTCTCATAGTGGGGAATTACAACTGTCCGAATCAGATTCCATGGTCTTAAAAATTGTTGGTATGGTGGAGGAATATCAACGGAAACTTCATAACGCGAAGATTAAGCGCGGAATGAAGCGGGCTGTCCAGAATGGTTATAAACCTGAAAAAAACTTAAAAAATCTAGGGGATGCTTCCGGACGTGAAAAAATTGAGGTACCGGTAGAAGAAATTGTCAGGTTAAGAAAGAATGGATTAATTTTTGCTGAAATAGCTGCGACCTTGAGAGGTTTTGGTTATAACATTTCAAAGGCAACCGTACATAGAAGATATCAAGAATTTATCGAATCACAAGAAGAGTAAACCTTTTGCCTTGTCATTAGGTTTTTTTTTTAGTAAAATCAGGTGTCATGTAAACAGGTAGAAAGGAAGGTTCACTCCATGCTATCCAAAGAAAAAATGGCTAGAATTAACGAGTTGGCAAGAAAATCAAAAACAACGGGATTAACGGAAGCGGAAGCCAAAGAACAATCAAATTTAAGAGGCGAATATTTGGCAACATTCCGTTCTAATATGCTTGATACCCTAACCAACACAAAGTTTATTGATCCCGAGGGAAATGATGTCACACCAGAAAAAATTAAAGCTAGGAAAAAAAATACACTTCACTAAAAAATTCAGGGATACAATTTTTGTATTCCTTTTTTACATAGAACGACAATTTCTGTGTCAAACTAAAAAATAAAGTGGGTTTTGCGTCTTCCTATAATGCTATTTGTTGAATAAAACACGGTATCAATATAAAATTGAAATGTACTTAGTACCTAGTCATTAGGAAAGGATGTAATTCATGTTTAATAATATTGATGATTTATCTGTTACCTCGATCCGAACTTTATCGATTGATGCAATCGAGAAAGCAAACTCTGGACATCCAGGGATGCCAATGGGGGCAGCACCAATGGCGTATACTTTATGGACTCGTTTCATGAACCAAAATCCAAAGAATCCACGCTGGTTTAACCGAGATCGTTTTGTTTTATCTGCTGGACATGGGTCAGCGTTGTTATACAGCATGCTTCACTTGTCTGGTTTCAATTTAAGCATGGATGACTTAAAACAATTCCGTCAATGGGGTTCAAAAACACCTGGTCACCCTGAATACGGCCACACTGAGGGTGTAGAAGCAACAACTGGTCCACTTGGACAAGGGATTGCAATGGCAGTGGGTATGGCAATGGCAGAACGCCATGTTGCAAGTGTTTATAATAAAGATAAGTATGAACTTGTGAACCATTTTACATACAGCATTTGTGGAGATGGAGATTTGATGGAAGGTGTATCTGCAGAGGCGGCTTCACTTGCAGGACACTTGAAACTAGGCCGTTTAGTGGTCCTTTATGATTCAAACGATATCTCTCTAGATGGTGACTTAAATAAGTCTTTTTCAGAAAGTGTCAAAGATCGCTTCCTATCCTACGGCTGGCAATACCTTCGTGTAGAGGACGGAAACAATCTAGAAGAAATCGCAAAAGCGCTTGAAGAATCAAGAAATGATTTAGAACGACCAACGATGATTGAAGTAAGAACAGTAATCGGTTACGGTTCACCAAACCGTGCGGGTACATCAGGTGTTCATGGTTCACCACTTGGTGCTGATGAATTAAAACTTACTAAAGAAGCCTATAAATGGACTTTTGAAGAAGATTTCCATGTACCGCAGGAAGTCTATGATAACTTCCAAAAGCTTATCGTTGAAAATGGTGAGAAAAAGGAAAAAGAGTGGAATGACCTTTTCGCTCAATATAAAAAAGAATACCCTGAATTAGCAACTCAGCTTGAACAAGCATTAAATAATGAGCTTCCAGCGGGTTGGGATAAGGAGATCCCTGTTTATAACGAAGGGAAAAGCCTTGCAAGCCGTGCCTCATCAGGTGAAGTAATTAATGGCATTGCTAAAAATCTACCAATTTTTATTGGGGGATCAGCAGACCTTGCAGGATCTAATAAAACGATGATCAAAGGTACGAAAGACTTTATGCCAGGGTCTTATGAAGGCCGAAATATCTGGTTTGGTGTTCGTGAATTTGGAATGGGTGCTGCAATGAACGGGATTGCTCTTCATGGCGGAGTAAAAGTTTTTGGCGGAACATTCTTTGTCTTCTCTGATTACTTACGTCCAGCAATTCGCCTAGCTGCGTTGATGGGATTACCTGTTACCTATGTATTTACGCATGATAGTATTGCTGTTGGGGAAGATGGACCAACACACGAACCGGTAGAACAACTGGCAGCATTACGTGCAATGTCAGGAATTTCAGTCATTCGCCCTGCAGACGGTAACGAAACTGCGGCAGCATGGAAGCTTGCTGTTGAGTCAACTGACAAACCAACTGCACTTGTGTTAACTCGTCAAGATTTACCTACATTAAAAGGAACTGATACCAATGCTTATGAAGGTGTTTCTAAAGGTGCTTATGTGGTTTCTCCTTCTGAAAGAGAAACTCCAGATGCATTGTTATTAGCAACTGGATCTGAAGTAAGCCTTGCAGTAGAAGCTCAAAAAGCACTTGCTGGTGAAGGGGTTCATGTTTCGGTTGTAAGTATGCCTTCATGGGACCGCTTTGAGCAACAATCCCAAGAATACAAAGACTCTGTCTTACCAAGAAGCGTGAAAAAGCGTCTTGGAATTGAAGTTGGCTCATCATTTGGCTGGCATAAATATACTGGTGACGAAGGCGATGTATTAGCGATTGATCATTTCGGAGCGTCAGCACCAGGAGAAAAGATTATGGAAGAATTCGGTTTCACCGTAGATAATGTTGCTGCCCGTGTGAAGGCACTTTTGCAAAAATAAAATTGTTTTTTTAGGAGAGCGGAATTTATCCGTTCTCTTTTTTTGTTTGGAAAGAGAATTTTTACAATAATTTGAACAAAGATTTTTTTGCAGGAAAATTCATAAAATCTACCG
>NZ_JBALSN010000071.1:0-5061 GCF_036966985.1 Neobacillus drentensis | reverse complement strand
AATTCTGATAATCGACAAAAATAGTGGAAGTTTTTGGCGCCGTAAGACAAATGTTTCGCTTGTCTTTTTTTATAATAGTAAAAAGGGTAACCAACGAAGGAGAGAACAGTGGTGAGAAAATATCAGCTATATTTAATAGAAGATGAATTTGCGACCCATTACTTCGGAAGAGAGCGATTGTTTTTTCAGCTTTTTCAAGAGAATCATAAAGCAAACGGTGAGCTTAAATTTATAACCCAAAAACAAATTTCCTATATAACAAGAAAAGTCGAGGCACTAAAGATCCATCAACTTATTCAAAAGCAACTTGGAAAAGTAAAGGGATTTAAAGCAGAAAATGGTGCATATTCAATGGAATTAAGCGGAAAACTAAGTACGGCAAAGTTAGAAGTTTTCCAAGATTTAATTACCATTGATGCACAAGGAAGCTATGAAGCCGAGACTGCCTTTTTTGAAGTGTTAAGAAAATGTGAGTCTTCCTTTTTAGCGCTTGACCTTGAACATCAACGATACGGTTGGTTAAAACCGATAAAAGAAAGAAAATTTATCTGATTGCAGATATTGTCTAATCGTGTTTTATTTAGTACACTGTATGGTAGACAACACGAAGGAGGAAGTTGAATATGTATTACGTTCTAGTTGGTATACTGGCATTAGCAGCTGGTGTAGCACTAGGATTTTTCATTGCTCGTAAATATATGATGAGCTACTTAAAGAAAAATCCGCCTATCAATGAACAAATGCTGAAAATGATGATGATGCAAATGGGACAAAAACCATCACAGAAGAAGATCAACCAAATGATGGCTGCCATGAACAAGCAACAATCTAAATAAACGGACAAGCAAACACGATCCGATTAGACCAATAATTAACCACCTTTCTGAATTTATTAAATTCCGAAAGGTGGTTTTTATTTTAAGTAGATACTTATGTTTTTTCGTCCTTAGCAAGTATTCTAAATCTTTATTATTTTGATAATATTTGGTAAAATTAAACCTCTGTTAATGGATTAATTTGCCTAACAGCAATAATTTTCTTGTGTTTTGGGGGCGGTTGGATGAAAGTATTTTTAGACTTAGGCTGGTATTTTAAGAAAGAAAAAAAAGCGTATATTTCTGGGATATTCATTTTAATGCTTGTGGCTGTCCTTCAGTTAGTGCCGCCAAAGGTTATTGGAATCATTGCTGATGAAATTAAGGATGGGACCATGACAAAGGGAATACTCCTTCAGTGGATAGGGGCACTCGTTGCTGTAGGCTTGGCTATGTATGTTCTTCGCTATTATTGGAGAGTGATGATTTTTGGTTCTTCAATAAAGCTCAGTAGACTGCTTCGGAATCGGCTGTATCAGCACTTTACCAATATGTCCCCATCATTCTACCAAAAACGTCGAATTGGCGATTTGATGGCCCATGCCACAAACGACCTGCAAGCGATTCAACAAACGGCTGGTGTTGGGGTGTTAACTTTTGTTGATTCGCTGTCTACTGGTGGCTTTGTTATCTGTGCGATGGCATTTACGATCAGCTGGAAACTTACCTTAATTTGTTTGATTCCTATGCCTTTTATGGTCATCCTAACGAGTTGGTTTGGAACGATGCTCCATCGAACCTTTTATCAGGCACAAGAAGCCTTTTCGTCCCTAAATGATAAAACGCAGGAAAGTATTACCGGGATTAAAGTCATTAAGACGTTTGGTCAGGAAAAGGAAGATATTGAGGATTTTCGGAAGCAATCAGAAGATGTTGTCCAAAAAAATATTACTGTTGCAAAAATTGATTCGCTGTTTGATCCAACGATATCTATTATTGTGGGGATTTCTTTCTTTTTATCAATTGTGTTTGGTTCCAGATATGTACTTAATGGGGAATTAACGATCGGACAATTACTTTCGTTTACTACATATTTAGGGTTGCTTATCTGGCCGATGCTTGCTTTTGGCTGGTTGTTTAATATCGTTGAGCGGGGCAGGGCTTCCTATGACCGTGTCAGCCTGCTCCTTCAGGAAAAAGTAGATATTACCGATCATGAGGATGCCTTAAACGTTGTGCCGGCAGGAAAAATAGAATTCGACCTTGCCAAGTTTACCTACCCAGGTGAAACTGAACCTGTTTTAAAGGATATTCACTTTTCACTGCAAGCGGGGGAAACACTTGGCATTGTGGGTAAAACGGGTGCCGGGAAAACAACATTATTAAAGTTGCTCATTCGTGAGTTTGATAGTTATCAAGGAGAAATTACCTTTGGTGGGAAGACACTTCAAGCCTACAAACTTGAAAAATTACGTGAAGCGATTGGTTATGTACCGCAAGACCACTTCTTATTTTCGGCCACAGTCGGTGAAAACATTGCCTTTACGAACCCTAATGCCTCTACAGAGGAAGTAGAGAATGCCGCAAAGTTAGCGAATATCCATGATGACATTCTCCAATTTGTGGAGGGTTATCATACAGTTGTTGGGGAAAGAGGTGTGTCCTTATCTGGTGGGCAGAAACAGAGGATTTCGATTGCCCGGGCTATTTTAATGAATCCAGAAGTATTGGTTCTCGACGATTCCTTATCTGCGGTAGATGCAAAAACAGAGGAAGCCATTCTTTCCTCGCTAAGACAAAACCGGGAAGGAAAAACAACCATTATTACTTCCCATCGATTAAGTGCGATTCAACATGCTAATCTCATTCTTGTGCTTGAAGAAGGGAAGATTGTTGAAAGAGGCACCCATGAAGCACTCATGGTACTGGGCGGATGGTATAAGCAAATGTATTTACGCCAGCAGCTAGAAGAGCTGGTCGAGCTTGGAGGACATTAATATGGAAGAAAAAATACAGCTTTCCGACCGTGAACAACGAAATATATTATTTCGGCTGCTGTCCTACACGAAACCTCATAAAAAACTGGTAGTAATGGCATTTATCTTTCTATTATTAACAACCATCGGTGATATTGTCCTTCCGATCTTAGTCAAGATATTTATCGATGATTATTTAACACCAGGAAAGCTTGCCTTTCAACCGCTATTAATACTTGGCTCCACATATATGGGCATTCAAATCATAAAAGCCATTCTGATGTTTTTTCAATTTGTGAAGTTCCAAGAGCTTGCTTTAAAAATTATCCAACAGCTTCGAATAGATGTTTTTTCTAAAGTTCAGTCACTTGGGCTAAAATATTTTGATCAAACACCTGCCGGTAGTATTGTTTCCAGGGTAACGAATGACACCGAAGCGATTAAAGACATGTTTGTCACTGTCATTGCAACGTTTATCCAAGGTGGGTTTTTATTATCAGGGATTTTTATCGCGATGTTTATCTTGAATATCAAACTAGGATTATTATGCGTCATTATCCTCCCAATGCTGTTATTTGTCATGAACCTCTATCGAAAGTTAAGTTCACGATTCTACCTTGATATGCGTGAACGACTGAGCCAGTTGAATGCCAAGTTAAGTGAATCTTTATCAGGAATGGGCATCATTCAAGTATTTCGTCAGGAAAAAAGACTACGTGCTGAATTTGGAATGATTAATGACCAACACTATCATGCCGGAATGAAGAATCTGAAGATTGACGGTCTGCTCTTAAGGCCAGCGATTGATTTGATTTACATTTTAGCATTAATCATTGTGTTATCATATTTTGGGCTCACTTCTTTGAACCATGTCATTGAAATCGGAGTTTTATATGCCTTCATCAACTATCTGGATCGTTTTTTTGAACCGGTAAATCAGATGATGATGAGACTTTCCTTGTACCAGCAAGCGATTGTCGCAGGATCGCGCGTCTTTAAATTATTAGATGAGGAAGAGTTAGCACCCGCTCAAAAGGAAGAGAACAGCCAATCGATTGAACAAGGAAAGATTGAATTTAAGGAATTAAGTTTTTCCTATAATGGGAAGCAGGATGTGCTTAAATCTATTTCTTTCACTGCGAATCCAGGCGAAACCGTCGCCCTAGTTGGTCATACCGGAAGCGGGAAAAGCTCCATCATTAATCTGCTGATGCGGTTCTATGAATATGAACGGGGTGACATTTTCATTGATGGCCAATCCATTCGAAAGTTCACTAAAACAGAGCTTCGGGAGAAAATGGGCCTTGTTTTACAGGATCCATTTTTATTCTTCGGGACGGTAAAGGACAATATCCGCCTGCATGCCAATGACATGAAAGATGAACAAGTGGAAGAGGCGGCGAGGTTTGTCCAGGCCCATACCTTTATCGAAAAATTAGAGGATGGTTTTAACCATAAGGTGGTGGAACGAGGGACCACTTTCTCTAGCGGTCAAAGGCAATTAATCGCCTTTGCTAGAACAATTGCAACCAATCCTAAAATTTTGGTCCTAGATGAAGCGACTGCCAATATTGATACGGAAACAGAGGAAGCCATTCAAACAGCCCTCGCCAAAATGAGAAAAGGGAGAACAACAATTGCGATAGCCCATCGGCTGTCAACGATTCAGGATGCTGATTTAATCTTAGTTTTACATCAAGGAGAAATTGTTGAAAGGGGAACACATCAAGAACTGCTTGCTCTAGGTGGTTTATACCATAAAATGTTCCTTTTACAAAATGGAGTGGTAGAACGTCTTGAGGATGTTGTTAATTAATTCTAAAAGCCTGGCATCGCTGCCAGGCTTTTAGAATTTTTATAGGAGTTTTTTCTTAACAGGCTGATGAGGGTACCTTTTTTATATATGTACGATGATATTCATTTAAGAGGTGGTCAAGCTCCTGGCTGTAGCGAATCGCAACGGAGGATGTCAAGCCGTTACTAGTAGCGACTTGAATTAATTCAGCTCGTTTTTTTTCAATTAATGTAACTAAATCATTCTTTGTCACGGCCGATTTCCTTTCCAGAGTAACCCCTAAATATTGGTTAAAACAGAATACTAATATACCAAATTTCAATTGGTTTTACTAGTATAACCTATGTTGTAAATTTTTTCAAAGAGAATTGTAAATAAATACCCATCCAATTTATGCATATAAATAGTTAGAAGGAATATTGGAAAGGAGAAATAAAAAACTAGGGCGACACAAAATATTCAAGTTCATCATTAT
>NZ_JBALSN010000070.1:7214-15702 GCF_036966985.1 Neobacillus drentensis | reverse complement strand
ATTTTATTGGCATAATGAAAATAGAGAAATATAAAAGTAGGTGAAAATGGGGATGACTGAGAAACAATATTCAATGAAAGAAGCGATGATCTTTACTCAGAGAGTTGCTCAACTAAGTAAGGCCTTATGGAAAGCGATTGAGAAAGACTGGCAGCAATGGATTAAGCCTTTTGATTTAAATATTAACGAACATCACATTTTATGGATTGCCTATCACTTAAACGGTGCTTCCATTTCGGATGTGGCTAAGTTTGGCGTCATGCACGTTTCAACAGCATTTAATTTTTCGAAAAAGTTAGAAGAACGAGGTTTGCTGCAGTTTTCCAAAAAAGAAAATGATAAACGTAATACGTATATTCAGCTTACTGAAGCAGGAGAAAGTATCTTACTTCAACTAATGGAAACCTATGAGCCAAATGCCAATGCGGTTTTTTCTGGTGCTTTGCCCCTACGTGAATTATACGGTAAGTTTCCAGAAATTGTTGAAATGATGGCGATCGTCCGCAATATTTATGGTGAAGATTTTATGGAAATCTTCGAGCGTTCTTTTCATAATATTGAAAGTCGCTTCGTTGAAGAAGATGGGAAGCTAAGAAAATCACAAAATCCTGAGCAAGAGCTGGTTTAATCAGTTTTATAAGTATTTTTCCAACTCTTGAAAAAGGGACAGGCAAATCTTTTGTTTTAAACAAGCATTGATAACGTCTTTAATCTTTAAAGAAGACGGTAATGATGATGATAATTCATGAAAAAGCGGATGGAAGTTTACGTACCCTTCCGCTTTTTGTTCTTCTAATTTTAAGTTCATTTTGTCACATAAAGAAAAAAACTGTCCTGCTTCCTGTTCTGTAATTCCATTTTCAATAATAAGTTTATATAATTCGAGCTTCGGATTGTTGAGTAACTTTAATAATAGCTTTTGATGATATTCAAGAAGGTTTATTCTTTCCATCAATTCATTTTCAGTCATTCACTAGGCCTCTTTTCAGAACTTTTACATTTTTATATATTTATTATTAACCTTTTAAAAGATGGGGTAAACCATTTTAACTTAAAACAGGGAAAATTTTTTTAGAAGAAATTTCCTCCAAAAATAAATTGGGTTCATGGAAACCCCTTAAAGCCTAAAACTCTTCCATTCTTTATGACTATCTTTTTTTTGTAATTTTTGATATTGTAATAAACATAATACGAACATCAGGGAGGGAATCATTGATGATCTCCATTTTTATTGTCTTCGCTATTTTTATCTTGTTTTATGTAAATAAAATGACCAATTCACTTTGTATGCAAAAGGAAATCCCTGAAGAAAACCAACATAAGGTATTTCGTACAATTAATATCCTCATTACGATTCTTCTGATATCATCATACTTGGAAATTTTATATACATAATCCAACTAGAGCTCCAAGCGAAAAAGGATATGTATAATTAACACATAGAAGCGATGAGATTATTTCTCATCGCTTTTAGTTTGTGACTTTATTAATAAACCCAAGAAGCGCCGATGATGATTAATAAGATGAATAGAACTACCACTAACGCAAATCCTGCGCCGTAACCTGCTCCACCAGACATATATTTACCTCCATTCATTAATTGTCTTTTTTGTGCATATTAACACCAACACCAAGAAGCTCCCACTATAATTAATAGTATGAAAAGTACTACAATTAGAGCAAAGCCCGCTCCATATCCGTGGCTCATCGTAATACCTCCTTTTTCATTTACTACGATATACTATTCAATGGGTGGTCATTTCGTTTAGGCACTTCCCATTTTTTTTTGAAAAGTTCAATTTTACCTTTTGTGGAAAATTTCAAATAATAAACATAGTTATTATTTTTGCAGGAGTTACCATTTATGTTATAGTAGAGTTTGTGGACAAGAATATACTGTTTAGGAGAGATTTCATCATGAAAAAATGGATATTAGCCCTTACATTAGCCGGTGGAGTACTTGCATTAAGTGCATGTAACCAAAGTGGTTCTGATACAGTGGCAGAGAGCAAAGTGGGTAATGTTACACAAGAAGAACTCTACAATACAATGAAGGAAAAGTATGGTGATCAAGCCCTTCAGCAACTAGTATATGAAAAAGTTCTATCTAAGAAATACAAGGTGACAGATAAGGAATTAAATGCAAAAATTGATCAATTAAAAACAGATCTAGGTGCAAATTTTGAAACTACCCTCGCACAGTACGGCTATAAAAGCGAAGATGATTTGAAGAAAACAATGAAGTTAGGCATGATGCAGGAAAAAGCTGCCCTTAAAGGCGTTAAGGTAACTGAAAAGGAATTAAAGGATTACTATGATACGTACCAGCCGGAAATTAAAGCTCGCCACATTCTTGTTGCNNGGCAAAAAAATATTCAACAGATGAAGGTTCTAAGGCAAACGGCGGGGATTTAGGCTGGTTTGGTACTGGTAAGATGGATCCTGATTTTGAAAAAGCAGCATATGCACTAAAAGTAAATGAAATTAGCGGTCCAGTTAAGTCGCAATTTGGTTATCATATCATTCAATTAACTGACAAAAAAGAAAAGAAACCATATGCTGAAATGAAGGCCGAAATCGAAACCCAAGTAAAAACTTCAAAATTGACAACAGAAGAAATTAATAAAGCGATGAAGCGTGAACTTGAAGCTGCAGATGTTAAAGTTAGCGACAAGGACTTAAAAGATGCGCTTACTCCTCAAACCGGTACAGAAGCTGCTGCCCAGTAATTAGAACAAAAAGCGGAAACGCCAATAATGGCGCTTCCGCTTTTTTTATTCCCCTGTCGCTTCAAGTCCTTCTTTCTTTTCTCTTTCACGTTCAAGGCGTTTCATATAGATTTCGCCTTCCTGCTCAATGTTTTCCATCTCTAATTGCCGCTCTTCTCTTCCCGTCTTTATCGCCATTAGCGCACTTATCACAATACCAACCACAACAGCATATACCCAAATAGGAATAGTCAATTTATCTTGCTCCTTTCATAGTGGTTGTCCACTTTTACTAAATCATATTCGTTTAATAGGAAATTATGAACTGTTGCGCAAAAAAAATAACCTCAAAAGGAGGTTATTTTACTTATGAAACACCGGCTTATAAAAGGAACGATTCTCCAACGCAAAAATTCTTTCTGTGAATTCACCTGGCTTCACTCTTTCCAAGGCTCGGTCAAGCATATTCATTTTCGCATCAAGATTATCGATATAATGGAGGATTTCTGCTTCTTTAATCATTGGCGGTTTTGGACTTCCCCATTCTGCTTTTCCATGATGACTCAGCACAAGATGTTGGAGGATTAGTACTTCCTCACCAGAAATACCTAGTTCTTCCGCTGCCTTGCCAATTTCATTAACCATAATCGTAATATGCCCTAGTAAATTTCCCTCAATGGTATATACAGTTGAAATCGGCCCTGAAAGTTCCAGTACTTTCCCCATATCGTGTAATATAACCCCTGCATAGAGCAAATCCTTATCAAGGCTTGGATAAAGATTGGCAATGGATTTAGCCAAATCAAGCATACTAACAACATGAAAGGCAAGCCCCGATACAAACTCGTGGTGATTTTTTGTTGCTGCAGGAAACTCTAAAAATTCCTTCTGATGCTTTTTAATTAAATGGCGTGTTATTCTTTGGATATTGGGATTTTTCATATCAAAAATATATTGTGTAAGTTTACCAGCCATTTCTTCCTGGCTAATTGGGGCGGTCTCCAAAAAGTCATCCAACTTTACGCCGTCAGATGGACCTGTTCGTCGAATTTGACGAATTTTCAATTGACTTTTCCCCCGATAATTTTGTACCTCACCTAGTATTTTTACAATACTTTGTGGAGCATAACTCTTTCCATCCTCTTCATTAACATCCCAAAGTTTTGCTTCGATTTCTCCGCTTTTATCCTGAAGAATCAGTGTTAAAAAAGGTTTGCCGTTGCTTGCAATCCCTTTTGTTGAATTTTTTATTAGTAGAAATAATTCTACCTGCTCTCCAATTTCATGCTTTAATATTCCTTTACCCATCACTTTCACGTCCTTCCCATTAGTAAGAGTATAACATATCCTAATATTACTCTATGAAATTATCTGAACAGCACCTTTTTCTAAAAAAAGAACATTTTCCCTTTGAAAAAAGGTCAGTAAATGCTTATGACAAGTAAAAAATAATAGTTGATTTCTTTTCATCCCTTTAAGAAGTTCTAACACCTTTTCCGTCCTTTTCGCATCAAAATTAACAAAACTATCATCGATAATAATTGGAAACTGATATTTTTCATATACTGTAACAGCAAAAGCAAGCCGAATGGCAACGTATAACTGTTCGGTTGTTGCTTGACTTAGTTCATTTGCTTCAAATATGGTATGATCCCTTCTCTCAACTAAGAATCCTGAACCAGAATTTTGTAAATGGATTCTTTGATAGTTTCCATCGGTGAGAAACAACAAATATTCTTCCGCTTTTGAGATCATTCTTGGTAAATGTATGTTCTTATATGTTTCAATCGTATTGGAGAGGATATCTTGCGCTATACAGTAGACAGACCACTCCTTTACTGCCTCTTCTAGTTCATATTTTTTCTGTTTGTAGTGATGGAGTATATCTGAGTATATACCGCCCTCTTCCAATATTTGTATCTCATATTTGATGGAAGCATGCTTTTCCTGAAGTTCCTTAAGTTTAACTTCCCATTCATGAAC
Organism: Neobacillus drentensis; assembly: GCF_036966985.1. Taxonomy (GTDB): domain Bacteria; phylum Bacillota; class Bacilli; order Bacillales; family Cytobacillaceae; genus Neobacillus; species Neobacillus drentensis_E. Next base: position 11,011 of record NZ_JBALSN010000070.1, on the reverse strand, counting down.
CTGCTGATTACATTCGGCCACTAATTCTGTGCTTTGACGCATTTGGAGAAAAGTTTCCCTTTCTACTTCTGAGAGATTAGAGTATTGCAGTTGACTCTGTAGTGAGTTAAGTTTTTCTAACAGTTGTCCTTGCTTTTCTGCTTTTGCACCAAGTTCGTAAAATTGTTGTTCTGTTTCCACATTTGCTGATGAGATAAGGGCATGAAATTCCGCTTGGAGATGCTTAAACGCTTGTACTTTTTGCTTTAAATCGGCTTCGAGATCGCTAAGTTTCACCTTTCGCTCCTGACTCACGATTTGCTTACCATGCTCCTCCTTTAACTTATTACGCAGTAAATAGGCAGCGTTATACAAGTCCAAGCCCTTTTCACTTAAATAAAGGTTTGAAAAATGGTTCAACCCTTTTACTATTTTTTCCTGTTGCTGCTCTATTTGTTGAAGTCTTAACTGATATTGTTTTTTCTCTCTACTAATCAACTTAAACTGTTCAATCAGTTTGAATGCTTCTAGTAAAAAGTACTCTGCAATATACTCAGGTATTCTTAGTTCATGACTGATGGAAGCAAGCTTTTCATTCGTTTGGGCGGTCTCCAACTCCCATTGTTCAAATTTAGCAATGATCTTTTCATATTGAGAATGTTGATGTTTCAACTTCACTTTTACGGTCTGAAGGTCTGCTCTTCTCTGATTATCCAAGGCTAATTGTTCTTCTAGCTTTGAGATTTCTATAAATTGGGCTGATTGCAGTTTTTGCTTTAACCGCTCTTCCTTTTCTTTTAACCCTATTAACGTTTGATTTAGCTCAGCATCTTTCGGCACCGTATTCTTTTTTGTCATCAGGATGACAAGTAACATACAACTGAGAACACCTATTGTGAATAAAAACCACTGCTTTGTAGCTATCCCATAAACTGTTAAGGCAATTAAAATAACCTCAAACAGTAAATACTGAAGTTTCTTTTGTTTCCTTTCCCTTTCCACTGCTGCTTTATCACTTTCATTGAACTGTAGATAAAAGTCTATTTTGTCACGCAGGGTTCTTAATTCCCTTTCTATGCTCTCTTTATCATTGCTCGAATTTACCTTCTCTTCCAGTGCCAGCCGTTCCTGTTTTGTAAGAACCTGTCTCTCTGAAGACCGAACCTCTTTTTCGATTTCCTCTAATCTGCCTTTTTCTTCTTGATACTGATTCTCTAACTCTTCCTTAACTTCTTTTAGCTTTTGTATTTTCTGTGATACTACTTCAACCTGATTTTTCATATAAATATTTGTATTTAAAGCAAAGATTTCTTCTTCATCTATATTTAAATGAAGTTTTTCCCTAGTAATCGACAACTCTTCTTCAAAGGCTAAAAGTTTTGTTTCACATTGCAATTTTTCCTGCTTTAATTGGTCGTAGAGAGGTACTTGATCAAGCAAAGCTAAGAGAGCAGGTTCATTTTTTAGAAACGAAAGATTAGGTTGAATCCCCGCTGCTTCATCTTGCAAATTTTCAATTCTTTCGGAAATGCTATTAATCTCTGCCTTATAGGGGTGGATGAGCTGATTTATCTTTTCGATTCTTTCAATTCCACGTACAGGGAATTCGATTTTTCCTAATTCATTCAGCTCTTTCTTTGTCCCCTTTTCATCTTTGACAATGGATTCTATTCTTTTCCATTCATTTAGTTTTTCTATTTTCTCTCTTATCTCCTGCAACGAACGGTTTACTGCCTTCATTTCCTTTTCAAGCGTTTCTTTCTTTTCTACTAGGTTTGTATAATCTCTATTTCTGGCTTCAGCTGCTTTCAATTCTTTATTTATTTCATGGATGGCTTGTAACTTTTCATTCAATAAGGGTTTCTTCCCAGATGGCTTAAAACGAGCATCGAGCTCTTTCTGCAGAACAGCTTCGGTTTTTGATAACCTTTCTGTTCCTAATGTCCCCGCGGAAAACAAAAATTTGCCAATCTCTTCACTTTTCATCTGATGAATATTTTGTAATCCCTGCAAATTAAAAGAAAAAATAGATTGAAATAGGCTTTTATCAAAGTTTGCTGTTAATTCCTTAAGAAGTTCTTCGCCGCCCATCTTGCCATTGTCCATAAAGACCTTAACATCACCCGCTGCTTTTCCCTTTACTCGTTCAATTACAGCACCGCCATGTATTTCATGGAGAATTCGGATTTTACCACCATATTTAGTACTGTGTTTTGGCTCATAGCGGAGTTCGGTTGTTTGTTGTTTTGTAGGGAAGCCGAAAATAATTGCATGGATAAAAGCCATAATCGTGGACTTCCCAGCTTCATTTTCACCATAGAAAACTTGAAAATCGTGAAGGTCAGTAATTTCAACATTCTCTAATTGGCCAAATCCATATATATGCATCTCAAGAATTTTCAAATCTCTTCACTCCTTCTTCTATGATTGATAAAGTAATTCGAGCAGCAATTTCTCTGCTTTGTTGATTAGCTCTTCTTGATCAGCAGTTGATAACTGACTGATATATTTTCTCCCTAATTGATGTTCGAATAAGGGGGATAGGGCTAGGTCGACATTTGCATAGTTTTCAATTGTTTCAAATAGTTCAGCATAAAAGTTAGCATCTCTTTTCAACTGTTCCTTATCTATTAGCTGCCCTTCAATAACAATTAAGTCAACAATCCATACGAAGGATTCCTCTTCTTTTTCATTCTCTAAAAGGAGTTCTAACAGTTCGCCCTTCAAGCTTCTTTGTTCACGCTCATCTGCTAGTACAATATTTTTCAGGGAAAGTGATAATAACGTTCCTTTTTGTTCCTTCCGAAAACTATTGATGGTTGTTTGGCATAATTGTAAAACATCATGGAAATTTTTGGCTGAAGCAGCATCAACCATTGTTTCTTCCCAAATAATATCGGCTGTTTCTAAAAAATTTATTTTCTTATCAAGATCAGTCAATGTTACATGGTAAATACCTTTCACGCCTGTTTCTTTCTTATTCCTGCCTTGAATATTACCTGGATAAATAATAGGTGGCGATTCTGATAGGACAGCTCGTTTATGAATATGTCCTAAAGCCCAGTAATCAAATTCTTTCTTATGTAAATCACTAACTGAAAAAGGGGCATAGTTATCATGATCTACCCCTCCGCTTTCATTTCCATGGAGTATCCCAATATGAAAGTCGGCGCCATCTTTCTTCCGATAATCATCTATTTTTCTATCATAGACATGTCGTGTTGGATAACTAAAACCATAAAGATGGACAATCTCACCTTTCTTTGTATGTAAAACTTTGGTTTCGACCTTGCTATTAAACACATGAACATTTGCTGGCATATTAAGATGTACCCATGATCCGTTTAAATGGTCGTGATTGCCGTGGATGACATAAACATGAATCTCGTTTTCTGCCAACTTAAGCATCTCTGTCCGAAACCGGGATTGTGCCCGCAGGCTGCGGTCCTCTCCGTCAAATAGATCGCCTGCTAGAATAACAAAGTCGACCTGATGATGAATTGCGGCCTCAGTAACCTTTTTTAAAGCCGTAAAGGTGCTCTCTTTAACTCGGGTAAAGATGTTTTGGGGCAAGTACTTTAATCCGACCATTGGGCTATCCAAGTGCAGGTCCGCTGCATGAATGAATGATATTCTTTTCATAAGACATTCCTTTCCGCTTCTTTTCTTCATTGTAGCACCACAGAAATACGAATGCACGTTCTTGTCGGTTATTTATTGAAAAAAAAGAGCATTTACCGCTTGGTAAATACTTAGATTGTCTAGGCGGGGTATATTTAATTGATTGTTTCTGCTAATGGACCTGTTGATTGGAGCGG
>NZ_JBALSN010000070.1:0-7172 GCF_036966985.1 Neobacillus drentensis | reverse complement strand
CCGGCACGCCCGCGGAAAGCGAAGCGCCTGGAGCGCAAATCAACAGACAAATTTAAAAGAACGATAAAAAAAGGGGTGCCCCTAAAAGTTATACCCTTGGGACACCGTCTTTTCCTGCCTTATTCGTTCTTTGTCAGCTGTAATGCTTTTTTTATATCTTTAAAGGAATTCGATTGTCCATACATTAAGACACCACCACGATAGACTCGTGCGCCAAATGTTGCTAAGAAAACAATTGTTGCTACTAAGATAGCAATTCCTACCATTGCCTCCCAGACTGGAATTGTCAACATTCCAACCCGCAGAAACATGATCATTGGTGTAAAGAATGGGATGAAAGATGTCACCGTTATGAACGGAGCATCCGGCTTTCCTAAGCCAAACATAGCAATCATAAACCCAGCAACTACGAGCATAGTCATTGGTGTAATCATTTGTTGCACATCTTCAATTCTGCTGACAAGTGAGCCGAGAAATGCTGCAAGTGTGGCATAAAGAAAATAGCCAAGAATAAAGAAAACAATTGCATAAATAATCGTTCCCAGAGGAATATCACCAAAACCATAAACACCGAAAAATCCTTCTTTTAAAGATTCCATATTTTGTTTTAGAGAGAAATAACCCACGGACAGAAAAACAGCGAGCTGTGTCAGACTTAATAAACCGATTCCAATTATTTTTGCAAACATCTGTTTAATTGGAGAGACACTTGAAATTAAAATTTCCATCACCCTAGACGACTTTTCTGTTGCTACTTCCATCGCAATCATATTAGCGTACATAATTACTGAAAAATATATGATAAAGAGCAAGACATAAACCAGACCACGTGCCTGATTCAGTTCCTCTTCCGTTTTTGCATTCTTCTCAAGTGCAATTTTCTTAAAAGTCACTGGTTCATATAGCTTTTCGAGCTGAACAGGAGTCAATTGAATTTGTGAAGCCGCCAGCATGGTTTTTACTTGCTGAAGACTCGTTTGAAGGTCAGTATACAAGGATGAATCAGCAATACTCTTTGCTTTATAAGTAGCCAACGGAAGTTTTTCATCATTTAAACCAAGTAGGACAATTCCTTGGTAAGTTCCCTTTTCAACTGCTTTATCTGCCTCTGCTTCATTTCCTTGGAAAAGTGTTAAGTGAATATCTTTATTAATTGTGCTAACTTGCTTTTTGAATGGATCAAACAGTTGACCTGTTTCATCAAGGACAGCCACATTTTCTTTTCCATCATTTTTATCGAAGATATCAATGATATTGGTTAGGTTAGTTAAGACCAAAACAATAATGACCGTTATAAGAGTTGTAATGATGAAGGACTTTGTTTTCAATTTATTTAAATAAGTGTGGAACAGAATAATCCAAAAATTATTCATAGGAATCACCTACTTTTTCAATAAAAATATCATTTAATGATGGTTCTTCAAGGGCAAACTTCCGGATAAATCCTTGGTTGACAATCTCCTTAAGTATTTTTTCAGCTATGTACTCTCCTTCAATTTGCAGGTGAATTCCTTCCATTGTTGGTTTTGACTTTACGACTCCAGGGTAATTTTTTAAGAAATCAAGTGAAAAATCAGCATGAATTACAAGGTTCTTTTTCCCAAAGGAACGCTTGATTTCCTTTAATGAACCATGAACAGCAGGGCTTCCTTTGTGCAAGATACAAAGATGTTCACACATTTCCTCGACATGCTCCATTCTATGGCTCGAGAAAACGATAGTCGCCCCATCTTCTTTCAGAGATAGAACCGCCTCTTTTAGCATTTCCACATTTACTGGGTCAAGACCGCTAAATGGCTCATCCAAGATTAGTAATTTTGGTTTATGAACGACAGCAGCAATGAATTGGATTTTTTGTTGATTCCCTTTGGAAAGCTCCTCAACTTTTTTATTTTCATACTCAGGAATTTTGAAGCGTTCAAGCCATGATTTTAATTCCGTAAGTGCCTGAGATTTTTGCATCCCTCTTAATCTGGCTAAATAGACGATTTGGTCACGAACCTTTAGTTTCGGATACAAGCCTCTCTCTTCAGGGAGATAGCCAACCAAATGACTGGTTGAATAGTCAATCGGCTTCCCGTCCCAAGTAATCTTACCACCGCTAGTGTCCAGCAGCCCTAAGATCATTCGGAAGGTCGTTGTTTTCCCTGCACCATTAGCCCCTAAAAAGCCAAACATTTCTTTTTCAGGAATCACTAATGATAGATCATCCACAGCAATAAAATTCCCGAATCGTTTCGTGACATGTTCAAGTTTCAGAACCATTTCACACACTCCTCTCCATCTTTAATACGAATTTAACATATTTTGGTTTCACTTTCTTTTTGCACAATTTTATAAATTATGTGAAAATAGATAAAAACTAGATTCTTTTAAGGGGTTGTTAAAATGAAGACTTATAAATTAACTGCATTTGAATCCAATGGGGAAAAGGTTTTAGATGAATCCTTCCAGGCTGAGCATGATGATGCTGCAAAAGAATTAGGTCAAAAAATGTTAGCCGACAAAAACTTATTAGAACGCACACACCGATGTACTTCACCAAGCGGCAAGCTATTACTCTTTCATTCTTAAAAATGAAAGCGCTGTAAATAAGGATTAACAGGAATAAGCAAAAAAACAAAGAAGCTGCGTGCTTCTTTGTTTATTTACCTATAAATCTAGGTTGTCTTTTTTCGATGAATGACCTTATTCCTTCTTGGTGGTCAATGGTTTCGCGCATTTTTTGCTGTGAATATTTTTCTAATTCTAAGATTTTTAATAAGTAAGGACGATGCATATCAGCTAATATTTTTTTCGTTTTAATCATCGCCTGAACAGGTCTGCTTAACCAATCTGAAATTCTAGCATCTAATGTCTCCTGAAGATTAGCTGCCGCTACTTCTTCAATTAAACCTAACGCAAATGATTCATCAGCATCCATCATTTTCCCGTCCCAGATTACCTGTTTCGCTTTTGTCTCTCCCAATTTTTTCTCTAAGAAGAAATGGGCCCCTCCATCTGGAATCAGACCGATCCCGATAAAATTCATTGCTAGCTTGCTATTTTTTTCAGCAATAATATGGTCAGTTGCTAACGCAAGGCTGAACCCCAAGCCAGCCGCTGCACCTGTAATAGCACTAATAGTTAGTTTAGGCATGCTATAAAGAGTAACAATTAGTTCGCTAATACTGTCCATAACAGGATAGAAGTCGTTTTCGTTCATGTTTGAAAGCATGGTTTTAATATCGCCCCCAGCCGAAAAGGCTCTTCCTTTTCCCGTTAGAACAACAATATCGATTTCATCCGATTCACTAATTTCCTTTAGCTTACAGACTAGCCCCCTAATCATTTCTGAGTCCATGGAATTTAATGACTCAGGTCTGTTCATTTCTATTGTCGCCACACGCCCTATAACTTTTACATTCACCTTATCTGTTATAAAGTTTATCGACACGTGAAACCCTCCCATCCTTTTGAATCAATTCCATTATATATGGAATTGAGGACATAAATATAGGTAAGTTTTTTAAAAATAGTGAATTTTCTACCCAGTTGGTTCAAAGAAAGACATCAACGGCAATTTACCGTTGATGTCTTTTTTAGGTTATTTTTTAATAATATTCATCCTTCTTAAAAACTCAATTGGCTGTTGTTTTCTAAAGTGTTCTTTTACCATATAGGCAACACCTTGTTCGTTCTGTGATCGTGTCACCCAATCTGATGCTTTTTTCACCGCGAAATCCGCATTCCACATTGAAACACCCAGACCTACAGCCTCAAGCAAAGGAATGTCATCTAGACAATCACCGATATAAACTATTTCTTTTCTTGGAATCCCTAATTGGCTTGCAAGGTATGATAACCCTGATAATTTTGAAACACCCGTTGGGACAATATCCAACCGTAAAGTATCTAGTTGAATTAATTCAATCTCTGTATACATTTTTTGAAGTGCCTTTTTCGCATCCTGAAGGTCACTTTCTTCTTCAAAATAAACTTCTATCTTCGGAGGGCTCACTGGCTGGTCATGTAGATACTCAGTTAGTGACGACACAAATTGCTGTGAATAGAACACCGGATCCCCTGAGGTAAAGACTGTCTTAGCCAATAAATTATTATTCAATTTAAACTTATTGGCTAATGAAAATTGTTCATGGACAAGACGAATTTGACATGGCAGCGCCTCTAAAAAGCTGACTGTATCATAAGTAATTTGTTCACCAATCCTTTTCACATAAATTGGTTTGTCCTCAGAACTTGCAATAAATGCCCCTTGATGTGTAATGAGGGGGGATTTTATTTTTAAAGCCTTGGCTACTTTTCTTGTGGAAGGAAAGCTCCGCGATGTGACAAGCGTGACATAGATTCCTTTTTGCTGAACATACTCTATAGCCTCTTTAGTTGATTTATGGATTTTTCCGTTTGTTTGAAGAAGCGTGCCATCAATATTTAAAGCAAGCAAGCGATAAATCATTCCGTTGCCCCCTGTTCTTGGTGAAATAGCCTTTATAACACTTTTATGATTTTTTAGGCATTTGTAGAACAGAGCAAAAAAGAAAAAGCCTTCGGTTTATACCGAAGGCACGCATTTCAATTTACATTTTTCCGTAAAGGTCTTCTAGAGGTTTCATAATTACTTTGTTTAACTCACCAATAACCATGCTCATCCGTTGTTCAGCATGCATTAACCTAGCAATTTTTTCATTTTGCTGAACAAGTCCTACAGATGATTGGGCTTGCGCAATTTCTTGTTCAGAGATATCCTGCCCCATCATCTGTTTCTGCTGTAAGTCCATTTGGATTTTGCGGAACTGATCAAACATTTGTTTTGCTGCTGGATCCGCATTTACTTCTTTATAGGCTTGTTGAAGTTGTGTGTATTCATCACTTTGACGAATAGCTGTTTCTAACGCATAGGCGGAATCATATAAATTAATTGCCATTGGTAAACACTCCTTTTAATCAAACGCTTTTGTAATCCGAATCAACTATAACAAACTATTCACCAAAATGCGAGAATGTTAAAATCACCATCTAGATTCGTTTTACATACATTACTATATCAACTAATGCCCATAAAGAAATAATGGTTCCAATTTAAATAGAAATTGAGGAATGTTTATGTCTTTACCATTAACACAGGTTACCCTCGAAGCAAGAAAACCTAAAAATAAGAATGACAGCCTGGTGCAAATATCCAACCATTTATTTACTAGTTTGGGATTAAACAAGAATAATCTTCAATTAAATATTAAGTTAGGAAAAAAGGCAATACAAACAGTGGTCCAACCAGTAGATCTGGAACCCCCAAATTTGATGCTTTTTCCTGAAAATATTCTCAAGAATTTTTGCCTGCCTACCCAGAGTTTTAAATTTCAAGCCATCTATCGGGATGACCTTCTAACACTCGAACTCGGACCTGTGTTTGGACTAGTAACTGATTTCCCTTCCACTAAACAGGAAGAACCACACTTTCGTTCTATTCATACTTTTTGCGAGGAACTTCATCATGGAATTACTGAAATTGGCGGCTTTTTTTATGTTTTTTCATTTGAGGAATTTTTAAATCAAGGCTATTACCTTTTAAATGGGAAATGGAAATCGTTTGAACACCCAATACCGGATGTGATTTACAATCGTATCCATTCCCGTAAACTTGAACAATCTGTCCCATTTAAGCAATTTCGTAAAAAACTTGAAACCATGATGATTCCTTTGTTTAATGAACGCTTCCTATCAAAATGGGAAGTATATAATCAACTATTTCAAGAAAAACATCTCCTCCCCTTCTTACCAAAAACAAAAATATACACGAAAGAGAATCTGTATGAACTTACCGACGAATATGAAACAGTATTTATAAAGCCGGTTCATGGCAGTCAAGGAAGAAATATTATCAAGTTGAAAAAAGAAGATGAAATCCACTACACTTTAAACACCTCGATTGCATCACTTAACGAAAACTCTAGCTCTCATTACTACTTAGACGAAATACACAACCTAATCAGGCCTATTCTCCATAATCGATTTTTTATTATTCAACAAGGAATTGAATTAGTGTCGTATGACTCATGTTCCATGGATTTCAGGGTACTATGTCACAAAAATCTGAACAACCATTGGCAAGTTACCTCAATTGTGGCAAGGATAGCTGCAAAGGAAGAGTTCGTTTCCAACATTGCAAGAGGTGGAAAGATGCTTAGACCTCTAAAGGTTCTGCGAACATGTCTTGGACCAAAGAACGCTTTAGAGGTGCTTACACATATGAAAGAATTAGCGATGGAAACAGCATCAATTATTAGTAACTCTCAAACAGGGATAACTGGTGAACTTGGCATCGATATTGGAGTAGACCTAGACGGAAAGCCATGGATTATTGAAGTAAACTCTAAACCCTCGAAAAACTTTGAAGATGGATTAGGAAAAATCAGACCATCTGCGAAGGCACTTATTCAATTTTGTACACTGCTTGCATTCGATTCGACTTTTGTAAAGGAGGACTAGTAAATTGATTGCCTTTGGAATAATGACTATAAGTTTTGACAGTGAGCAGTCCTATATCAACGACATCGCAAACCTTGCAGAACCCTGTGGGATGGAATGCTTTCGCTTCACCCCTGCAAATATAAATCCACTTACATTACAAGTAAAAGGAAAAAAATTCATGTCACAAACAAAATCCTGGGTTGACAAGGATTTCCCCATTCCAGCTCTTATTTATGATCGTTGTTTTTACGGGGATGATGACCACTCCAAGCAGTGCATTCCGATTGTATCCTGGCTAAAGAACAGACCCGAAATAACCTTTTTAGGCTATGGACTGCCTAATAAACTGGAACTCTATGAAGTATTAAAAAGTACTGTTTTATCAGCTTACTTGCCCCTGTCCCAGGCAGTTTCCAATACGAGCATCGTTTTAAATGAATTAACTGCAAAAAAAAGAGTGATTTTAAAGCCAATTAATGGCTCTCAAGGAAATGGCATTTACTATTTGAAAAAAAACAACAAATCCTTCCACGTTAAAACAGAAAAAAACAAGAATATTATCTCACGAATTTTCCCAAATGAAACCAAACTTAATAGTTGGCTGCAACCACTTATTAGCAAGCGTCCCTACCTTATGCAGCCGTATTTAGAATTATCAAATGATGACCTACAGCCATTTGACATTCGAATCCTCTTACAGAAAG
>NZ_JBALSN010000069.1:15249-17081 GCF_036966985.1 Neobacillus drentensis | reverse complement strand
GGTAAGTTCAATGCTGTATTGATATTATTTAAATCTAAATTGATTTGTTCGTTTGTATCCCAAGCATGATACCATCCTTTTTCTTCCATATATAAGGATACTTGTTCATGCATATCAAGAGCTTCCATTAAATGGCGAGTGAGCATTTCTTTAATTTCGGGCGTTCCTGATTCTGTAACTGCCATGGCATAATTTCTAACTCCACTCTTAGCTGCAATCAATAAATCCATTGCAACCACTTGATCCGATAGTGCGTTCATGCCAGTTAAATTTTCAATGATTGGATTCATGTTCATTCATCTCCTAATTTACTGCTTAGCGTTGGAAAGGATAGAAGCATATTCTTGTAATTGTATCGTAGATACATCAATGTCTTGCTGCATAATATCTTTTAATTGCTGATCTGTAACTAACGCTTTCATCGTTTTGGACTTAGTCAGACAATTGGTCTTAAATGCAGCCATCTCATGGACCTCAAGAACTTCATGCAAGGCGTAGTTCATTTTTCATACCTCCTTCCTTAAGGTTTCAACACGACTTTAATACATTCATCCATTTTTGTGTCAAAAATCTCATAGCCATGTTTTGCTTCACTAAGAGGAATGACATGACTTACTACATCGCCTGGGTCAATCTTACCAGTTGTTACCAATTCAAACATGTATGGCATATAGTGGATGACAGGAGCTTGACCGGAGCGGATATTGATATTTCGCTGCATAATATCTCCAAGAGGGAAACCATTATATCTGCCGCCGTAAACGCCCGTAACTTGAATTGTCCCGCCTTTACGTACTGCTTGTGAAGCCATTATAAACGCACTTAATGCTCCGCCTTGAAGCTTCATTCCGCTCGCAAGGAACTCCATATCAGTCATTTTACCGTCCATACCAACTGCATCAATGACAACATCAGCGCCGCCCTTCGTCATTTCTTTCAAATGCATTCCCACATTTTCAAAGTGTTCGAAATTTACAATTTCAACTTTGTTGGTACGTTTGGCGTGTTGCAAACGATAGTCTACATAATCTACGGCAATGACACGCTTTGCTCCTTTTAGCCAACAGAATTTTTGAGCAAAAAGACCAACCGGACCACAACCAAGAACAATAACTGTATCTCCATCCTTTACGCCTGCATTGTCAACACTCCAAAAACCAGTAGTCATCGCATCGGCAATAACTGCTAACTTTTCATCTGGTTCTTCACAAGTCTCTGGAATTTTGAAATGAGTAAAGTTGGCAAATGGCACTCTTAAATATTCAGCTTGCCCACCTGGATAGCCACCCGTCGTACCAGAATATCCGAAATAAGCACCCATATCACCATTATCATTAGAATTATCACATTGGCTTTCCAAATGGCTTTTACAGTAATAGCATTCACCGCATGCTATATTAAAGGGAATAATTACTCGATCTCCCTTTTTTAGTTTAGTCACACCTGGACCAACTTCTTCGACGATTCCCATTGGTTCATGACCAATAACATAGTTTTCTTGCAGGTTAGGAATCATGCCATGAATTAAATGTAAATCAGACCCACATATAGCTGTACTCGTTACTTTAATAATCATGTCATCTGGTTTTTCAATCTTTGGATCTGGAACTTCTTTGACTACAACATTTTTAATACCTTGATACGTTACTGCCTTCATTAGTTACAGCCTCCAGTGTTAGTGTTCATCAGGTGTCCGGTCAAACATACCTTTTCTATTGGTCTCAACAGGAAATAGATTCATTTTGCCAATCATCAAAGTATTGTTGGCAGAGAGTTGGTCTAATTGATATTGTTCACTTAATTCGTATGGATGGAACCATTTTTTACTAATC
>NZ_JBALSN010000069.1:14710-15211 GCF_036966985.1 Neobacillus drentensis | reverse complement strand
AACCATTTTTTACTAATCATTAATTCTGTAATTTCTTGGTGCATGGCAATCCCTTGCATTAACTGGTTTCGTAAGAGGGTTCTAACATCAGGTGATGCGGACTCCGTTAATGCAACCGCAATATTGCGCACACCTTCTTTGGCACGAAGAAGTAAATCCATCGCAAATGTGGTATCTGCTAGCTCTGGTACGTGTAGCGAGTTTATAGGGTCTAAATAGTCATTGTTCAATGAATTTGCCTTCCTTTCAATTTATTATTGGTGTTGGCCGGTTTTGAGGAACAGGCGCTTCAAAAGGTGCACGTTGATAAATTGCCTGTAATTCTCCAAGTGCTTGCATGGATTGTTCAACATCTTTTTGCATTAATGCTCTCAAATCATCATCAAATACCAGTCCTTGCATTAGTTTTGATTTCGCTAAGCAAAGGGTTTTAAAATTAATAACTTCATGTAGATCCAATGACTCATGATCGGCTAATTTTTGAATATCCATTTTTGGTTC
>NZ_JBALSN010000069.1:0-14695 GCF_036966985.1 Neobacillus drentensis | reverse complement strand
TGTTCCAAATAAAGGATGAATCATTCTTTAATGTTTCATCCTTTATAGTCTGATCGCTTATCCAAGAAAATTTAAAAAAACATGCCACTTAGCGGAGATAAAACTAGCAACATGCTTATTTCTTAAAAAGAAAATTAATGTATCGTTCATCCATAAGCCTTACATCTTCATATAAATGTCGGAATAGCCTTTTCGTGCCTAAGGAAAAAGCAATCCAAAAACAAAAATATTACCGCTGGGATTATTGCGATAATAATGAATCTTGAATCCATCTCCTTTGTGTTTGCAAAAAGGCAAAAAGACCTACAACGATTGTTAGCTATTTTCTTATTCGAAGCCCATTTTTGTAAATCGTTATTGTTAATCTTAATAAGATTACTTAAATCTACATCATTGGTTTAATTAAGACGATTACTGTACGATTGAATATTTTCTGGGGCATCTTGGTTGTACACAAGTTTCCATGCCTCAAGGAGATTTTCTTTTGTTACTTTTAGAGCCGGAACAGCTACATAAGAAGGTGCTGGTTTGCCGAGCAGAGCATAACCTGCCAGGATCGCCTCGGCCACTCCTTGATGGTAGGGCATCTGTGAACCCGAGCCCTTGATAAGCCCATCTTTGGCAATTTCTACAGCAGCATTGGTACCCAAATCGATTGTTGTAATGACTAAATCATGTTTTCCAACGGCACTGGCGGATGCCATAACACCTTCCGCTACCAAATCCCATACAACAAAGATTCCCCTCAAATCCGGGTGTTCAGAAATCATAGCGTCTGAAAGTTCTTTCCCATCCAATGGACTTGTAAAACCGCTACGGGCTATGATTTGAATGTCAGGATAACTTTCTTTAATCGTCTTTTCAAAAGCAGTTAATCTTTGTTTCGTTACAAAAAAATCAGCATCGTGGTATATAACCCCAATCTTGCCTTTAAAGCCAATTTTCTCTGCGAGGATGTCGGCGGCGTAGGCCCCGTTTCCATAATTGTCAGCGGATACAACGCTAACATAATCCTTACCCGCTTCCAGCCCATATGGTATATTGTCCATAAACACCAGCTTAACACCTGATTGAGCTGCGGATTGAAATGCACTCGCGGTCGATACCGGATCGATGGGAAGACTGACAATAATATCTGGTTTTTTCGCTAATATCTTTTGGATATCTTCGACTTGCTTCTCCCAGTTAAATTCGGCATCAGTTATAGCCACGACCCTAATCCCCATTTTATTAAAAGTTGTCTTCAATCCCTCGATTTGTGCCTTTGCCCAATTATTTCCTGTATAGTGCATCGCAATGGCAACTGTATAGTTCTTTTCCCTGAGTTTTTTTAAATCTTTCAAAGACAACTGCAATGTCTTGGCAGAAACAGCTTCCTCTCCATTTGGTCCTATACTTAAAATATTATGTTCGGGTATATTTTGATTAATTGTACTCGTTAAAGTCTCGTTTACAGTTGTTAAGAACTCCTTGATATTAATGGGTTTCGTCACATAATTATCAAACCCCTTGCCTAATGTCTGCTGGATGTCCTGGGGCATGGCATTGGCACTTACAGCAATAACAGCAACGTCCCTCGTCTTTTCATTCATTTTTAAAAGCTTAAACACGTCGAAACCATGGATATCCGGTAGATTCAGATCCAGCAGAATTAAATCGACTTTTTTTGTTCTAGCGAGTTCTAGTCCTTCTTTTCCAGATTGAGCAGTTAAGATCGTAAAGGAGGACTGCGATTTCAGGATGTTCTTTACCAAGTTTAAATTGGATTGATTATCTTCAATATATAGCAAACAATAGTGGTCATTTTTGCCATTCTTTGTTGGAAGATCGATCACTTCTTCCCCCCACTGCATCGCAGCCTTTAATTCATAGGGAAGGGGGAGGTTAAAGTAAAAATCACTGCCAATTCCTTTTTGGCTTGTGACACTAATTTTTCCACCCATTAATTGGACAAGCTGTTTCACTAATGACAATCCGATCCCAGTACCTTCTTCTTGTGTCCCTTTAATTCTGTAAAATGGAACAAACACTTTATGATATTCCTCAACTGAAAGCCCGGTCCCAGTATCTGCAATATGAATGACAGCCTCGTTTCGTTTTAAATAGGAAAAGATCATGACTTTTCCGTCTTCCTGGTTATATTTAATAGCATTATCAAGAAGATTCAGGAGGATTTGTTTCAGGCGAATGGGATCGGCTAGAACTGAAATGGTTTGCGATGGATCTAACTGGTTGTGAATACTAATACCCTTGTTCTTGGCTAGTGGTTGTACGATGTTGATACATTCATTAATAATCGTCTCTAGTTTTACTTCTACAATGGAAACTTTTAATTGGCCGGTATCTATTCTTGATAGATCTAAAATATCATTGATTAAGCTTAATAAATGTCTTCCTCCACCTAGAATCTCCTGGACAAAGTCACTCTGCTCATCATTTAAGGAATCATCTATCTCTAAAAGCTGTGCGAAACCAAGTATTCCATTCAATGGTGTCCGAAGTTCATGGCTCATTTTGGACAGAAAATCAGATTTAGCCAGGTTCGCCTTTTCTGCCTCTTCTTTAGCATGAATAATGGTTTGTTCCATTTTTTTTCGTTCGGTGATATCCGAAATGGTAATTAGGGCAACCTGTTCACCATCTTTACGCATGTTGAGAGGTTTTGAATTTATTGAAAGCCATTTGGTGCCGGATTCAGGATTAATCACTCCCACGACATAGTTATAAAAAGGGATCCCTTTCTCAAGTGTGATCATTCCTGGCAATTGGGAATAGGGCAGTGCTGTGCCGTCTTCTTTTATATATTCAAGTTGCTGAAAGCTTGAGTCTGTAAAAAATTCTGATTTAACACCGAGCACGGTTTCCGCGTTTTCATTAAGTGCAATTGTTTTACCTGACTTTTCCTGAATAATGACGTATTCAGACATGGTTTGTAAAACTTCTTTATATAAATTTTCGTTAGGGGTGAGTTCCATTTTCTTATCCTGCCTTTGACCGAATAGTCGTGCATTTTTTTGAAGCTTTAGTGTTAGTATAGTCCACAGAAAACTGCAAAAAAACACTATCAGCAAATTATATTAAATTACTTCCTTTACCGCTTAAACTGCCTTATACTCAAAGTAGATAATTTGTTAACGATTTCAAAAAAGAATTTTCAATTTACTTATATAATGTTTCAAGAAATTAAAAGCTTTTAACATGAGGTGATCTTATGAGGGTTCTAATTGCAGAGGACCATGCACCATCCAGAAAACTGTTGAAGCATCTCATTAAACCTTTGCAGAGTTATGAAATGGTTGGAGAAGCCGTTAATGGTGAGGATTTAATTTGCAAGGTGATGATAGAAAAGCCAGACATCATTTTGGTTGATATTAATATGCCATTGTTGAATGGGATGGAAGCGGTGAAATCTTGTAAAAAAGTAGTCCCGTCATTGCAAGTTATCTTTATCACCGGGCATGATGAGTTTGCCTTAGAAGCTTTTAGTGTAAATGCAATCGATTACATTATCAAACCTATTGACCGTGACCGTCTTTATGCAGCGTTAGGACGAGCAGCTGCACTTGCTAAGACTCCAGCCGAAAGCGAGCGCCCAACTGTTAAGAAGGATTTAATGGTTAAACAGTCCAATCAGTTTTCTTTTATACCGTTAGATGACATTATTTTTATTGAACGAGCGGACCGAAAGGCCGTCATCCATACAATTGATCAAAAAATAGAGGTAAATGAGGCGTTAACGAATCTTGAAGAACTCCTTGATTCCCGTTTTGTAGCCTCCCATCGTTCCTATATTATTAATTTGCAATATTTAAAGAGGATTGAAACGGCAGGGCAAACGTACAAAGCATATTTTAAAAATTATGAGGAGACAGCAAAAGTTTCCAAGAATAAGTTAGCAGAATTACAAAAAAATAAATCGTTGTGAGGTCCTGGTTTACCGGACCTCATTTTTTTTGTTTTTTTTAAAAATTTATGATTTTATTGTCCGAATGAACGATAATCGTGTTCAAAAGGATAGAAAACGATTTCAGTTGAAAAAAAACCTTGTCGGAAGATGATTAGACGACAATTTTGTAATCGATTACAATTCAAATATAGAAACAGGAAAGGACAAATAACAAAGATGGTAGGGATTGTAGATGTAGCAAAGAAGGAAATTGTTTCTGCTAAAACCATTCTAGTTGTTGTGCCTGACATTACAAATCCGTTTTTTTCAAAGGTGTTTAGGGGGATTGAAGCAGTAGCCGTTACTAATGGATATCAAGTTATACTCGGCGATACTTGCAATGAAATGGAACGAGAAAAGTGGTTTTTAAACCTTTTGCATCAAAAAAAAGCAGATGGAATGGCTTTATTAACTGCCCAAACGGATGCAGCAACCGTTGAAGAGTGGGCCCAAAGATTTCCGTTGGTCCTTGCGTGTGAGTATATGGAAGGTTCCAACATCACAACTGTTTCGATTGATAACATAAGTGGTGCCAGAAATGCAACGGAATATTTAATCGATTTGGGACACGAAAGAATTGGCTGCATTATTGGACCTCTCAATAGTGTCTTGAACCGAGACCGTCTCAAAGGATTTTATCAAGCAATGTCAAGCAACAACCTTATCGTGGATCCTGTATTAGTCCAGGAAGGTGATTTCTCTTTTGAAAGCGGTTTTAACCTTATGATGAAGTTTTTTGCCATTGGTCAACTCCCATCTGCGATTTTCGCTGCCAATGATGAAATGGCAATGGGAGTCATTAAAGCCATTAAATCTAAGGGGCTTAAGGTGCCAGAGGATATTTCGGTTCTCGGTTTTGATAATCTGAAATTCTCGTCCATATTCGAACCAGGTCTGACAACGATTGCCCAGCCCGCGTTTGAAATTGGTGAGAAAGTGGCTGAATTATTATTGAGGCTCATCAACAAAGTAGAAATCAAACACGAGCAAATGTTTTTAGCTAACCAGTTGATTGTAAGACAGTCTTGTCAGCAGTATGTGAAAATTTTTTAGGAAAAAATGTAATCAATTACATTTTTTGAAGCCCATAGAATCCTGGTTTTATAACTTAAATGAATGTAATCCATTACTAGTAATATTCTATTAAGCTTACATTTATGAAAAGGGGGTGGTGCCACACTTATAGATTGTAAGGTGGTACCGACAAATAAAGAGCTTCAACTAAATAACTACTATAGTGGGGGTAATCAAATGAAAAAGAGTTTTTCTTTTACAGTTTTACTGTTATTTGTTTTTAGTGTTTTTCTTGCAGGGTGTGGCGGAAAAAAATCTACATCTGAACAAGCGAGCACGAAAAAGAATGAAAACTACTCAGAAACAGCTTCAGGTCCATTAACGATCAATCCAAAGATTCCTGATTTAGCGGTACAAGATAAAGGGCCGAACGGAGAACAGGCCGTTTCAGCTAAGACATTGCAGCTTACGGAAGATGAGCTAAAGAAGATTAAAGAAGGTAATTATAAAGCGGCAATTGTTATGCACTACTCTGGTACTGACTATATGAATGCAGCAGTTGGTGCGATGAAAGATACATTTAAGAAGATGGGCATCAAGATCGTTGCTGTAACAGATGCACAGTTCAAAGCGGAAAAGCAAGTAAATGATATCGAAACCGTTTTAGCGAAAAAGCCGGACATTATGATTTCTGTTCCAGTTGATGCCGTATCTACCGCACCAGCTTATAAAAAGGCTGTTGCCCAAGGCGTAAAGTTAGTATTCATGGATGGTGCTGCACAAGGTTTAGTTGCAGGTAAAGATTACATCAGTATTGTGTCTGGTGACAACATGGGTAACGGAGCAACCGCAGCAGACATTATGGCTGAAAAACTTGGCGGAAAGGGTAAAGTCGGCATTGTGTATCACGATGTAAACTTCTTTGTAACCAAAAACCGTTCTGATGCTTTTGAAAAAAGAATCAAAGAAAAATATCCAAATATTGAGATTGTCGCAAAAAGTGGGATTACTGGTCCAAATCAGGCAGAAGAAGTAGCATCTGCTATGTTGACAAGACACCATGATATTGATGGTATCTTCGCTCCATGGGATGTACCGGCTGAAGGTGTTATGGCTGCAGCAAGAACGGCTGGCAGGGATGACCTAGTTGTTACAACAGTTGACTTAGGTACAAACGTAGCAATCTCCATTGCCCAAGATGGAATTGTTAAAGGTCTTGGAGCACAGCTGCCATATGACCAAGGTGTAGCTCAAGCAATCCTTGCCGGCTATGCACTATTAGGGAAAGAAGCACCAGCTTATGTCGCTTCACCATCCATCAAAGTTACGAAAGAAAATGTATTAGATGAATGGAAGTTAATCTACGGAACAGACGCTCCTGACACAGTAAAAAAAGCGATGAAATAATATAAAAAAAAGGATAGGGGCTGCTTTTGAAAGCAGCCTCTAACATAAAAAGAAGGTGAACTTGGATGGAACAACCGATTCTCGAAATGAGAGGTATAAATAAAGCTTTTAATGGGATTACCGTTTTAAACGATGTCCATTTTTCCGTCAAAAAAGGTGAAGTTCACGCCTTGATGGGGGGAAATGGTGCCGGGAAATCGACGTTAATGAAAATCCTCACAGGCGTATACTCTGCAGACAGCGGCGAGATTTTAATTGAAGGAAAACCAGTAAGCATTAAAAGTTATGATGATGCTCAAAAGAATAATATATCGATGATTTTCCAAGAGTTTAGTTTAATTCCTACCCTTACCGTCGCCCAAAACATCTATCTTACTCGTGAGAAGAAAACATCATTAGGGCTGCTCGATGATAAGGATTGTGAGAAGCAAACAGAAAAATTGCTAGAAGAATTAGGCGTAGATATTAGACCAAATGATGTAGTTCAAAATTTGGGGGTTGGCTATTGGCAGATGACGGAAATTGCCAAAGCACTTTCCCAAGAAGCAAAGATTCTGATTATGGATGAGCCAACCTCGTCCTTAACCAAAAACGAAACGGAAGTACTCTTTAGTTTTATTAACAAATTGAAAGCAAAAGGTTATTCCATCATCTATATTTCTCATCGGATGGATGAAATCTTTGAAATATGTGACCGAATCACGATTATGCGTGATGGCCGATATATCACAACAGAAAAATGCAGTGAAACTGATCTTGATACTGTAATTTCACATATTGTCGGTATGCAATTTGACCAAGCGTTTGAATGGAAAGAACGTTTCTACGCAACGGACGTGCCGCCGATTTTTGAAGTAAGAAACTTAAAAGCCGAACATGTCCAGGATATTAATCTAAAAATTCAGCCGGGTGAAATCGTCGGAATTGCCGGGTTAATGGGAAGCGGCCGGACGGAATTACTTCGAAATCTCTTTGGGATTGACCCAATTAAGAGTGGAGACATCTACATCAATGGTCAAAAAAAATCCATTAAGAATCCAAAGAATGCCATAGAAGCCGGACTTGCACTGATTCCGGAGGACCGCCGGATGCAAGGATTGGTCCTTGAACATAGTGTCAAGGATAATATGATTCTTCCAATTCTTTCGAAGGTGAAAAAAGGAGCTTTTATTGATAGTAAGAAATCCAATGAGATTAGTAATGAATTTGTAAGGAAGTTAAATATTAAAACAGATAATATTTTTAAAAAGGCCGGCTTGTTATCGGGTGGTAATCAGCAAAAAATCGTTCTAGCCAAATGGCTGGCGAACGACCCTACTGTCTTGATGTTGGATGAACCAACAATTGGTGTGGATATAGGTGCAAAAACGGAAATTGTTGAAATTATTCGAGCTATGGCCGAAAACGGAAAGGCGATCCTTGTGGTTTCCTCCGAGCTCCCAGAACTGCTTGCTTTGAGTGACCGTGTGATCGTCATGCATGATGGGAAAATCAAAAAGGAAATGACCCGCAGGGAGATTAAATCAGAGGAGGAATTACAATATGCAATCCAAGGTTTCTAGTATTCAAAAGCCAACAACTCCTGCGTTGAAAGGATTCGAGTGGCGTAATTATATTGTCTATTTTGCCTTCGTGGGCGTATTAATCTATTTTTCTATCAGCTTAAGTGATGAAGGGTTTTTAACTTCAGGGAACTTATTAAACATTGTTAGACAAACAGCGACGATTTCTTTGATGGCGTTAGCAATGACATTTGTTATTAGTACAGGAGAAATCGACCTTTCTGTCGGTTCCATCGCTGCCCTTTCTTCTCTGGTAGGTGCATTAGCCATCCAAGCTGGTTATGGCATCATTGGTGGACTTATAGGCGGTGTTGGTACAGGTCTTGTGGTTGGATTAATCAATGGTCTGCTTGTAACAAAAGTAGCTATTCCTTCCTTCTTGGTAACACTGGGAACGATGGGAGCCATTAAAGGTGCTGCGATGTGGGTTACAGATACTGCTCCAGTTCCGATTGTAGACGCAAATTTCAATTTCATCTTTGGTTCAGGGGACATTGGACCGATTCCAGTTTTACTTATTTGGACTCTAGTATTTACAGTGATTGCCCATATATTACTTCGTAAGACATCATTTGGCCGTCAGGTATTAGCAACAGGCGGAAATGAAAATGCTGCAAGATTTTCTGGCGTAAAGACAATGAAGATTAAGCTAATGGTATTCCTTGCAACTGGTTTAATGGCTGGTTTAGCTGGTCTCCTTTATGCGGGCCGTATGAATGCAGGACGTTTTTCCTTCGGTGAAGGGGATGAGCTTTCTGTTATTGCTGCGGTTATCCTTGGTGGGACAAGCTTGTTTGGCGGTGTAGGAACAATCATCGGAACGATTGTTGGTTCCCTAATGATTGGTACGATCAACAATGGTTTGATTATCATGGGTCTTGATGTCAGCCAGCAAATGATTATCAAAGGAATTATCATTATCTTGGCGGTGGCATTTGGTAAGAAAGCGTTGAAGAGGTAATTTTTAATAGAGGTTTCCGCGGAATAATAGTAAAATTCTGCGGAATTCCCCCAGAAATTGACGGAATTAATGAGAAAACTGGCGGAATTTCCTCGGAAATTGGCGGAATTAATGATAAAAGCGGCGGAATTCTTTTCAAAAAGAGCGGAATGACCCTATAAGGTCTATAAATTTGCATCCTTGAACAACAAGATTAACTTTGAACAGGAGGAAGAAAGGTGGAGAAGATTAAAGTTGGTATCATCGGTACTGGTTTTATCGGGCCGACTCACATAGAAGCCATCAGAAGGCTTGGTTTTGTAGAAGTAGCTGGTTTGGCGGAAACCAGTCAAGAAATGGCTGAAAAAAAGGCAGCTGAGCTTGGAATTCCGAAGGCCTTTGGTGATTACCGAGAAATGCTGAAAGACAGCGAAATCCAGGTCGTTCACAATTGCACACCAAATCATCTTCATTTTGCCATTAATAAAGAGATTATTTTAGCTGGAAAGCATGTTGTCTCAGAGAAACCACTGGCTATGAACAGTGATGAATCAGCAGAATTGTTGGAGTTAGCAGAAAAACAAGGCGTCATCCATGCGGTGAACTTTAATTACAGACAGCATGCGAGTGTACAAAACTTAAAAGCGAAAATCACTGAAGGTGATCTTGGGAAAGTGAACTTGGTTCACGGAAGCTACTTGCAGGACTGGTTATTATATGAAACAGACTACAACTGGCGTTTGGCACCGGAAGTAGGCGGAAAGTCACGCGCAGTAGCGGACATTGGTTCCCATTGGTGTGATACCGTCCAATTTGTAACAGGCAAAAGGATTGTCGAAGTTTTTGCCGATTTAGCAACTGTTGTTCCAGTAAGAAAGAAACCGACAGGAAACGTAGCTACTTTTGGGGCACAGACGGCGGAAGATATGAAATATGAAGATGTACCAATTAATACAGAAGATTATGCATCTGTTCTTGTCCGGTTTGAGGATGGATCTAGAGGAGTCTTTACTGTATCTCAAGTCAGTGCGGGACGGAAAAATAGATTAAGCTTTGAGATTAATGGAAGTCAAGCTTCAATATTCTGGAACCAGGAAGAACCAGAGAAGCTATGGATCGGGCACCGGGATAAAGCAAATGAAGTTCTATTAGCGGACCCGGCGTTGTTTTCTCCAGAGGCAAAGTCTGCTATCCATCATCCAGGAGGGCATAATGAGGGCTGGCCGGATGCTTTGAAAAATATGATGTTTAATTTCTACTCGTTTGTTCGTGACGGCAAAAGCCTGAAAACAGACAAGCCAAATTTTGCGACATTTGCAGATGGACACCTTTCGATGTGTATCACAGATGCAATCTTAGAAAGTAACCAGCAGCAGAAATGGGTGAAGGTTCAGGCTAGCAAGGAGGTATTTTCGTGAAATTAGGTGTATTTACCCCCTTGTATCAGAACCTGCTTTTTGAAGAAATGTTGGATAAACTGGCAGCCATGGGTGTGGAGGCCGTTGAATTGGGGACAGGGAATTATCCCGGCAATCATCACTGTAATCCGGATGAATTGCTTGAATCTCCTGAAAAAAGAAAATCATTCCTGAGAGCACTTGAAACTAGGGGATTAACGATCAGCGGCTTAAGCTGCCACGGTAACCCGCTTCATCCAACTGTAAACATTGCTCAAGAGTCACATGACGTTTGGCGAAAAACGGTATTACTTGCAGAACTTTTGGAAGTTCCTGTTATCAATGGCTTCTCCGGCTGTCCGGGTGATCATATAAGTGCAAAAAGTCCAAACTGGGTTACATGCTCATGGCCTCCGGAATATTTAGAAGTGCTGAACTGGCAATGGAACGAAGTCGTTATTCCTTATTGGAAAGAGGAAGCAAAATTCGCGAAAGAGCATGGCATTCAGCAAATTGCTTTTGAAATGCACCCAGGATTTGTAGTTTATAATCCTGAAACTCTACTAAAGTTAAGGGAGCATGCCGGCGAAAACATTGGTGCAAACTTTGATCCGAGCCACCTTGTTTGGCAAGGAATTGACCCGGTCGAGGCCATCAAAAAGCTTGGCAGGGAAAATGCGATTTTCCATTTCCATGCGAAGGACACTTATTTAGATCAAGCAAATATCAAGATTAATGGTGTTTTAGATACAAAGCATTATAGCCAAATTTTAGACCGCTCTTGGACATTTAGATCAGTCGGATACGGCTCGGACGAAAAAATGTGGAAAGACATAGTAAGTGCCCTTCGAGCAGTCGGATACGATTATGTTATTTCCATCGAACATGAAGATATGCTTGCTTCCACCGACGAGGGACTAAGCAAAGCTATTACTCTCTTAAAAGGGGCCATGTTCAAGGAGAAAATTACCGAGATGTGGTGGGCTTAATTTTTTGGAAGCATGGGGACGGTTCTCTTGCTTCCAAAGGGAGGGGCTGTTCCCTCCCGCAGCTCATTTCAAGGAAATATGATAGGATAATTGTTTTTCAAAATTAATGATGAATGATTGGAGGCAGTACAATGACAACAATGAATGCTGTATTTTTTCCAGGAGATAAAAAAGTAGAGATTCGCCAGGTTGAAATTCCAACGCCTGGGCAAGGGGAAGTATTAGTTCAGTTAAAAGCATCAGCGATCTGCCGAAGCGATATGAGCTTATATTATGGAACTTCCGTTTTTGAAGGAACAAAATGCGGATGCACGGTACCAGGGCATGAACCTGCAGGGGTTATCACAGAAGTAGGAGCTGGCGTTTCCAATTACAAAGCGGGTGACCGAGTTGCTGTTTACTTAGCTCTTGGCTGTGGTGAATGTGCACATTGTAAGAGCGGCTACAAAATGTTCTGTAAAGAATTTAAATGTATCGGCTTTGACTCTCACGGCGGTGACGCAGAGTACATGGTCGTTCCAGCTGAAAACTGTATGAGATTGCCAGATAGCATGAGTTTCGTAACGGCTGCTGTTTCAACTGACGCTGTTGGAACCCTTTACCACGCGCAAAAGAGATTAGGTATTTCAGGAAGAGACTACCTGGTTATTTTTGGAATGGGACCTATGGGCGGCGCTGGTGTGATGATCGCTAAAGGATTAGGAGCAACCGTTATTGCTGTTGATATGCTGGATGAGCGCTTGGAGCTTGCGAAGGAATTGGGTGCGGATTATACCATCAATGGTAAAACAATGAATGTGCAAGAAGAAATCGCTCGTATTACAAAGGGTCTTGGTGCAGATGCTGCGATTGATTGTTCCGGAAGCCCTTACGGTGAGAATGATGCATTAGATTGCGTGAGAGCACATGGACGTGTCGCTTTTATCGGCGAAAGTAAAGAGACAACAATCAAACCAAGTGCGCAATTAATTCGAAAACAGATTTCTGTAATGGGTTCTTGGTACTTCCCAATTCAAGAATTTGATGAAATTGCGGAGTTTATTGTTAGAAAGAATCTGCCTGTAGAAAAGTTGGTTACTCACCAATTTAAATTGGAAGAAGCGGAAACAGCTTTCCGTTTGTTTGACGAAAGAAAGACGGAAAAAGCTGTGTTTGTTTGGGAATAATCACATTGAATAACAAAAATTTGCTTTATGACTTAATTTTTGAGGAGGATCAAAAGATTGAAACTTTCATTTAATACTTGGGTTTATAATTCTTTTCCATCCATGTTGCCCTTTTATCCATTAGAAGAAGTGATTAGTCGAATTGCTGCATTTGGATATGATGGAATTGAAATAGGTTGTGCGAGTCCTCATGCATGGCCTGATTATCTATCCACACAAAGACGTAAGGAAATTCTTCAGCATTTAAAAAGAAATAATCTAAATGTAGCTGCTATGCTTCCCGCACCTGGAGGAGGACCTGGAGTGAATCCAAGTTCAGCTTTGAAAGAAGAGCGTGAATTTACGATCAATCATTATAAGGAAGTCATTCGTTTAGCGCATGACTGGGAATGCCCAACTGTGATGTGGCTTGCCGGCTGGTTTGGTTTTGGTATGAACAAACAAGAAGCATGGAAGTATAGCCGCGAAGGTTTGCAAGATGTGGCAAAATATGCGAAAGACCTTGGAATCACATTAGTAGTTGAACCTCAAGCTGCTGATTGTAATTTAATTGAATCGGCAGATGATGCCCTGCAGTTGGCAGAAGAATCAGGTGAATCCAATGTGAAAGTGATGTTTGATACTTTCCATGCCCTATATCGGAATGAAGTACCGAGTGATTATGTTTATAAAATGAAAGATAAGTTGCATCATGTTCATATTTCGGATGACGATCGTTTACCGCCTGGACAAGGAACGGTAAATTGGGATTCCGTATTAAAAGCATTAAAGGAAATCGATTACAAGGGCTACCTCTCAATGGAAATTGGATTTGGTACTAGAAAAGCAGATCCTGATTGGTATGCAAAAACATCCATTGATTACTTGACAGAAAAGTTAAAAGGAATTGGATGTAAGTAATAACCTAATTGAAAAAAATATAATCGGGGCGGATGCAGGTGTTTAAATGCAACTGGTTCGCCCAGTAAATCTATTCAAATACTTAAAACATTTTTAATAGAAAACATAATCACCAAAAGAAAAACAGTAAAAAATAATTTTTAATTAATTAAAAAATGTAATCGATTACATTTCAAGAGAGGATGTGATACATAACAACAATTAAAATTCGATATTTTAATCAAAGTGTTAAAAAATCCGATGCTCAATAGGGGGCTAATCATGAAAAAGTTACTATCTATTATCACTATGATTCTAATTATTACTAGTATCGCACTTGTTGGCTGCGGGAAGGATAGCAGCACAACTAGCAGCGGAAGCAAAGAGACAGAGAGCACTAAAACAGAAGAAACAGTTGCAGTTTCAGGTCCAATAACGATCAACCAAGATATCCCTGACCAAGAAATTTTAAGTAAAGGTCCAAGTGGAGAAGCGGCCGTTTCTGCAAAAACATTGCAGCTTACGGAAGAAGAAGTACAAAAGATTAAAGAAGGAAAATACACAGCGGCAATTGTCATGCACTATGCTGGGAATGACTGGGCAACCGCTCAAATCGATGGATTAAAAGCAACCTTTGCAAAAATGGGAATTAAAGTAGTAGCAGTAACAGATGCACAGTTCAAGGCCGAGAAACAAGTATCAGATATTGAAACTGTTTTAGCTAAAAAGCCAGATATTATTGTTGGGATTCCAGTAGATCCTGTTTCAACTGCATCCGCTTTTAAGAAAGCAGCAGATGCTGGAGTAAAAGTCGTGTTTATGGATAATAAACCCAACGGATTAGAAGCCGGCAAGGATTATGTGAGTGTAGTTTCTGCTGACAACTATGGAAATGGTGTTCAAGCAGCGGAGATCATGGCGAAACAACTTGGTGAAAAAGGAAAAATCGGTGTTATCTATCATGATGCGGATTACTTTGTAACAAAACAGCGTACAGAAGCCTTTGAAAAAACAATCAAGGAAAAATATCCAAAAATCAAAATCGTGGAACGTGGCGGAATCATTGGGCCTAACGATGGAGAAAAGGTAGCATCAGGAATGCTCACCAAAAATCGTGATCTTGATGGAATGTTTGTCGTTTGGGACGTTCCAGCGGAAGGTGCTTTAGCAGCAGCACGTACGGCAGGAAAGAAAGATTTTGTCATTACAACTATTGATTTAGGGACAAACGTTGCCTTAGACATTGCATCAAACGGTTTGATTAAAGGCCTAGGTGCTCAGCTGCCATATGACCAGGGAATTTCAGAAGCGGTTTTAGCTGGTTATTCCTTACTTGGTAAAGAAGCACCTGCCTATGTGGCTGTTCCTGCGTTAAATGTAACGAAAGAAAATGTA
>NZ_JBALSN010000068.1:0-1820 GCF_036966985.1 Neobacillus drentensis | reverse complement strand
CAGACAGCATGCGAGTGTGCAAAACCTGCGAGCTAAAATTGCTAACGGTGACCTTGGGAAAGTGAATTTGGTTCACGGAAGCTATTTGCAGGATTGGTTACTATATGAAACGGATTTTAACTGGCGTTTAGCACCGGAAGTCGGCGGAAAATCTCGCGCAGTAGCAGATATCGGGTCTCATTGGTGTGACACCGTTCAATTTGTTACCGGTAAAAAGATTGTAGAAGTATTTGCTGATTTAGCAACGGTCATTCCAGTTAGAAAGAAAGCAATTGGAAGTGTGGCCACTTTCAGCACACAAAGTACTGAAGATGTAGAATATGAAGATGTTTCAATCAATACAGAAGACTATGCATCCGTACTAGTTCGTTTTCAAGATGGATCAAGAGGAGTCTTCACTGTTTCACAAGTAAGTGCAGGCCGAAAAAATCGTTTAAGCTTTGAAATCGATGGCAGCAAGAGCTCTGCTTACTGGAATCAAGAAGAGCCAGAAAAATTATGGATGGGGCACAGGGATAAGCCGAATGAGATCCTTCTTGCCGATCCGGCACTGTTCGCACCTGAAGCAAGATCAGCGATTCATCATCCAGGAGGTCATAACGAAGGCTGGCCAGATGCACTGAAAAATATGATGTTAAATTATTATACGTTCATTCGTGATGGTAAAGATCCTTTAAAGGATCAAGCTAATTTTGCTACATTCGAAGACGGTCATATTTCGATGGCTATTACCGATGCCATTTTAGAAAGCCATGAACAGCAAAAATGGGTGAAGGTTCAGGCGAATAAGGAGGTTTTAGTGTGAAACTAGGTGTGTTTACAGTTCTATATCAAAATCTTCCTTTCGAAGCCATGTTAGATAAATTAGCCCAAATAGGAGTAGAGGCCGTTGAGTTAGGAACCGGTAACTATCCAGGGAATAGTCATTGTAATCCCGATGAATTGTTAGGGAATCCAGATAAAATCAAATCGTTCCGACGTGCGATTGAAAGCAGGGGACTAACCATCAGCGGACTAAGCTGCCATGGCAACCCTCTGCATCCTAATGTAAAGGCTGCCAAAGAGGCGCATGATGTATGGAGAAAAACGGTTTTACTGGCTGAACAGTTAGAGGTACCAGTTATCAATGGTTTTGCTGGATGTCCAGGGGATCATCCGGGTGCCAAGTTTCCAAATTGGGTGACCTGCTCTTGGCCTCCTGAATATGCAGAAGTCTTAGAATGGCAATGGAATGATATCGTTATTCCGTACTGGAAAGAAGAAGCGAAATTCGCTGAAATGCACGGGATTCATCAAATTGCTTTCGAAATGCATCCGGGATTTGTTGTCTATAATCCGGAAACACTACTAAAACTAAGAGAACATGCTGGACCGAATATCGGAGCTAACTTTGACCCAAGTCATTTGGTGTGGCAAGGAATTGATCCAGTTGAGGCCATTAAAAAACTAGGCCGTGAAAATGCGATCTTCCATTTCCATGCAAAAGATACCTATTTAGACCAAGCCAATATCAAGATGAATGGTGTTCTCGATACGAAGCATTACAGTCAAGTATTAGATCGCTCATGGACCTTCCGCTCAGTGGGCTATGGCCATAACGAAAAAATGTGGAAAGATATGATCAGTACACTTCGTGCAGTAGGGTATGATTACGTGGTTTCCATTGAACATGAAGATATGTTGGCGTCTATCGATGAAGGCTTAATGAAAGCAATCACACTGTTAAAAGGAACGTTGTTTAAAGAGCAAGTATCGGAAATGTGGTGGGCTTAAGGAAGCACAGGGACGGTTCTCATGCTTCCGAAGCATGAGAACCGTCC
>NZ_JBALSN010000067.1:2826-7512 GCF_036966985.1 Neobacillus drentensis | reverse complement strand
CCATTTCCCTCACCGCCTTACTCTTTTCGTTTTTTCCATCTATCTATTAACTTAGTAATATAATTCCTGATTCTCTGAAAATTTCCTGCCGTTTTATTATATAACTTCTCGACGGATTTTTTAATACTTTTCGGCAAAAGTTTCCAAAAAACCAATAGGATTTTTTGCAATGGAAATAAAATAATTTTGACTATTAATAATAAAACCTTACCAATAAATTTAACAAGGGTGAAAAGGCCCCTGCCAATCGCAATGATAATGATGATAACTAACTGAATAAGACCAACAATTGGTTTATAGATCAAGAGCTGGAAGGTCTTTTTTAGGAAGCGGCTGATCGCTATAACAGACTTTATCACAAATTCGAGCAAGCGAAGGTAGATGCCCTTAAATAGGCTTTGGTAAGCGGCAAATCCACAAATAAGAGCGAGGAAGATATAAAATCTAAGCTCGCCATTATTGACTAAAAATAGGGTATAAAAAATAATCACTGCTTGAATAATCCAAAAGAGTAAATCATTAAAAAAGACAATCCATTGCTTCCTTTTCGGTCGTTTTAAAAACCGCTGATAAGTATCGAACATGGCACCAAACAACGTGCCCATTCCAATCATCGAAAGCAGGGTGAAAAATTGAGTCGAGAGGGTCATCGGAATAACTTACTAAAGAATCCTTTAGCTTTCTCCCCGTGCTGTTCATCAAGGTAAACTAAATCAAAGATCTTCCCCTTGATCGAAACAAGCCCCTTTTCTACATCTAAATTTTTCATTTGCAGGTTTTGCCCTTTGATGGCTAAAAATCCCATGGATGTCTCGAGTAAAAACTCTTCATTATCAAAACTTTCAACTTGTTTAACCCCTGTAATATCAAGCAACTTTCGGCCCCTCATGATGACATCATGTTCTGGAACGCTGCTCTTTGATGGATTATTCTCATAAAATTGGCTCATTAACATCCCTCACAATCATTTGTACAACCTTTTTGATACATATTTATGTGAGGGATGAAAGAATTAGAACCCGGTTACTAAAAGGGCGATTCAGTGGAGCCAATTCTTTCTTCATTTATGATGGTATACATTTCTGCGGCTTCTTCCTTGCGTGTAGTATCTTGAATCCGGTCAATCCTTGCCGTTACCTTTCTTTGTCCCAAACGAATGGTTAGTTCATCGCCGACTTTTACCGTTGAACTGGCCTTTGCCTCTTTCCCATTAATTTCAATTCTCCCTTGATCCGATACTTCTTTTGCTAAGGTCCTTCTTTTAATTAAACGAGATACTTTTAAAAATTTATCAAGACGCATGTAGTTTTCCCCCTCTTTTATAATCCCTTAACCTTTGCTTCATCCCAATAATGGTCAAGTTGTTCAAGTGTATGTTCCTCAAATGTCCGGCCGCTTTCTTTAACCTTTTCCTCTACAAACTGAAACCGGCGGGTAAACTTTTCATTTGTTTCGAACAAAGATTCTTCTGGATGAATCTTTAAGAATCTGGCGACGTTCACAAACGCAAATAATAAATCACCAAATTCCCCTTTCGCTCGCTCCATCCCTTCTTCTGTTCCATCTAGTTCCTGCACAAATTCTTCGAGTTCTTCCTTCACTTTCTCCAAAGCAGGGGTAATTTCCTGCCAATCAAAGCCAACCTTGGCTGCTTTCTTTTGTAGTTCATAGGCTCTTAACAGATTCGGTAATGCCATCGACACACCCTCAAGTAAAGAGGCAGGTTCTTCTCCACCCTTTTCCTGTTTCTTAATCTCCTGCCAATTTCGAAGGGCCTCTTCTGCATTCCCTGCCTCAACATTTCCGAACACATGGGGATGGCGTCGAATCATTTTTGCTGATAATCCCTCAATAATGTCATCTATCGAAAAATAACCATCATCCTCGCCAATTTGTGCATGGAGCATGACCTGCAACAGTACATCACCAAGTTCTTCGATTATATGATCAATATCCCCACTATTTATCGCATCAATAACCTCGTAGGTTTCTTCAATTAAGTATTTCTTTAAGGATTCATGTGTTTGCTCCCTGTCCCATGGACAGCCTGTTGGACTTCTAAGTTCGGCAATAATTTCCCGCAGTTTTGAAAAATTCTTTAACAGGATTTGTTCCTCTTTGACTGGCGGGATATATACGGATGTTAAATTGTTAATCGATACATTTCGATCCAACTCATATAAAGCTACTTTCTCAATGATTTCCTGGCTGCTTCCTGCTGCCGTTACAATATACACCAAATAATCATCAGGTAATTTTTCCATTAACGTTAATTTCACGTTGGAAGCAACAAATTGATCATATACTTGGCCTATGATCATATGTTGTTCAATCTGCAGCTGCTCTTTGGAAAGTAATGTCCCGTCAAGCAATTGAAATCCTTCAATGGGGTCAATTTTTAACGAAGTGAATAAGGCGTCAATAAAGCTTTGACCGCCGCCAATCGTAATTTCAATCCCTCGCTTTGGACCATACTCTAAAAGGAGCTGTACGGTCCGCTCCGCCACAAGCGGATGGCCTGGGACCGCATAAACCACCGTCTCGCGGTCGGCCTTATCCAATAATGTCTGAACAATTTCTTCATATACTTCCTCGAATTGATCATGTTTTTCATAAATCGAATCAAACGAAAGATAAGTAAATCCTTCTATTTCTAACTCAGAGACAACAGGATGCTCCTTCGTCCGTAAAAATACCTCTCCTGCATTCAGTAACTTCTTATAGACTCCAACGGGAAGCTGCGTTAAATCTCCTGCACCTAAACCAAGAATTTCGATCTTTTTCACCATTTATTCCTATCCTTTCGGGCCATTAATTTTATTAATTTACTTCCAAATGGAAATAATGATAGCTCTTCCTCACGAAATACTCTACCTCTAATCATCACGAATAAAAAGAGGAATCCACCTAATATAGCGGAACTTAGCGATTGAAAGACGGCCTCGATTCGTCCAATATCACCTGTGCCCAATAAATATAAATAAATTTTTAAAAAGACGACCATAGCTGCTGTCGCCATGATCACCGTCCATGCAAAGCGAAGAGAAAATAGCGAGAACCTGGTGATCTTTTTAAATTGAACGAATAACAGAACTGTGACGAGACATAGTGAAACCAGTGATGAAATGGCAGCACCCATCGTTCCATATAAGGGGACGAACACACCATTTAGCATATATTTTAATGGAAAGGCGAGGGCAGAAACGATTGCAGGAAAAAGCATGACACCCAGCCCTTGCATAATGGCAATGATCGTTGATGTAATTGATGTAAATAGGATCATAAAACCAAGCACACCGATGACCTCAGATCCTGCGTTATTTTCAAAAAGCATTGTATTTGTTGGTTCAATAATAGCCCATAGTCCGGCCGAAGCCCCAACACCTATGATCACACTTACCTTAAGGGCAACTTGAATTTTGTGTTGTAAAAATTCCGGTTTGGCAGATAAACGCTCTCTTGTAATTAAGGGAACGAGTGTTAAAGACATCGAGGTCGCAGCAATGGTTCCTAACTGAATAAGCGGCTGCCCCCGATCAAATATCCCCTTAAGGCCCTTAGCCACGTCCTTTTCAATTCCGCTTGAGACAAGCAGGGAGAAGAGATTTAATGAATCCCCTAACTGGATAAAAATCATCAGCATTCCGCTGATACAAATCGTTAATCCTTGAAAGATCAGTGCCTTTAGGATCTTTTTGGCCTCACCAGCATAGTTTTGAAACATACCTGGGCTGGGTGCTATTACCTTCCATTCTTTACGAATCCACAAAAACATAAACAAGATGATTCCTGAGATCATACTACCTGTAATTGAGCCAAACATTGCCCCTCCGCCGACAAGATACAGAGAGTAGTCTCTTTCCATAAAAAGATATGCCAGAAAGAGAATGGTTACCACCCTTGTTGATTGTTCCCCTACCTGGGATAAGGCGGTAGGAACCATGTCGCCAACTCCTTGGTAATACCCACGTAAGATTGACATCAGCGGAAACATTAAAAACACAACCGAGACAACTCGTAAGAGAATAGCTAGATGCGGGTCATTCATCCAAACAGCGATGCTCCCCGCCCCAAAATAAAGAATCAAGAAACAAAGAAAACCAAATAATTGCAAATAAATAAAGGAGAAAAACAGCAGGAGACGTGATTTTATATCGTCACCTTTTAGTTTCTGCTCCGCATAAAGCTTAGAGATAACAACCGGAAAGCCCGTCGTCGAAAGGACGATGGCCATTCCATAAAACGGGTACACTTGTTGGTATATGTAAAAACCGATATCGCCAACAATGTTTTGAAAAGGAATCCGGTAAAAGGCACTTAATATTTTAGTGATTAGTGCCGCAAGCATTAAGATAAAAGCCCCCCTAAACAGAGCCTTAGACTGATTCACAGACCTCATTCATTCACCTACCAAATAGAAAAGCGGAAGCGCCCGTTTAGCGGCGTATGGACTGGAGCACTTTGACTGAGATAAAGGAAACACGGAGAACGTTAGTGATCCGATGTTACTTATCGACGGGAAAAGAGCGAAGTACACTAGCCGCTGGGCGCTGGAGCTAGACATTATAATACAAACTCGAAGGTTATTATATCATGGAGAGGGCCTATTTAAACTAATAAAAGGCAATGGAAATTCATTGATGATTTTGGCACCCTGTTGATTGGAGCGGAAGGCACGAAGACTCC
>NZ_JBALSN010000067.1:984-2766 GCF_036966985.1 Neobacillus drentensis | reverse complement strand
AACAGAGCCAAATAAAAAAGACAGCTGTCGCTGCCTTTTTTATGATTCCATTTGTCGAGCGAGGAAACCTGCTGCGGTTTCAACCGCCTTTTGTTCCACTTCGCCAAGAGTTCCTTCTTTAGAAAAAATAATAACTGCTCCGATTGGGTCACCATTTGCAATAATCGGTCCAATGGTATAGGAAGTTACCGCTTCCTCATTTCCATCCACTAAGGCAATGTCACCTTTTTGCGTGTTCAGGACTGAATTTCGTTCTTCCATCGTTTTTTCAATAACATCACTAATATTTTTATTTAAGTATTCCTTCTTAGAACCACCAGCCATTGCGATGACAGAATCTCTATCACAAATTAACACAGGGTTTCCAAGGCTATCAAAAAGTGCTTCAGCATATTCTTTGGCAAAATCACCCAACTCACTAATAGGTGAATATTTTTTCAAGATGACTTCTCCGTCTCGATCAACAAAGATCTCTAACGGATCCCCTTCACGGATACGCAAAGTTCTACGTATTTCTTTGGGAATGACAACACGACCCAAATCATCGATTCGACGAACTATTCCAGTTGCTTTCATCCAATGTTGCCTCACTTTCATCTGATGATTATTCAACTTGGTAATGATTCTCTTTCCTGAAATTGTATTCATCACCAACTTTGAACTTAGTATCTTTCATCTGGAAAGTTATATACATAAACGTAATATTTTTTCAAATATCTTAGAATTATCCCAAATTGGATAAAGCTTCATTTCTCTGAAATAATTCAGTCAAACGATTAATTTGAGTAATTTAGCCTTGTGTTGGCCAATTCCCCTTAATTTACGGGATTTTCATGGCCCTTTTTGGCTTTGGACACGCCCTTAACCATCTCAAAGGCAATGTTCAACCATTGTGACACAGGATAATCCTTGATCTTAATGACAATTTTAAGTCGAGGCCCTTCCATTCCAGGAGTAACATTTCGGCCAAACTGACTGCCAATTTGAAAAATCTTACTTCCATCAATGGTGTTGGTCACCTCTTCATTTATTAAAATGGTTACTTCTTGTTTCGTCTGTTTAATTTGTTCCACACCATTAAGTAGAGCATAAACTTTCATTTCAGCTATCTGAAATAAAGAGGCAACCTCTTCTGGATATTCACCAAAACGGTCGAGCATTTCCGATTCAAGTTCCTCAATATCATCGAGGGACTCAGCACCCCTGAACCGTTTATACATCTCTATCTTTTGATGCCCATCCTTAATATATGTATCAGGAATATAAGCATCAATTTCAAGATCAATTTCCACTGATTTTTTTGCGGCTGTTCCAGCCACGCCAATCGTTACTTTTCGCTCTTCAATCGCCTCTTTTAACATCTGTGAATAAAGGTCAAAACCAACAGAGTCAATAAAGCCATGCTGTTGGGCACCTAGTAAATTACCCGCTCCCCTGATCGATAAATCACGCATGGCAATTTTAAAACCAGAACCTAATTCGGTAAATTCCTTAATAGCTTGAAGACGCTTTTCTGCGACCTCCGTTAAGACTTTATCTTTTCGATAAGTGAAATAGGCATAGGCGACACGATTTGAACGACCGACGCGTCCGCGGAGTTGATAAAGCTGAGAAAGCCCCATTCGATCCGCATCATAAACGATCAAGGTATTTACATTCGGTATGTCCACACCGGTTTCAATGATGGTGGTACTAACAAGAACATCAAATTCACCCGCTAAAAAGCCGATCATCACCGTTTCCAATTCATTTTCTGTCATCTGACCGTGAGCA
The DNA here is from genome assembly GCF_036966985.1 of Neobacillus drentensis. Classification (GTDB taxonomy): domain Bacteria; phylum Bacillota; class Bacilli; order Bacillales; family Cytobacillaceae; genus Neobacillus; species Neobacillus drentensis_E. The sequence continues at coordinate 993 of NZ_JBALSN010000067.1, read as the reverse complement.
CAAACTACG
>NZ_JBALSN010000067.1:0-968 GCF_036966985.1 Neobacillus drentensis | reverse complement strand
GTGCATCAGGCACAAGCATCGATATTTCTTCCGCTTTTCGTTCAATATCTTCCACCCTGTTATATAAATAATATACTTGTCCGTCTCGGGCTAGTTCCCTTTCAATCGCTTCACGCACCAGAGATCCATTATATTCCATTACATACGTTTGGACAGGGAATCGGTTTTCAGGCGGCGTTTCAATGACTGATAGATCTCTGACACCCAGCATAGACATATGCAGGGTTCGAGGGATTGGCGTTGCCGTCAAAGTTAAGACATCGACATTTGTTTTTAGTTTCTTAATCTTTTCCTTATGGGTAACTCCAAAACGCTGTTCTTCATCAATAATCAACAGGCCTAAATCACGGTAAACAATATCTTTTGACAGCAAGCGGTGTGTTCCTACAACAATATCAATGGTCCCTGCTTTTAATCCTTTAATTGTTTCTGTTTGTTGTTTTTTCGAACGGAAGCGGTTTAACAGGCCAATATTAATCGGATAATCCTGAAACCTTTCTCTTAATGTTTCATGATGTTGCTGGGCCAGAATGGTAGTTGGAACTAGAAAAGCTACTTGCTTGCCGTCAGCGATAGCCTTGAAGGCAGCCCGAATTGCTACCTCTGTTTTTCCATAGCCAACATCCCCGCAAAGAAGACGATCCATCGGACGCGGTCTTTCCATGTCTTTTTTAATCTCATGAATGGAGCGCAATTGATCATCTGTTTCTTGGTAAGCAAATGATGTTTCAAAGTCTTTTTGCAAATCTCCATCAGGTGAATAAGCATAGCCAACCGCTGCTTCCCGTTCTGCATATAATTTAATTAAATCGTCGGCAATATCTTGAACAGAAGATTGAACCTTCTTCTTGACCTTTTTCCAATCAGTTCCGCCCAGCTTATAGATCTTTGGCTCTTTACCTTCCGAACCAACATACTTCATGACCAGGTCAATCTGTTCGACAGGGACGTACAGTTTGTCTGTTCCT
>NZ_JBALSN010000066.1:0-9264 GCF_036966985.1 Neobacillus drentensis | reverse complement strand
ATCGTTTTAATGGTTTATCAACAAAAGCCGTGGTTAAAAGTTTATGACCCAAGAATTAGCGAGCATGTGAATATTGAACACAATTCTCTCTACGATTTTTTGCAAGGTTCAGTAACACGATATACTACTAATCCCGCTTTTACCTTCTTTGGCAACGTATGGACCTACAACGATACAAAACTAATAACCGATCAATTTGCTACAGCCTTACATCGGGCAGGGTTCACCAAAGGTGATCGTCTGTCGATTATGCTTCCTAATTCCCCGCATTACATATTCTCGCTATTCGGTACATTTCGTTTAGGTGGAATAGCTGTTCAAGTTAATCCAATGTATGTAGACAGAGAAATAGAACACGTTTTAAATGATTCTGGCTCTGAGTACATCGTTGCATTTGATGCATTTTATCCAAGAATAAAAGAATTACAATCCAATACATCCTTAAAAAAAGTGATCGTAGTAAGTTTTGGTGGTACTAGAGCTGATCTTGCAGAAGGTGATCATTATTTTGATGAATTTTTACTTGAGGACGTAAATATTCCAGAAGTTGAGATTGACCAATACGAGGATGTTGCCCTTTTACAATATACGGGTGGTACAACAGGTGTATCTAAAGGTGTCATGCTCACTCATCGTAACCTCCTAGCTAATTTCAATCAAGTATGTGATTTTGCCTATAAAGCTTGTGATAATAAACCGGAAAACTTAAAGATGATTACCGTCCTGCCAATGTTCCATGTCTATGGATTATCTAGTGTGGCACTTTGTGGAATTCGTGAAGGTGCCAATCAAATCGTCTTACCTCGTTTTGATGTCAAAGAGGTTATGGAAACGATCAACCGTGAAAAGCCGTTCCAAATGTCAGCGGTTCCAACCATGTACTTTGCTTTAAATAGCCAGCCAGATTTAGATACTTGTAGTTTTAATGAAATGTACTATTTAAGCAGCGGTGGGGCTCCTCTACCTGTAGAACAAGTGAAAATGTTTGAAAAGAAAACAGGTGCCATGTTACTGGATGGATATGGACTTTCTGAATCAGCCCCAACTGCGATATTTAGCCCACCGTTTGTCCCAAGGAAATATGGGAGTGTGGGAATCCCTGTCCAAAGTACAATTGCAAGAGTTGTTCAACTGACTCCAGACGGGTATATTGATGCACCAGTTGGAGAAGAAGGGGAGCTAATAATCCAAGGTCCTCAGGTCATGAAAGGCTATTGGAATCGCCCAGAAGATACCGCTGAAGTATTAAAAGACGGATGGCTGTTTACAGGAGATATCGCAAAAATGGATGAAGACGGCTACTTTTATATCGTTGACCGGAAGAAGGATATGATTATTGCGAGTGGATACAATGTTTATCCTAGTGAAATCGAAGATGTCCTTTATCAATTAGAAGGTATTGAAGAAGTGCTAGTTATAGGCGTTCCTGATTCCTACCGCGGGGAAACAGTAAAGGCATTTGTCAAATTGAAGGACGGGTACACCCATACAGAAGAGGAAATCAAACAGTTTGGGAAAGAGAACCTTGCTCCATATAAGGCTCCAAAAGAAGTAGAAATACGTGCTGATTTGCCTAAATCTTCAGTTGGAAAGTTACTTCGCCGAGTATTAAGAGACCAAGAAAAATTAAAAGTAAAAGCATAATAGAAAGGAAGAAAGCCGTGAATACTCAAGAGCTTTTTAGTTTAAAAGGCAAAACTGCCATTATTACAGGCGGTGGAAGAGGCTTAGGGCAGCAAATTGCAACCGCGTATGCAGAAGCAGGCGCAAATGTGGTTGTATGCTCTAGAAATCTAGATGCTTGCCAACAATTCATAGAAACACTGCAGGAAAAAGGGATTCGGGCAATAGCTTTAAAATGTGATGTAGCCAATCCGAGGGATATCCAGTTGGTGGTCGATGAAACCATGAAGGAATTTGGCCGGATTGATATTTTGGTTAATAATAGTGGTACCAGCTGGGGAGCACCTGCTTTAGACATGCCTGAAGATAAATGGGACAAGGTGATGGATATCAACTTAAAGGCGGTTTTCCTATTTTCCCAGGCAGTTGGTAAAATTATGGTCGAGCAAAAATCCGGCAAAATTATTAATATTGCCTCAATCGCAGGTATGGGTGGACAAGACCCTTTAGTGATGGATGCGATTGGGTATTCAGCAAGCAAAGGTGCGGTCATTACCTTAACAAAGGATTTAGCCGTAAAACTGGCACCGTATAATGTTCATGTCAATGCCATTGCTCCAGGGTTTTTTCCAACAAAAATGGCTAAAGCGATTCTGGACTACTCAGGTGAAAAAATTCTTGAGCGTACACCTGCAGGCCGCTTTGGTTCAGATGATGACATTAAAGGTCCAGCACTATTCTTAGCCTCAAATGCTTCTAACTATGTTTATGGCCATGTACTAGTTGTTGACGGCGGGACAACTGCCAGTGTAAGTTAAATAGTAGATACTGGCCAATTAGTTAAGAGGGATGTACATGGAGTCCACGCATCAAGATAGAGATTCTTTTTATAAAAAAATAGAAGCAGAAATGAATAAGAAAATCCATGCGTACACAAATAACAGAAAATTCACTATTGCATTTGGAAAAGCAATAGATGCACATGTGAAGCAGTTAAAAATTCACAGAAGACTAACAACCAGAAGGTTAAAAAAGTTTGACCTTCCAAATAAAGATGAAATAAGTGCTATTTCTGTAAGAATTGTAGATTATGAGGGAAAGTTAGATCTTTTGGATGAATCCATCTATTGGATGAACAAAAGACAGCAAGAGAACCGGAACAAGTTAAAAATGATTCGTGAATCATGGGAAGACTTGCAAGCTATTTTGGAAAAGGAAGCAGTGGAAATCCACGCTTGTAAACTAAAAAGCTTGGAAGATGAGTTAATAGAGTTAAAACAATTATTTGATTTGAACTTGGAGGAGAATAATCATGACGAAAAAAACTGAAAAAGTATTAGAGTTAGAAAATCAAGAAGTAGAGGTTGACGAGGAACAGGATTCATCAAGCTTAGATCTGCTTTGGAAGTTAGGATTTAATGAATTAGATGCTTGGGAAGACCGCTTAAATAAACGAGATACACTTTTCTTGGAAGCAGTTAGAAACTACGTAGAAAAGCTTAAACAGAATCAAGAAAATGCCCTCACCATTTCTGCGCAATTTGGGATGGAACTGAAAGAGTGGGAAAAGGGAGCACGCGAAGAATTACTTATGACAACGACTCCACTACAGCAGTTCTTTCCAGTGAAATCATATGAAGAAATTAACAAAGTTGTTGAGGATATTCAAAATAAAACAGCTCATTTATTATTAACCCCAACTCAAGCATTAATTACAGGACAATTGGATGCCTTAGATAAATATGTAGAAACCGTTGAACAATATATCGCTTATCGGAAAAATGGCAGAGAAAAATATATTGAGAGTGTTAAGAAAACAAGCAATGTTTTATATGAAAATCAAAAAGTATTTGTAAATATGTTTGCTAAGCAAGTGAAATCTGCAATCCTGCCGTTTCAGAATTATATGAAGAATGCAACCGATCAATCTAAATAATGACAAAATAGGAGTGGAAGTAATGTCTGGTAAAAAACCTTACGATCCATTTGAATCCTTTCATAAGCTTAGTCTTTTATGGGAAAAACAGATAAATGATTTTATCTATCATTGGACGGATAACAAGGATTTCATAAAAATGTCTAATACCGGAACAGAAATTAATTCTCGTTATCTTGAGACATTCAAAAAGAATCAGGAAGCACTTGCAGGTGTTTTGAATTTACCAACTAAAAATGATATAGCGAATGTTGCCACGTTAACGGTCCAAGCCGAGGAAAAAATTGAAGCTCTTGAGGAACAAATCTGGGATTTGCAGGATACCATGAAGTCCCAGAACAAGGAAATCGAGAGTGTTGTGGAGATTTCAAAAGAAATCATTAAATTAACAAAGCAGCTTAAAACAGAGTTAGTTAAAACGAAAAAAGAGCAAATAGAGACCAAAGAATTAAAGGCAGAACTCCAAGAAATGAAGTTTGAGTTAATGAAATTAACTAACTTTAAAGAAGAATTCGAGTCAATAAAAGGTCTTCTTGAAAAGAACAAAGAAGTGGTTCGAGAGTTGGCCGGATCAGGGACAGCGAAATAAAATGAAATGGAGGGATGAGCTTGGCAACAGAAGCACCTTTCAAGGGGAGCATTCCGGAGTTTGATTATCAAAAAGAAATGGACCGCTGGGCAAATGTGGTTAAACTTTTATCTGAACCTGAACCCAAGGTTGGTCAAACTCCAAGGACTGAAGTATGGAGAAAAAATAAATCAGTTTTATGGCATTATCCTGCCAATCAAAAAAAGTATGAGATTCCATTATTTTTTGTGTATTCGCTTTTTAATAAACCATACATTTTAGATATTGACCCAAAGAAAAGTGTGATAAAGAACTTAACTGACATGGGCTATGAAGTGTATTTATTGGATTGGGGTACACCAGGCTATGAAGACAAAAAGATTGGTATCGATACTTATGTCGAGAAATATCTAAAAACAGCTGTAAAGAGGGCCATTCGCCATTCTGAAGCGGAGGAAATTACTCTCGTTGGATATTGTTTAGGAGGTACGATTGCCTCTATCTACGCATCTGTAGCCGAAGAACCAATCAAAAATTTAATCGTAGCTACGGTACCTATTGATTTCAGTACGTTTGTAGGGCCGGAAAAATGGGCGGAAGGTCTCAAAAATGGAGATATTAATCTCGATCATTTTCTAGATGTTTATGGGGTTGTTCCCTCTAAATATGTGGAAATGATGTTTAGAGCAATTGGATCGCCAATCTATTTTACCAATTATACCATGCTCTTAAATCGGGCCCACGATCACCGTTATGTTGAAAAATGGCGTCGGATGAATAAATGGACACTTGATCAAGTGCCTTTTGCAGGTGAGGCCTATAAACAATTTGTAAATGAATTAGTTAAAGGTAACAAGCTGGTTAAAGGGGAGTTCATGGTAGGGAATAAACCGGCCGATTTGAAAAATATTCGTGCCAATCTATTCGTGGTCTCAGGGTCTAGAGACAATTTAGTTTTAGAAGAGCAAAGTAAACCAATTATGGATTTAGTATCGAGTGAAGATAAAACGTATGTGTGCGTTGAATCAGGGCATGTTGGTCTTGCATTATCTGGTTTATTTGCAGGAATTGTTGATCAATGGGCGTCTAGTCGTTCCAATCCGCTTTTTTAAATATAGTTTGGGACAAGTTATTTCAGTAGGGCAAGTTAGGAGAGGAAGGATGATCCCTCTACTCCTAACTTGCTCTTTTATGTTTGTTTAAAAATGTTCTCAGAACTTGGTTGAATTCATCCTTTGCCTCTAATTTAGCAACATGACCAGTATTCCTGAAAATGACAAACTCAGAGTGACGAATTTGTTTATGCATTAAGTACTGAACCCAAACAGGAATAACTGCATCGTACTGCCCGCCAATAATTAAGGTTGGCACTTTAATCTGTGGGAGTAAGTTTAGGTTATTGACTTGTAAACAAGCCTCCATGGATTTAAAGAAGAATTCACGGTTTGGTTTGTAGAATTTAGAGAAGGTCTCGATATTTTCCTTGCTCCAAGAATATAGACAAACCTTTGCGGACCTTTCTGCGATCGCTTTAGGAGATTTATTTTCTAGTTGTGCTTTCCGGTACTTTAGAAAAAGCTTTCCGAGTTGCCTTGGTGCATAATGGAACGTGCTCACTAACATTAAAGACCGGCACATCCCAGGTGCTTGACGATAAATTTCTTGTGCAACCATTCCACCCATCGATAACCCGCATATATGTGCGCTTTCTATTCCTAACTCTTTTAATATACTAATTACATCATCTGCAAAGTTATTTATTGAAATCTCCCCAGGCGTAGTGTACTCTCCATGACCTCGTAAATCAGGAATGATTAAGTCATACTGATTCGCAAATTCAAATTGGTTTGCCCAACCCTCCTTTACTTCACCTAGACCATGAATGAAAACTAAAGGTTCACCTGCACCAAGCCGCAAATAAGGAATTCCGGAGTAACTTTTGAATATTTCACTCAACATTCATTCCTCCTAGTTGTATAATAACAACTGTTATATCCAATATTTGAATGGTGTAAACGGGTATAAAAGTATGATTATTTTATTATATATGGAGTTGTGGGAAAATATTACATATGAGTGTAAAGTACATATATCTGATTTACTTGTCTGAAAAGAAGAATATTGTTGTGTATGAATAGAGAAAGTTTTTAGCTAAAATGGTGTTGTAATGGAGTACAACTTGACAGTTTTGAGTTATGATAAAAGGATTAAGGATGTTAAGTGAAAATGAGGTTGCCTTATGATAAAAAAGTATCTGACATTTCAAAAAAATAATGGAATTGCTCCGTATATTTGGACAGTTCTTGGAATTTTACCGTTTTACTTTATTTTTCAATCTCCCTCAACCATTGAAATAGTAGTGGGGATATTACTCACATTATTATTCTTTATTCTTTACCGAATCGCGTTTTTATCTAAAGGCTGGCCCGTCTATCTATGGACGTTGATCCTGATTGGTATATCTATTACTGCCACAAGTCTTTTCAATTATGTTTACTTTGCTTTTTTTCTCGCTTATTTTATCGGCAATATCAAAGAAAGAATCGCTTTTTTAACGTTGTATTTTATTCATTTGTTTAGTACTTCTGTGTCCATTAACTTCAGTATTGTCATGCAAGAAAAATTATTTCTGCAGCAATTGCCCTTTGTCATTATCATCTGGATTAGTGTCATCCTCCTCCCGTTTAGCATCCATAACAGGAAAGAACGAGGTCAGCTAGAAGAAAAGTTACTGGATGCAAACAAACGGATTTCAGAGTTAGTTAAAATAGAGGAAAGGCAGCGGATCGCCAGGGACCTTCATGATACCCTCGGACAAAAGCTTTCACTTATTGGGTTGAAAACGGATTTGGCCCGGAGGTTAATCTCAAAGGATCCGGAGCAAGCGCGAAATGAATTAAAGGATGTGCAGCAAACAGCCCGAACCGCATTAAGTGAGGTACGTAAGATGGTTTCATCGATGCGTGGGATCCGCTTGAGGGACGAAATTGTCCGTGTGGAACAAATCCTTCACGCTGCTGAAATTAATTTGATCAAAGAAGGAGATTTTACTCCAGCAAAAGTTACGCTGTTAACAGAAAACATTCTAAGCATGTGTATGAAAGAAGCAGTAAATAATGTTGTCAAACACAGTGGTGCGAAATCTTGTTTCATAACTATTATTCAGTCAATGCAGGAATTGGTCCTGACAATTCGTGATGATGGTGATTTTAAGAAAGAGCAAGAAAAGTTGAAAGAAGGCCATGGACTGATTGGTATGAAAGAGCGATTGGAATTTATTAATGGAAGTCTGGAAGTTTTGACAAAAGAAGGAACCACATTAATCATAAGAGTACCAAATGATGTTAAACCAGGGATGGATAAGGAGGAGAAAAATGATTAAAATCGTGATTGCTGAAGACCAGCAAATGCTATTAGGTGCATTTGGTTCACTTCTTAATTTGGAAGAAGACATGGAGGTGGTCGGAAAGGCATCAAACGGTGAAGAAGCCGTGGCACTCGTAAAAAAATTTCAGCCTGATGTTTGTATTATGGATATCGAAATGCCTGGTAAGAGCGGTCTAGAGGCAGCAGAAGAACTAAAGGGGCTGGGCTGTAAAGTAATCATCCTAACGACTTTTGCTAGAACAGGTTATTTTCAACGAGCGTTGAAGGCAGGAGTGAACGGGTATTTGTTAAAAGACAGTCCGAGTGAAGAGTTGGCAAGTTCTATCCGCAGTGTAATGTCAGGAAGACGAATTTATGCACCAGAACTTATGGATGATGTGTATGGCGAGGAAAATCCATTAACAGACAGGGAAAAAGAGGTGTTAGAGCTCGTTGCGGATGGTAAAAATACAAAGGAAATCGCAGAAGAGCTTTGTATCAAGACAGGAACCGTCAGAAACTACATCTCAATTATCCTCGACAAACTTGAAGTAAAAAACCGTATCGAGGCGATTACTCAATCCAAAGAAAAAGGCTGGTTTAAATAAGGAGTGAATGAACNNGTTCATTCACTCCTTATTCTTTCTTCATGGTAGACCAAATTAAATCCAGTACAAAACGGCAGCTAAGCTTCAGCTGCCGTTTTGTAATTATTAATAAAGCCTTTAATATATTCAAATACTTCCCGGGGTCGCTCTTCAGGAAGGGCATGTCCAGAATCTTTTAAAACAATGAGCTCTGAGTTGGTTAAATCCTTATTTAACTTCTCACCAATATTAAGGGGCATTGATTTATCATGATCCCCCCATAGTAATAAACAAGGTGTTTTTATTTGGTTAAGAATTTGGGCAGGCAAGTCTCCCTCACGATCACGAATCATCCTTGTAAGAGCCACAAAAATTTCATCCGTTAAAAACGGTTGTAAGTAACCGTTAATCATTTCATCATTAATGATGGCGTGATTATAAAGTGCGTCCTGAAGATTCTTCTTTACCCCCGTCCGTGCAAACCAATATTTTACGAAAAGATGGAAATAGGGTAGGTAACTTGTAATAATCAAAGGCAATTTTGAGCGTTTGAGATAAGCTGAACTGCAGAGAAGAATAGCTTTGTCCGCGAGTTCTGGCATCATATGGAGGATATTTAATACAATTTGTCCACCCATAGAATGACCAATAAACGTCATTTTTTTAAGCCCTAATGATTCCGTAAGTTGGATTACTGTTTGGGCTAAATTTTTGTAGGAATATACATAGCGGTTACATTTAGCACTTTTCCCAAATGGGGGAAGATCAATAGATAGAACCTGGTACTCCTTTTTCAATAAAGAAATTAAATGGCGAAATGTGAAGGTGGAAGAAAGGAAGCCATGTAATAAAACAAACGTTTTTTCAGATGTGTGATTAGGATAAAACTCGTAATAAACATTAATGTTATTTACCGGTTGATAACCTGCCAAGACGGTTTGTTCCATCAAGATCTCTCACCTACTCCGTTAATAAAATAGATGAGTATAATGTTCCCTAAATATCGGTTCATACACAAAAAATATTGCCAAAAATCAAAACCTATAAATATCAGCAATTTATATAAATTTCAAATAACAGTACAAACCACCCATAAGAATCTGATAAAATTTAATAAAAATGGTTATTTTTGGTGCGGTGTCCATCTGTCGTGGAAAAACCGAGATAGTGTCTTTTTGTGGTGC
>NZ_JBALSN010000065.1:41960-45849 GCF_036966985.1 Neobacillus drentensis | reverse complement strand
AATTTTTAAAAAAAGAGAAAGGACTGATGCAATTGTTCGTAAAAGAATGTGTAGTTCCGTTGAGAATTAAAAAATATGAGGCACTACTCAGAAGAGTCGCAGAGAATCACCCTATGCGGCCAACCATTTTAACAGAATATAAGAACTGGATGGCAGGTTACCATGGAGAGAAATCACTAGAGTTCTACCTAAGTATGCTCCCTGAATCAAACTACCTTATTTTCCATAATATTCGCCTAAAGTCAGGGAAATACTTTTTCCAAATGGATTTTCTCCTCCTTACAGCAGCATTTGCTCTAGTTCTTGAAGTAAAGAACCGTACCGGTGAATACCTCTTTCAAAAATACTTAAACCAAACTATTTTACATGTGAACGGCAGCGAGGAAAGAATTAAGAATCCGGTCTTACAGGCCAGGATGCAGGCGTTAAAACTAAAAAAATGGCTGAAGGAGCATCATTGTCTGGACATTCCGATTCACTATCTTTTTGTAAATAGTAATCAAAAGGCTACGATTCGTGTGGATCCGGGACATGAATCAATACTGGCAAACATAATAAATAGTGAAGGTGAAGGTTTAATTGAAAAAATCTCGCAAATCGCCAGCCAAAATACGCATGCGAAACTTGATAAGAAAGAGCTGAACAAGGTTAAACGGCTGCTGCTAACCAATGATACCCCGGAAAATCCCGATTTACTAGAACGCTACCATTTATGCCAAAATGACATCCTCCCAGGTGTTCAATGCCCAGGATGTAACTGTTTATCCATGAAATATGTATATGGAACATGGGTCTGTCCGAATTGTCAGTGCAAATCAAAAACAGCCCATATCCAAGCAATCAACGATTACTTTCTTTTAATCAAGCCCTCGATTACAAACTCAGAATTGAGACGTTATCTGCATATTGACTCTCCTAAAAGTGCAAATAAAATCCTTAAATCTATGAACTTAGCCTTTACAGGGACATTAAAAGGCAGAATTTATTTTCCTAAAACTACACACGGCCAAGTGCTTTACCAAGTCCCTTAAATTTCCCTTTAAACAATGCCCCACTAATAAAATAAAAGCAAACCAAGATCCCGGTGAAGTCTTTGACTAGGTCAAACCAGGACGCGGAGCGGTAGGTATAGAAGGATTGGTGGATTTCGTCGCTGATACCATAGAGACCTGCGAACACGGCGCAGGCAATGTTTAAGGCCGGCGTGAACGCTCCCCGGCGGGTTAACATCGCTAGCACTAGTAATACATACAAAATCGCAAACTCTATTAAATGTAAAGATTCCTTAATGGTGTGGTCAATTTGGGAATCAGGCAGCTTAACGAAATGGTCGGCTGGCAGGCTCGACATAATAAAAATGGCCGCCATATAGGCAAACGGGAGCACCCGCAATACCCACTTAAAGATTTTCATAAAAATTCCTCCTATAATGGTACTTTCTCCTCGGAAAATAATTTTTCCAACTTCATGCATAAAAACTTAATCACTGTCGAAAAATAAGTTCAAAAAAATTTTTTTCACTAGTGTATATAATTCTACTTATCTGTTCAGAATGATTGCTGAGGTGATGAAAATGAGAGAGGAAGAAAACAAGCGATCTTCTCAAAGTTCCAGCGTAAAACGCTTTTTCAAAAAGCGTTGGGTATTTCCAGCCATTTATATTGCAAGTGCAGCAATCATTTTGACCGCGGTACTATGGTATCAAACAAGCAACAACGCGTCAGACAAATACGATTACAAATCCACGGATATTGCTGGTAAAAAGGGTCAAGAGCCAGCTGTTGAAGTTAGCAAGACATTCGAAGACTTCAAAATGCCAGTGGAAAATGCAGATGCAGCTGTCGTAAAAACGAAATTCTATGATTTCAACGGAAAAACAGAAGACCAGGAAGCGGCATTGGTATTCTATAACAATACCTACCAACCAAATACTGGTATCGATGTGACCGTGAAAGACGGCGAATCGTTTGATGTTGTTGCATCACTAAGCGGTACTGTTACACGTGTTGAAGAAGATGCAGTCCTTGGGAATGTCATTGAATTGGAACACGACAAAGGTATTGTAACACAATATCAATCCGTTAAAGACATAAAGATCAAGGTTGGCGACGAGGTAAAACAGGGACAAGTTATTGCCAAGGCTGGACAAAGCTTGTTCAATGAAAAAGCTGGAACACATGTACATTTTGAAATTCGTAAAGATGGAATTGCTGTAAACCCTAGTGACTATTTTAACAAATCGTTAACCACTTTACAGGAAGCAAAACTTTCGAATGAAAATGCAAGCGAATCAGTAGAAACTCCACAAATGAAGGAAAAAGAGCAAATGATCGAAGATCCTGAAAACTCTCTTGATCAAGAAAACTCTTCTGACCAAGATAAAAATGCGGATGACAATTCTACTAACACATCAGAAAAAACAAACTCATAATCATAACGTAACAAAGGGGAAGGGGAATTCTTTCCTCTTTTTTTTGCACTCATTTCAAACTTATTCGCACTATTTCGCATTATATTTTACTCATAATAAATGGACAAAACACCATTTTTTGTATATCCACGGTATAATAATAAATATTGGTGCCTGACACCAGAAGTAGTAAGCAGTGTCTGCTGATGGTGTACAAATTGGAGAAAGTGTCTTTTTGTGGTGCCTGACACCAAACACTAAACACCAAACACCAAATGTTACTTTTTAAAGGAGAGGATTTTGTTGAGGAAGTTAGTAGGGGCCATGCTGGTGGTGCTGCTGATGATGGCGGTTCTGGCTGGCTGCAGTAAGGAGCCGACGCCGCAGGATCGTTTTGCGAAGTACATAGCGTTATGGAATGGGCAGAAGTTTGATCAGATGTATGATTATCTTTCTAATAATGCGAAGAAGAAAATCACCAAAGAGGAATTTACAAACCGCTATCAAAAAATCTACAAAGATCTTCAGATAACAGACCTCAAGATTAACTTTAAGAAACCAAAAGAAGATAAACAGGCGGAAAAAGAACAAGCTCAATATTCATTTACGGCAAGTATGAATAGCGTGGCGGGACCGATTCAATTCACTCACAAAGCTAACTTAAAGAAAGAAGAGCGAGCCGACAAGAAGAATTGGTATGTAGACTGGAATACAGGGTTCATTTTCCCAAAATTGCAAGAGGGAGATAAAATTGGCATTGATACGACTGCGCCAATAAGAGGAGAAATTCTCGACCGCAATGAGATCGGGCTGGCTGTGAATGGCCAAGTGTATGAGGTCGGTGTAGTTGCAGGGAAGGTGACTGACCAGGTACTAGAACCGTTATCCGCGCTTTTAAAAATGAGCCCTGAGCAGATTAAGAAGGCGATTAGTGCAAGTTGGGTGAAGCCGGAACTGTTTGTGCCGTTGAAGCGGGTGTCAATGGAGGATGAGGCACGGATTGCCCAGCTGATTGCACTCGAGCCGGTACAAACGCGAAAGGTGGAGGCTCGGATTTATCCGTATGATAAAGCTGCGGCACAACTTATTGGATATGTTGGGGCGATCTCAGCGGACGAGTTGGAAAAACTTAAAGATAAGGGTTACACAAGTAATGATATGATTGGAAAAAGAGGACTTGAGCAAGTGTACGACGAGCAGTTAAAGGGCAAGCCTGGCGTGAAGATTACCATTAACAAGAAGAATGGTAGCAAGGAGGTGCTCGCTGAAAAGCCAGTTGAGGATGGAAAAACGGTGAAGCTGACGATTGATGTGGATGTTCAGACAGCAATCTATGACCAACTTGGCAAGGAAGCGGGCACAGGAGCGGCTATAAACCCTGTGACGGGGGAAACGCTGGCGCTTGTCAGTACACCTTCATTTGACCCAAATCAAGCGATGCTCGGCTTCTCGGCGGCTGAATGGAAGGCACTGCAGGAA
>NZ_JBALSN010000065.1:40313-41884 GCF_036966985.1 Neobacillus drentensis | reverse complement strand
TCTGTGATGAAAGCAATCACGGCTGGGGTGGCATTGGAAAACGGAGCGGTTACACCAGAGCAGGCGGTTCCGATTTTAGGAAAGAAGTGGCAAAAGGATAAGTCATGGGGCGGTTATTTTGTGACGCGAGTCCATGCGGGATCGGCGCCAGTTAATCTGGAAAAGGCGTTTGTATTTAGTGATAATATTTATTTTGCCCAAGCGGCGTTAAAAACGGGAAAAGCTGCTTTCGCGGATGGGCTGAAGAAATTTGGCTTTGAGGAAGAGCTGGCGTATCCATTCCCGCTCGAAAAATCAACGATTGGCGCACTGGACCGGGAAATTGCGCTGGCGGATTCGGGCTATGGGCAAGGGCAGATTCAAATGAGTATTGTGCATTTGCTGTCGGCGTATACACCATTTATCAATAATGGAAATATGATCAAGCCGATTCTTTTGATGGATGAGCAGAAGAGTCAGGTCTGGAAGGAAGCAGTAGTCTCAGCAGAACATGCCGGGGTGATCGCGGCGGATTTGCGGAAGGTGGTTGGTGATGCCGCCGGAACAGCGCATGCAGCTGATATGAAGGATTATCCGCTGGCGGGCAAGACGGGGACAGCGGAGATTAAACAAAAGCAAGGTGAAACAGGTACGGAAAATGGCTGGTTCATTGGATATAACACGAATTCACCAGATTTGATGATCGCAATGATGGTCGAGAATGTCCAGAAGCGGGGCGGCTCGCAGATACCTGTTAAAAAAGTGAAGAAAGTTTTTGAGTTGGTGCGCTAGATGGGTATTATGTGGTGTCAGGCACCACAATGAAATAGTTTGGAGTTAAACACCTAGGAGGGGCTAGGTGTTTTTTTGTGTTGGTATGTCCTTATATCGGCCGTTTTCCTTTTTGGGCCCCTCGTCTTAGTCTGTTATTCCGGCCGCCACTGATACTTCTCCAAATCAATAATCCCACCCAAGCCGATTTCCACGCCTTCCGCCTCCAACGACAACCGTTGCTCATTATAGGACTCGTCATCCTGGAGGGCGATTTGCCCCTTGGCATTGATGACGCGGTGCCAGGGAAGGCGGTACTTCTTGCTCGTAGAGTGGAGGGCGCGGACGACTTGGCGGGCAGCACGCGGGCTTCCAGCAAGCCGAGCGATTTGGCCATAAGTCGCCACCTTACCTTCGGGGATGCTGCGAATAATTTCCACTACATTTTCAGTAAAAGGTGTCATAGTTCCCTTCCTTTCAAAAAACACATACCAAAAAGGTATCAAAGATATAATAATTTTAACAATGCTTTTAGAAAAAACTGCCCCAAATCATGCAAAGTACTGGCTTTCAAACCCCTTTTGAACCTCCATTCCAATCTTAATCGCCATTTTTGAATAATTTTTTTATCGACAAATTTCTTGGGAAATAAAACTAAGCTATGGATATTTCCAGTCCAAAACCGCGCAACGGAGCGATTCTGGACCACTCTGATTGACTGTCGAAAAAAAGTAAGAAGTCCAATTATCAAAAAACTTTGAATATCACCTTGTCCCGATTGAGTATTTATAGCATATTCCCGTATCCAAGCTAATAAAATG
>NZ_JBALSN010000065.1:0-40275 GCF_036966985.1 Neobacillus drentensis | reverse complement strand
ATTCAGTCGGGGACATGATTATTCATCGTATAGACAGAAGGTAACTTACTTTCTGCCGTTTGGTGCCTGAGACCCATCAACCTAATGTGTCCTCCATAAGTGGACAAATGTCTTTTAATGGTGCCTGACACCAAAGTTGACACCAAGGTTGATGATCAAGCAGACACCATAACGGAAGCAGAATTCGTCGAAGTGATAAGCGGGTCTCATTTCACACTTCTCACATCCAATTTAGGGAGGGCGAGAGTGTGCACGATTACATCAAAGAGAGAACTATCAAGATTGGAAAGTATATCGTGGAGACGAGGAAAACGGTTCGCGTGATTGCGAAGGAGTTTGGCGTATCCAAAAGTACAGTCCATAAGGATCTTACAGAGAGACTTCCTGAGATTAATCCAGAGCTGGCAAACGAGGTTAAAGGTATTTTAGACTATCATAAATCAATCCGTCATCTCCGAGGGGGAGAGGCAACAAAAATGAAATATCAGAAAGAAGAAAAGGAAGGTGAAGCTGTAAAATAAACCGTTATGACTCGGCTGAAAAAAGAATAGGTTTCAAGGCATTCTCTAGGAATCCTCCAATACGACATCCTTCTGCAAGATTTTACAACTTTTCTATGCTAAAAGTATGGAAATCTTAATGAGTGTGGTACAATATACAATTAGGAAAAGTATGTGGATTCCGTTTTAAGGAGGAAAGAAAAGAGAATGTTTGCAAGAGATATTGGGATTGACCTGGGAACGGCTAACGTGTTAATTCACGTAAAAGGCCGTGGAATCGTATTAAATGAGCCGTCCGTAGTGGCAATTGACAAAAATACAAATCGCGTACTTGCTGTTGGTGAAGAAGCTCGCCGCATGGTTGGTCGGACACCTGGGAACATCGTCGCGATCCGCCCGCTTAAAGATGGTGTGATCGCTGACTTTGATGTAACGGAAGCAATGTTAAAGCATTTTATTAATAAGTTAAACGTTAAAGGCTTTTTATCGAAGCCGCGCATTCTGATTTGCTGCCCAACGAATATTACAAGTGTAGAGCAGAAAGCAATCAAAGAAGCTGCTGAAAAGAGCGGCGGGAAAAAGATTTACTTAGAAGAAGAACCAAAGGTTGCAGCGATTGGTGCGGGAATGGACATTTTCCAACCGAGCGGAAATATGGTAGTGGACATCGGAGGAGGAACGACGGATGTAGCAGTCCTTTCAATGGGCGATATCGTGACTTCTTCCTCCATCAAAATGGCCGGTGACAAATTCGACATGGAAATCCTCAACTACATTAAACGCGAATACAAGCTCTTGATCGGTGAGCGTACAGCTGAAAATATAAAAATCAACATCGGGACTGTATTCCCAGGTTCACGCTCGGAAGAAATGGAAATCCGCGGACGTGACATGGTAAGCGGTCTGCCGCGCACCATCTCAGTTCGTTCCGAAGAAATCGAAGGTTCATTACGTGAATCGGTTGCTGTGATCGTTCAGGCTGCAAAAAGCGTGCTGGAACGCACTCCGCCAGAACTATCAGCTGACATCATTGACCGCGGCGTTATTTTAACAGGCGGCGGCGCATTGCTGCATGGCATTGACATGCTGTTAGCAGACGAATTAAAGGTTCCCGTCCTTGTGGCCGAAAATCCAATGGATTGTGTCGCGATTGGAACAGGAATTATGCTTGATAACATCGACAAGATTCCAAGTCGGAAGTTTGGATGATCCTTTCTGAAAAATTGTCCCTGCAAGTGGAATTAAGTTGACAATGAATCTTAGCGGCCCTTTTAGGTTTGGTGTTGTAAGACATCATACCTCAAAAGAGCAGGATACAAAAAGTCTAATGAAGCAGGCAGGACAAGCCTCAGTCATTGGGCTTTTTTCTTTGAACTTCGATAGAACTCT
Organism: Neobacillus drentensis; assembly: GCF_036966985.1. GTDB lineage: Bacteria > Bacillota > Bacilli > Bacillales > Cytobacillaceae > Neobacillus > Neobacillus drentensis_E. Next base: position 38,386 of record NZ_JBALSN010000065.1, on the reverse strand, counting down.
CTTTAAAAAACGACAGAATTTGAGTAATTTCTACCTTTATTGACTATTTCCTGTAAAAAATTGATGAGTATTTTGAATTTATTTTTTATAATAGAATAATGAATGACTAATTGTAAAAATAAATCCAAATAAACCAGCTATAAGAGTTGAAAAGAAAAATTGGTTATAATATGTATAACTCACTGGGTCCAGGGTCTCCCATGCAGATAAAAATAAATGGGCGGACTTCAGTAAAAGGGGAATTAACAAATGTCTATAAATAATCCAAATCAAGAATATAGTACGAGAGAAGAATATAAGCGGGCCAAAGCCGAAGCTCAGCAACGGAATAACGACGCAGCGAAACAATCCAAGGACGCAGCGCACAGAACACAGGACGCAGTGAAAGATGCCAAAGAAGAGGTCCGACAAACAAAGGATACTCCTGCGATACAAGCCAAGGAAGTTGTTCAAGTAACAAAAAACGTGGCAAAACCCGCTGTCTCAATCGCGAAGGGTGCGGGAAAAGCAGTGTCAGCAGTCACTAAAACCGCAGCGAAACCGGCAAAAGCAGTGGTACAAAGCACGAGGGATGCTGCGAAACAAGCGAAGGCTGAGAAACGTGAAAAACAGGTAAAAAAACAGGAGACATCAAACGCGAGGAACAAAAGCCGTGAGGCAAAAAGGTCGAAAGATGCCGCCACGAAAGACAAAGAAAAGAATGTCTCTAATAAACATCAACGAGTCAGAATCCGCCTGATTCCAATTTGGCTGCGACTGATTCTTTTAGTGGTCTTTGCTTTCATAAGCATATCGTTGGGCGCTATGGTTGGATATGGGATCCTTGGCGGCGGAAACGTTAAAGATGTATTCAAGGAATCCACATGGACGCATATTATTGATTTAGTTGAAAAAGGAAAAAGAAAAGTGGAGGAAGGGATGTAATTCCCTTCCTTTTTGTATACGTTAAGTAGTAGAATAGGAAGTAAATACTTGTTACTAGTAGGAGGTACTAATCTATGTTAGATATCGAACAAATCAAAGAAATCATCCCACATCGCTACCCATTCCTTTTGGTGGATCGAATTTTAGAAGTAGAAGAAGGGAAGAGCGCAGTCGGAATTAAAAACGTTAGCGCCAATGAAGAGTTCTTTAATGGCCATTTTCCGGATTACCCTGTCATGCCTGGTGTATTAATCGTCGAAGCTCTTGCACAGGTTGGGGCTGTCGCAATGTTGAAAAAAGAAGAAAATCGCGGCCGCTTAGCCTTTTTTGCAGGAATTGATGGCTGCCGTTTTAAAAAGCAAGTCAAACCAGGCGATCAGCTTCGTCTGGAAGTAGAAATCATCCGTCTGCGCGGACCAATCGGCAAAGGAAAAGCCGTTGCAACCGTTGACGGTGAAGTGGCATGTGAAGCCGAAATCACATTTGCCTTAGGGGAGAAAAAAAAATAAACAAAACGAAACGACCGGGAAGGAATTTCTGGTCGTTTTTTTATGTAAAAAAATGCTAGCAATCATTTGAAAGACACTGGACAACCTAAAATTAGACCATGAGGTAGGTCAATACTTGTTTTGGAAGGGGTTCATGATTTTGAATAAAAAGTTATTTCTTTTGCTAGCAGGTTCAATTTTATCTGCAGGAATGTTAACAGCCTGTAATAATGATAACGATGACCAAAATCCGCCGCCACCAGCCGTCGATAACAATCTAAATGATAATGATTTAAATGACAACAATTTAAATCGTAACAATTTAAACCGTAACAATTTAAATGATAGGAACAATTATGATGACGATAACATGGATTTAGACAACAGAAATAACCATTATCCAATGTCAGAGGACAAAAATACTAATACCGACAAAGACCCAATTAAGGATAGCAATACCAAAAAAGAAGAAATAATCGAAGATGATATTGACGTGAAAGATAGGGATAATAAAGACGAGTAAATCACGGCAATAAAGAAGGGACGGGCTGTTAGCCTGTCCCTTAACTTATAATTTATTTGTTCGACTTCACTTTTAACTTCGGTTTACTTTGGATCTTTTCTCTAAATTCGGTGAGCAGCGCGGGGCCTTCCAACCCTTTTTGAAGAAGACTTTCGAGCAATAACTCAGAATAGTCGCTTTTATTTCGGCGGATTCTTCCCTCGAACAAAACGCTAATATGCTTTTCAAATTTAGTTAGCGAGACAATATTTGTTTGAAAATAAGCAGGCGCATTCTCCTTCTTAGTAATCACAGCCTCAACAATAATGTCGCGATTTTGCTCGGAAATTTTTTGGAAATAATCATAGAGGGACAAATCTGTATACGCCTCAAGCAGCCATGTGGAGCGCTCGTCTTCCTTATTGAGAATTAAGCCATCTACTAACGGAACTTCAATCGAAGTATCATCTTCCACTACATCTAATGAGTACAACTTAAAAGATTTCATCATAACCTCCTGATTGCGTTTTCCTAAATTATAACATATGTTCACTTAAAGCAAATGTCGAAAAGTTTTTGTCGAAATTTAGAAGATTAGTTTTTCTGAAAATCAACAAGCCATTTTTTGACAAAAATCCCTTTGAAAAACTGTTTATCTCCTAAAAACCAGCCTAATAATGGTCTTTTCCCTGTTTTACAACAAGGACACCAACAGGCTATGCTAGTACCGTCAAACAAAGAAGGAGATGAAGGTATGATCAATCAAGTCACACTTGTTGGCAGGTTGACGCGGGACCCCGAATTAAAACAGACGACAGAAGGGACGGCCGTGGCCCAAGTCACCCTGGCGGTGTCGCGTCACTATCGTAACCAAAATGGCGAAATCGAAGCTGATTTTGTTCAATGCACACTTTGGCGGAAAACAGCCGAGAATACGTGTCAATATTGCCGGAAAGGTTCAGTAATCGGAATCACGGGGCGATTGCAGACGCGGAACTATGATAACAAAGAGGGGAAAAGGGTGTATGTGACAGAGGTAGTCGCGGAAACGGTTCAGTTCCTAAGCTCCAAGCCGCAGCCGCATGAAGTGGAAGCTCCTCCAAAAAAGGAGGAAGTGACGATTGGTGTATAACGATGAAATGACCAGAAACCTTGAGCAATTATTGGAAAGTTTAATCAAAATGGTCGGAAATTCAAATAAAAATTTCGACAGCCTCCAAAAACGCGTTAGCCAGCTGGAATGGATTATTAGGGAACAACAGCATGAAATCAAGGAAAGAGACAACCTCATTAGAATTTACTCCTCCCATCCTCACGAACCTTCACCAACTATTCCATTTCGTTTTTAGGATTTTCAAAAATTATCCCCGCAACTGACCCTTTGAAAAAAAATCAATGCCATCTCCGAGATGATCTCCATTTATCCGGCAGTTACTTGCCGGAATTTTTTTGTGATTGGCACGTATAAAAATATTCCAACGGGATAAACTAAGAGAAAAACCCCCCTGTTTTTTTTAAAAGAAGCCGCTGAACTCGTCAGCGGCTTCTTTGATTTAAGCCAATAGAAATCCTTCGTGATGGAGCATGACTCCTCTTAATGAGCCTATCTGCCAAATACTCCTATTCATTTATGTAAAAATAGTGAACATTCCAGAAAAAATATGAGTTGGGATAAAATCACCTTAAAGGAATTTGTAAGTTATCGTCGAATAATGTTTGGTGATGTAAATTATTGTATTTTATGGAGGTAGGTATTTTTGTGGAGAAAAACTCAATAATATTTATTGGCAAACCAACCAGAAAGAAAAAAATAGAAATCGACAGTAAACCAAGCTTTTTTGATGCAGTCCAACTCTCAACTCGGTCGCCCCACACATATGAGGTTACTCCTTATCAATCTATTCCATTTCATAAGAAGGCAATTATTCCCATCCATAGCTTTAATTCCGAAATTCATATTACGTACGAGCAGCATTCTTTACAAATCTATAAAGAAAACAATGATTTAACTGAAAAAGAAGTTTTTGAATTCCTCACCCATTTTGCCATTAAAGAAGGGAACTCGGTGTCTTTTTTAACGGAATTCCCGAATGATAAAAAGAGATTAGCGAAGGACAAACCAAACAGCACACTCACGGAAAGTAAGAAAATTTAATGTAATTCGACGTCCTAAAACTTAACACTGTTATGACACAGAATTGACACTAATATGTGTAATATGACAAAAAGTGATGTACTTTTAATATTTTTGTAACATTACTGGCACATTCTTCTGGTATAAATAGAGTACTAAGGAAAGGAGAAAGTGTATGCAAACGACAAGAAAGCGTATCATTCTCGTGTTACTTACAATCATATTATCAGTATCGGGGTCTATGGTTACATATGCACAAACAAGCACGGAAGCCCTACATAATGCTAAAGAAGAGCTAGCGGAAAAACAAAAAATAGTAGAGCAAAAAGCGCAAGAAAAGCAGAATGTTAATCAAGAAATTGTAAAAATTCAACAAGAATTGAATGCCCTATACAGTGATATTACAAAAAACAAAGAAGAAATGGCCAAAACGCAACAAAAAATAGACGCTACAAATGAACTCATTGAAAAAAAGAAACAAGAAATTGTTGTCCTCGAAGACAAAATCCTTGCCCGTAAAGGAATTATGAAGCAGAGAGCGGTCTCACTTCAACAAACGGATAATATTAATGTCATCATCAATTTATTCTTCGAATCTGATAGTATCTCAGATTTTATCCAACGCGCGAGCGCCGTTTCTACCCTAATGGATGCAGATAAAGATATCTTGACATCCCAGAAGGCAGACCTGCTGCAGATTGAGGAAGACAAAAAAGAGATTGATAGACAAGAACAAATTTTATTAGAAGATCAAGAGGATCTTGCGAAACAGCAGCAAATACTTGATCAAAACAGCCAGAAAAGTCAACAAACCTTAACCGTAATGCAACAAAAATATAGTCAAATCCTTAAACAAATGGCGCTTGCCGAGCAGGAAAAGGCAGGCATTGAATCACAACTGAGTGATATTCAAGCCAAAATTAAAAATGAACAAGAAGAGGCGAAGACCCGTACCACTTCAAAAGCAAAACCGGCGCCAACTTCAAATAAAGAAACAACTGCAGCCATCAAAGGGAAGGAAATGTATGTAACTGCGACAGCATACAGCCCGGAAGAATCCTTCCACATTACAGCAGCTGGATACAATATTAGGAAACATCCCAATATGAAATTAATTGCTGTCGACCCAAGAGTCATTCCACTTGGAAAAAAAGTCTGGGTTGAAGGCTATGGCATTGCTGTTGCTGGCGACACAGGCGGCGCAATCAAAGGCCATAAAATTGACGTATTACTGCCAACCACATCCCAATGCATACAATGGGGCAGAAAAACCGTAAAAATCATCGTATTAGATTAAAATCAAGACCTAACAGGAAACTGTTAGGTCTTTTTATATTGGTGCGGTGCCTGACACCGAAAACGCTATAGTCACAGGACTTATACAGCAAATGGTGCCTCACACCCAAGCGTTGCTGATTTTGGTTTTATGAAATAAAATAAATTCATATTGTTACAAATTGGTAGAATGAGAGAGGGATCAGTTTAGTGATTGAGTTAAAATTGCGTTCGATTTTAAAGAAGGTAAAAAGTGAGGATCCTCAAAAGAGATTTGAAGCGCTTGACCAGCTTTTTCAATATAAAATGGAAGAAGGACTCGAGATTCAAATCGATGTTCTAAAGGATATAATCAAAACAGCAGCGTCCGGATTCCCAGAGCCAGTTGACCGCTGGGACAACCCCTCCTTTTATCTCATAGACTTTGTCTGTGATTTTCCGATGCCGGAAGTGGTGGAAGGGATCCTCAAGCATTTTGACAGCTTTGACTTGCGGGCAAAAGAGCGGGCAATTGAAATGCTGCTCACAACAGAAGACGAGGATATTTTTTATGTGCTTGAGGAAAAAATCGTCGAGTTAATCCAGACTGAGGAATTCCATATTCCAATCAATGAACTGGACCCTTATCCGATGCTGATTAAGGGAATCCTTGATAAAACCCTCGACAAGCTTAATACAGAGCATTATAAATTGTTGCTTTATAGTTTAGTACTATCACTGAACGACTCACGTCTAGAAAAAGGCTATAAGAAGGAGGTCATCCTTCCGTCATTACTCAAAGATTATCATGTGGAGAAACAGGAGTATCTGAAATTTGACGCTGATTTTTCAAGCAAATACGTTTATTCGGCTTGGAAGGATAGCTATTTTGCGGTTCGAACAAAAATGAAATTATTTATTAGCTTAATGGAATATTATTTTTCAGCCGACATCAGTGCTGAGCTGGAGCAGGCCATGACTTTCCGCGATCCGTTAATAAAAACGCAGGCGCTGTTGGTATGCGTGGCCAAAAACCTTCCGTATCAACAGAAAACGCTCGTAGAAGCAGCTGAGCATATTGAGAGTGCAGAAATGGTTTATTGGGAGTTAAAGGAAAGGAATCTAGAGCATTTGTATCCTATCACAGAAGGAAAGCAGCCGCATTTGGCGAAGACGAGACTCTTTTCGGCGATTATCAACCTGCCTGAGGAGGAGGAAGGAGTCATCCGCTTTCCGGAAGACATTCAGGTCATCGATACAGTCGAAACGGAAAACACATATCGCCAGCCGATACGCTATTATTTGCTGAGTTTCGTGCATATCGGGACCCGATACGTGGGCTGGGCAGGCGGCTATGCGCTTGAGGATGGAGACGATACGGCCGAATTATGGGACGGCAGCTATACTGATTTTGTCGAATGGGATTCAGCCAGCATCGAAGAACATAAAGCCGCTTTTTTCCAAAAGAGAGAAGAGGAAAAGGAAGAACATGAGTCCAGTATCTACTTTAAAAGCTCGCCGCGGCTCAGTCGAGGTGCCTGGTTCTTCCTCAGCCTCGCGGTGGTTCACTGGATTAAAGAGGCGGTAACAGGGTTTCCGAAAGACGGGATTCCTTTCTTGGTGGCACTAACCGTTATCGGTGGTGCGATGTGTCTTTATGAACTTACCAAAAATAAGAAAAGAAAAATCCAGGTCATTGGCCAGCAGCTAGTGATGGAAAACGGAGCGCAGCAGCACACCATCGGCTTGCATGAAATCAAAAAAGTAGAGCATAGCAAAAAACACGTTCTCATCTATAACAAGAAAAACGAAGTCGCGTTTTCATTCCCACTCCGCTGGGTCCGCTACGAACTCTTTTACATGCACATGCTGGAGCATACCGACCATCTAAAAGACCGACCATATATTCAATCATAAAAATAGGGCCACATAGCACCCAACACAGAATGGTACGCCAATCAACAACACGATGGCGTACCGTTTTTTTTTATCAGTCGCAAAAAGCACGGTGCCTGACACCGTTAACCCCATTAACAATGGGCTGATACAATAATTGGTGCCTGACACCAAAAACACCATTGCCACTGGTCTCATACAGCAAGAAGTGCCTTTGTAAATAGCATAATAAAAAGGAATTTTAATAGTAGTAAAGAAAGTAAAAATTCAGGTTCAGAATGAAATTGTTACAGCTTGAGTCATAAAAGTTGTGAACTGGGAAAACCACAAATTTATTGGAATTACGAAAAAAAGGGGAAATGATTAATGAAAAAGCGAGCACTGGGTCAAAATGGTTCTTTGGTATCTGAGATTGGTTTAGGTTGTATGGGGATGTCATGGTTATATGGTGAGGCGGAGCGAAGTGAAAGCATTGCAACAATCCACGCAGCACTCGAGGAAGGCATTACACTCTTTGATACCGGAGACCTTTATGGCAGCGGTCACAATGAATTACTTTTACGTGAGGCTTTACATGGGAGACGTCGAGACAATGCTTTCATTGCAGTAAAATTCGATGGAAAGTTTCACTACCCTGACAAAAAGAATGAGGAGGTTGATAACCGTCCTAATACAGTTAAGAATTTCCTTACGGATACATTAAAGCGCCTAGGTGTTGAGTATATCGATCTCTATCAGCCATCTCGCATAAATCCCAATGTACCTATCGAGGAAACCATTGGTGCAATGGCAGATATGATAAAGGCCGGGTATGTGCGTAACATTGGACTTTCTGAAGTAGGCGTTGAGACCATTCGCCGTGCTCATTCAGTACATCCGATTAGTTGGTTGCAAATGGAATATTCACTGTTTAATAGAGGCGTTGAATTGAATATTTTGCCAACCTTAAGGGAATTAGACATTTCGCTTTCGGCTTACGGCGTTCTTTCCAGAGGGTTATTGAGCGGTAATTGGTCAAAAGATAGAGTTATAGGGTCGGATGATATGCGTGGTAAAGCACCTCGTTTTGCCGACGGAAATCTGGAAAAGAACTTAGCCCTTGTAGAGGAATTGCGTAAAATTGCTGAAGAAAAGCAAGTAACCGTTGCACAGATGGCCATTGGATGGGTTTTATCCCAGGGTGATGATGTTATCCCACTAATTGGTGCAAGAAGGCGGTCGCAACTTCACGAATCCTTAGGTGCAGTAAAGCTGAAATTAACCGCAAATGACCTCTCACGAATAGAAAAAGCCATACCTCGAGAACTTGTTGCCGGAGAATATTACGCGGTACCACGGAAAAAATGGTTCATTCAATAATTAATACAAAGTATTCGAAAGTCATTCCGGGTTCGTCCAAACAACGACTTATAAAAATGCCCCTTTAGACATCGGATCTAAAGGGGTAAAGTTTTTAAAAACACAAAGACATTATTTCAAATGATCATTCAAAACACTTTCCTCTAATACAGAAAACTTATCCCCATAAACCCTCTCAATATGATTCTCGCCCCATGTACAAAGCGAATTCAAGATCCCCTCCAGGCTCCGGCCGTACTCACTCAACTCATACTCAACCTTTGGGGGAATCTGATTATAAATAATCCGGTTAATTACGCCATCATCCTCCAGCTCCCGCAGCTGCTGCGTCAACATTTTCTGCGTAATATTCGGCATCAGCCGCTTTAATTCACTCGTCCGCTTTTTCCCATGCGTCAAATGGCAGAGAATCACACACTTCCACTTCCCACCAATCACCTCAAGCGTCGCCTCAACCGATATATTATATTTTTTCTTCTCCATCTTCATCTTCCTCCTCAATTCGCGGACTTGCAGGCAGACAGGCACTAAAAAGTACCTATGGCACCGCGAGGTATCTATATCACTTTAAAGTGCGTACTTCCGATAATCCCACATATCCTCCATAATAACATTTGCCGGGTGAAAACAATAATACCTTTTTAAATAAACCTACACAAATGAGGAGGAACATTCATGCCTTTAAATAAACAGCAAAGCACATTCGCACTACTGGCCTTAGCTATCAGCGCCTTCGCGATCGGAACCACCGAATTTATCAGCGTCGGCCTGCTGCCGCTCATTGCACAAGATTTGCACATTCCCGTCACCACTGCTGGACTGACCGTTTCCCTATACGCCCTCGGGGTAATGTTCGGAGCGCCAGTGCTAACATCAATAACATCACGCATGTCACGGAAAACCCTATTACTATGGATCATGATTGTCTTCATCATTGGTAATGGAATCGCCGCGAGCGCAACAACCATCAGCGTCCTGCTCGCAGCGCGCGTGATTTCAGCTTTAGCACATGGCGTCTTTATGTCGATCGGTTCGACCATCGCTGCAGATCTCGTCCCGGCCAACCGCCGCGCGAGCGCTATTTCAATTATGTTCTCTGGCCTCACCGTTGCCACCGTCACCGGCGTGCCATTCGGAACATTCATCGGCCAACAATACGGCTGGAGGCTTGCCTTCATCCTTATCGTCATCGTTGGAATCATCGGCTTCATTGCCAACTGGATTCTCATACCTTCTTTTTTGAAAAAAGGAACCCAGACTAGCGTGCGAGATCAGTTCAGACTCCTGACCAATGGCCGGCTCGTACTTTTATTCGTCATCACGGCCCTGGGGTATGGCGGGACATTTGTTGTCTTTACTTATTTGTCACCATTACTACAGGAAATAACCGGATTTAACGAGAGTTCGATTGCGATAATTTTACTGGCGTACGGATTGGCGATCGCCATTGGCAACATGATGGGCGGCAAGCTCTCGAACCGCAATCCAATTGGATCGCTATTTTATATGTTTATCGTTCAAGCCGTTGTTCTGTTTGTCCTAATGTTCACCGCGCCCTTCAAAATCGCGGGCTTAATTACGATTATTTTTATGGGATTGCTCGCCTTTATGAACGTACCAGGACTGCAAGTTTACGTGGTCATCCTTGCAGAACGCTACGTCCCAAGCGCCGTCGATGTGGCATCAGCCATCAACATCGCCGCCTTCAACGCGGGAATCGCCATCGGCTCCTACCTAGGCGGCACTATCACTGATACGCTAGGCCTCATCCACACCACCTGGATTGGAGCATTAATGGTCCTCGCAGCAGCTATTCTGACAGGGGTAAGCCGGGCGTTGGAAAAGAAAGACTTGGAGTCAACGGTGTCAACGGTGTCAGGCACCACAAAAGTACACTTGTCCTCTTGAGGAGGACATCCGAGTAAATGAACTTAATAAAATTGGAGGTTTTTAAAATGATAAACAATTTACAAAGTACAACAACATTAAGTAACGGGGTAAAAATGCCATGGTTTGGCCTTGGTGTCTTTAAGGTTGAGGAAGGACCGGAGTTAGTGAACGCGGTGAAAGCGGCAATTAAACATGGTTACCGGAGCATTGACACGGCTGCCATCTATGGAAATGAAGAGGGAGTAGGACAAGGGATAAGGGAATCGGGCATCGCTAGAGAAGACTTATTCGTCACTTCAAAGGTTTGGAATGCCGACCTTGGCTACGAATCCACCTTAGCAGCGTATCAAACAAGTCTAGAAAAGCTAGGTGTAGAGTATTTAGACCTCTACCTCATCCACTGGCCAGTAGCTGGCAAATACAAAGAGGCATGGAGAGCATTAGAGACCCTTTATAAAGAAGGACGCGTGCGAGCGATTGGGGTCAGCAATTTCCAAGTACATCACCTGGAAGACCTATTGAAGGACGCGGAAATTAAGCCTATGGTGAACCAAGTCGAGTATCATCCACTCTTAACCCAAAATGAAGTTCAAACATTCTGCCGCGAAAATGGCATACAGATGGAAGCCTGGTCACCATTAATGCAAGGACAATTATTAGACAATGAAGTATTAGCGGGAATTGCCGCAAAATATAATAAATCTGTCGCCCAAATCATCTTGCGCTGGGATCTGCAAAACGGAGTCGTCACCATCCCAAAATCAACAAAAGAACACCGAATTATCGAAAACTCACAAGTATTCGACTTTGAACTAACACAAGAAGATATGTACCAAATCAACGAGCTCAATAAAAACCACCGCGTCGGCCCAGACCCTGACAATTTTGATTTTTAATATATATAGGTAGGGAGCTATTTTAGCAAAAGACCAATCTTCATCCGAAGATTGGTCTTTTTTATTCCTCCATTTACCGTTCGAGGAAAAAATCGTCTCTTGCGGTAAAAGGAGCCCTGCTGCATTTACCGTTAAAGGGGAAATTCGTCTCCACCGGTAAATCGAGCACAGCGAAACCTGGTGTCAGGCACCGTACATGGACACATTTGTGGTTATTTTTCCCAAAATTTTGTTATAATTATTAAAAAATTGAAATTAAGGGGTGGGAAGGATGTCCAATAGGATGACAAAAGATAGTTGGAATGCTAGTTTATATGATCAAGAGCATGCATTTGTTTCTCATTTTGGCGGGGCATTGCTCCAATGGCTTGAACCAAAGCGAGGTGAAAAAATTCTCGATCTTGGCTGTGGAACAGGGGATCTGGCCAACCAAATGAATCAACTGGGTGCAACCATAATTGGGATAGATAAATCCGAAAACATGGTCAAGCAGGCACAACAAAAGTATCCTGGACTTACCTTTCGGGTGCAGGACGCTGCTACCATGTATTATAGGGACGAATTCGATGCCGTTTTTTCTAATGCCACACTGCATTGGGTGAAAACTCCGAAACAGACCCTGCAATCCATTTACCAGGCCTTAAAACCTGGGGGCCGATTTATTGCAGAATTCGGCGGGAAAGGCAACGTCCAAAAAATCACCGACGAACTTATTCATCAATTAAGAGCCAGCTATCAAACGGAGCAATTTCCATGGTATTACCCTAGCATCGGTGAATACACCTCCTTAATGGAACAAGTAGGATTTCGAGTCACCCACGCCCAACACTTCGACCGGCCTACACCATTAAACGGAGAAAATGGATTGCGTAACTGGATTAAGATGTTCGCCACAAGTATGCTGGAAGGCCTCGCACCCGAGACCAAAGAGCGCATCATAACAGAAGCCACCCAAAATTTAAGAGAAGTTTTATATCAGAATGGTACATGGGTCGCGGATTATAAGCGGATTCGTGTGTTAGGAGTGAAAGAGTGATCATAAAGGGGCTGCTTAAGGCCCTTTTTGCTGTGTGCTCAATAGATTCATGATAGTTATAGTGCAAAACAACCTCTAAAAATGGATATTTATGTTAAAATAAAATTAGCAAAGGGGGTTAAAAACATGACTCTACCAACAAAAAAATGGTTCTCGTTCAGCTTCATACTCGCCTTAGTGGTAAGTTCGAACTTCCTGATTTACCGCCTTGAAAGTATAGGACCACTCCCAACAGGAATGGCCTTAGGTTCCTTATTTGATTTCATCATCACCATACCGTTACTCGTGTACTTCTTCATCCTCAGAAAACGCTATTCCCTAAAATATCTACTCCCAGTGATGCTGTTGGGATACGGCGTTGCGGTCCTAGTGATTCCGCATCACCTCCTGTCGGCCTACTCCTTTGTAAAATATATCCTATTAGCCGGCGAGGCTGCTTTTTTCCTGATTGAACTTTACGTTGTCATTCAGTTGCTGGCAAAAATACCTGCGATCGTCGAAAGTTACCGCAAGTGTGAAAGCGAATTTCCCACTTTCACTTATCGAATGAAACAAGCATGGGATCAGCACCTCAAACCATCTAGGGTCCAAGAAATCTTTTTCTCTGATGTGACCATGTATTATTACAGCTTATTCTCTTGGCGGAAAAAACCACCCCTACCTGTTGAAAGCCAGTACACCTACCATAAAAAAACCGGCACAATCACGCTATACGTCATGCTCATTCACGCACTAGTTTTGGAATCAGTAGGGTTTCATTTTCTCCTTCATTCGTGGAGTCCGCTCGTTGCCATCATCGCTCTCGTATTAAATGTGTATACCTTACTATTTTTTCTCGCAGAAATTCAGGCGATTCGGCATTGCCCGATCATGATTACGGACCAACATATGTATCTGCAGGTCGGCATCATCAAGCAGTTAATTGTCCCGCTTGAGGAAATTAAAAGTATTCATCTTTACGATGGACCTGAAACATTAACAAAAGAGGAGTCAAAGCATATTTTCGACGCGATCCCTGCTGATTTTTTCAAAGAAAAACCCCAGTTTGAAGTGGAGTTTTATCACCCGTTGGAAGCGAGGCTCATGTATGGATTCAAGAGAAAAGTGACTAAAGCGCACCTCCGTCTCGATGACCCGCAAAAATTTTACAAAACACTCTCGGCAAAAATAGGCGAATCTTTCTCAGATTAATACATGCACTTCCTAATTTGGTAAATAATATCCACGAGGTGATTATGTGGATAAAAATAATTTAGCACTCACATCCTCCGAAATAGGGACACTATGGGGAGAGTATGTGAATGGAACAATGACTGATGTAGTAAATAGATATATGGTCTCTATCATTGATGATGAGCAAATAAAAGCTATTTTTGAGGAAGCTATTGATATATTCGAACGACAAAAGAGACAAATCGTCACTTTTATCGAGGACGAGGGATTTCCTGTTCCAATTGGGTTTAATGAATCCGATCTATTTAAAGATAAACCGAGATTGTTCACGGATATATTTTGCCTAAATTATCTACATATCATGGCATTACATGGTTTGCTAGGGCACAGCACAGCACTAGCTGTCGCGGTTAGAAAAGACTTAAGGGATTTTTACGGTTCATGCGATAACGATGCGAAAAGGATGTATAATCAAACCATTGATTTACTGCTAGAGAAAGGAAGTTTTCAAAGAGACCCTCAATTCTATCCAGCTGAAAATCCAGAATACGTTTCCAGCCAAGATTTCACCGATGGTTTCTTTGGAAAAGGGAGGAAATTAGCTGCGACTGAAATCATCAGTATTTCTTTAAATCTAAAAAAAAGTATAATGGCCAAAACGCTATCAATCGCATTCAGTCAAGTTGCTCAAACCAAAGAAGTAAGAAAATTTCTAACGGATTCAGAAAAAACTGCGGATCAACAAATCAAGTCCTTTTCAAAAATTATGCAAACTGATAATCTGCCAGTTCCGAAATCTTGGGAAACAGAAGTAACAACGTCGACGAACTCGCCTTTTTCCGATAAATTAATGCTGTATCATATTGGCTTCTTGTTTCAAGCAGCACAAAACTATCATGGTGCCGGGCTTGCAACAGCGATGAGAACCGATCTTGTGGCAGCGTACGAAGGAACAATTTTAAAAAACCTAATGGTAACAAAGAAGTGGTTTGATATTATGGTGAAAAATAAATGGTTAGAACAACCACCACTTGCTCCGAATCGAAATGAAATCGCCAAAGAAATGTAAGTATCCCCGTTTAAAAAACCATCCTCTTTGAAAAAAGGATGGTTTTTTTATAAGGCGTTATCTTACTTATTACAATGCTCCGTTAATCAGGTTTTCAATTTGTGCTTGTGAAAGTTGCTCACGTGCAATCTCTACATCTTTTCCACTCCCGATTAGAACTAGATCATCATGATTCGATAAAGGTTTTCTTCCTCTGGGTACAGACTCTGTGTACTTTTTCCAAACACCATCGATCTTAGCGATCGATAAGTCGCCTCTTTTCATCAGCAATCCATCAATACTTTTCGGCAGTTTCAAACCTTTAATAAATTGCTTATTTGAAAAATAAAAGTCTTCGTCCATTTTTTCAGCTCCTTATTTACTAGTAGTATATGTCCATTTATGAATTTTCATCGGTCTGGATCAATTATCCGCATGTGTGGTTGTTATACTAAATATCTCAACAAAAAAAGAAGCCCTCATTTCTAGGAGGCTTCCATAACATTTAAAGTGTATTAATGAACACGGATGATTTCGTAAATATTTTCATCATAGTGAACCCTGGTATGCTTCGACTCAAGTCGTTCAAATTCCTCAACTTCATCAAATGACTCGCCAAACCACCAGTTTTTGAGTTCAAATAAAAAGTTCGTAAGCATGATAATTTCCTCCCTATAGTGGGTTAATGGATTCTTATGTCTCAATTATACTTGTGAATCCATTCACATAAAAGCGGTTACAAAATACGCGGAATAGCAAAATTATACAGAAAAATGAGAGAGTTAAGGCAAATATCTTCCCATCGTTTCAAGCATAAATACCAACAAAAAAAGGATAAAACCATTGCGGCTTTATCCTCTTTATAACATAGTGGTGCCTGACACCACCAAAGTGTCCTTCTCAAATGGAAAATAGGGGGGACTGTCCACGGGCGGTGCCTGACATTACCACCATCATCATCACTAACATCACCCCAGATACACCAAGTCCTTAAGTTCATCGGTCGATAATTCGGTGATCCAGTTCTCACTTTGGATGATTTGGTCATTTAGGAATTGCTTTTTCTCGAGCATTGCGTCGATTTTTTCCTCAAGTGTTCCGGTGCAAATCATCTTATGCACGTGGACAAAACGAGATTGCCCGATACGATAGGCGCGGTCAGTAGCTTGATTTTCAACTGCCGGATTCCACCAGCGATCATAGTGGATGACGTGATTGGCTGCTGTCAAATTCAGCCCGGTTCCGCCGGCCTTCAGTGACAGCAAGAACACCGGGAACTCATTGTTCTGGAACTGCTCAATCATCTCGTCGCGCTTCACTTTCGGCACACTTCCGTTTAAGAATGGCACCTCGATGCCGAATTTCTTCTTCAACGTGCTTCGAATCATTTCACCCATTTCGATATATTGGGTGAAGATCAGACAACTTTCGCCCTGTTCCAAAACCGCATCAATTAATTCAACAAGTTTCTCCAACTTATTCGAACGCTCAAGCAGTTCGCGCCCAGCCGACTTTTCCTTCAGATAGAGAGCAGGGTGGTTACACAACTGCTTCAACCGGCTTAGCATTTGTAAAATTAACCCTTTGCGCTCAAAGCCAGATAGTTTCTCAATTTCTGCGAACGTATCATGAATCAGCTGCTCGTATAACGAAGCCTGTTCAGCCGTAAGCGGACAATATTCCTTTTGCTCCAGCTTGTCAGGAAGATTCAACGCAACTTCTTCATCCTTTTTCGTGCGGCGCAGCAAGAACGGGCGAATCAACGATTGCAGCTGCTGCACCTTTTCCTTCTTCTCATCTTTTTCAATCGGAATCACAAACTTTTTCTGGAATTGCCCCAAGCTGCCAAGATAGCCATGATTGGTAAAATCAAAGATGGACCACAGTTCGGATAAGCGGTTTTCCATCGGCGTCCCTGTCAGGGCAATGTGGTGGCGGCCGCGCAGCCTGCGTACTGCCTTCGACTGCTTGGTCTGGGCATTCTTAATGTTCTGTGCTTCATCGATGGCAATCGAACTCCATATCAGCGATTCAAACTCCACCAAATCGATATGACTAAGCCCGTATGAAGTCAAAATAATATCCGCATCTTTCGCCTTCTCGACAAAAGCTTCCTCTTTCAGACGGTTTGACCCGTAATGCAAATACACATTCATCTCCGGCGCAAACCGCTCAATCTCCTTCTGCCAGTTTCCAAGCACAGAAGTAGGGCAAATAATCAGTGCAGCCTTTGTCGGAACCTTAACAGCAGGCGCAGCGGTGGCATCTTCATCTTTTTTGCGGCGCTTTTTCACCTCATTTTGGGTGTCAGGCACCAGCGTCAACTCATCACCGACAACTTCTTTCACCTTCAATAAATAGGAGAGGAGCTGGACGGTTTTCCCGAGGCCCATGTCGTCCGCAAGGGTGGCGCCAAATCCATACTGGCGCAGGAACCAGAGCCAACTCATGCCGAGCTGCTGGTATGGCCGAAGTTCACCCTGCAGGCCGGATGGCACCTCTTCCAGTGGTATTTCGTTCACTTCCGATAACTGCTTAATCATCTGCTTCCACTGGCGGTTCAATTCAATTTGAATTTTGGCAAATGCCTTTGGATTCTCCAGCTCATCTTCAGTCACTTCTGTTTCCATCAATTCCTGCTCAAGCAAATCGCGGACATGCAAGCCCTCTTTTTCGGCCCGTTTCATCATATCCTGAATATGTCGAATAAACTGCGGGTCCAACTTCACCCAGCGGCCCCGAATAAAGACAAGCCGTCTTTTTTCCTCGACAAGTTTCCCAAACTCATCTTCAGACAAGTCGACACCATTCATCGAAAAGCGCCAGTTAAAATCAAGCATAGCCTGGAGCCCGACAAAGGATGGCCGATGACTAGAAGTACCTTTCAGCGACGCTTTCACCTTCAAGTTGGCATTCTTCATCGCCTGCCACCAAGAAGGGAGGAGAATTTCGACATCCAAGGCTACCAGCGTCTCACTCGCCTCCGTCAAGAACATCCACGCTTCTTCCTCACTCAGATGCGTTTTGAAAAAGCCGTCTTCGCCTAACCACGGAATCAAACGGATCCAGCGTTCACGCTCACGGTCGACTTTTTCCAAGAATGGCTTCCACTTCGCCGGTATTTTCGCGGAACCCTCAACATCATAAACATCATCGACATTTTTCTTTCCTCGTAAAAATAAATCCAGGCTCCACGCGCCTTCACCATCCAGCGGCTCATCTAGGCGGAGCCCAATCGTAAACGGCGTGTCGCTTTCCTTAATCCCGACCCATTCCAGCCAGCTTTCTTCATCAAAATAGCGAGCAAGTTCACTGCCGGAAATATTTTGCTTCCGCAGCAAGTCAAGCTTCGGTCCAAATAGCTCCTTCATCGCGGCATTCCGTGTCAAGTAGCCATCAAGGGCATCATTGTACAAGTCGGAAATGTAGTTTTTCGTTGTCCCAAGATTGTGGTCTATCGAATCATCATCGATACCGGGTTCTTCTATCCTTTGTTCCCAAAACGATGGGTCGAACTCATCCTTGACACGCTCAGGAAGTTTCCAGCGGAAATCACCATGCTCCCAGACCGAAAAGTCCGGCAACCAATCTTTTTCGAGGATTCCTTCATAAAGCGCATTGCCGGCCGCAAGACAAATCTCGGATTGTTCATTCCAATCCCATTCGATATAGCGATTAAATGACTCCTTGGCAAAAAGCGAGACCAAATGCCAACTGCTCACAACGACACCTTCGACACTGTTCACGGTCTCGGTTTCAAGGAGCGTTCCAAAGAAGCTTTCCTCATGACTGCTGAAAACGAGATTCTTCCACCTAAATGGGCTCATCACACGACCTTGTTCATCCTCAGCTGTAAGAAGAAAACGACCTTCCCCGATTTTAGTTGTCAGCAATTTCAAAAACCTTGTTTTAAGCATCGATACAAAACTCCTTTTAGTGGGGGAAAAGAACATCATAAGCTATTTTACTAGCTGGAGGTTTCCAAATAATGTCTAATTGTACAAAACCCCTTAAAAATCGTACAAAACATATAAAAAATTGCACAAAAACTCCTGAATTCGTACAAAACCATAATAAAATTGCACTAAACCCTACGGAAATTGCACAAAACAAAAATAATATATAAATCAATAACCAAATACCTAAATAAAATCACCACAAAACAAGAAAATGTCCGTGACAAATAGACAGAATTTAAAAAGTGTCCACGGGCGGTGCCTGACACCAACAATGACACCAACAATGACACCAACAATGTCACAAAGGGTCATCAATAAGTTCACAGAAAAATCCATATTCCTTTATTATAACCAAAAATGTGTGGTTAGAGGAGGACGATGCCTGAATTATCTTGGAAGTGGGATGTTCGGAATTAAAATAGATCACTTTAAAGTGATACCGGCGCCTATTTATAGTACTATTCTGATAATAGTCAAAATGACTGATCCAACAACAAAAAAAAGCCCGCAGCACATTGGCGGGCTTCATGTATGCATTAGACATGGCGATTCTTCACTAATCCAGCGCGGGTTTTGATTTTACCCCTTGAATGATAACCCACTTTCCTTCAATGCGGACCTAAGTTTAGGTAAAGAAGCAGGTCCCATACCGTGAAATTGCAAAACCTCTTTTTCAGTAAACGTTGATAGTTGCTGTAAGGTAGATATCCCGTTATTTTCTAATGCCCGTCTTGCTGGTGCCGAGAGGACTGAAAGAAATCCATCTGCAGGTTTGCGTTCGTTCTCACAAGTTGGACAGGTCGGACAGTCGCTGCTTTTATAAAATTGGTGTCCTTGAACACAAGTCCTTAAATTTTTTTCAGAAGTACTCAATTGAAACCGTCTCCTTTTTAATCAAATAATATGAGCCAGGGCAAGGAACGAGTCAAAGGCTAAAAACAAAAGGTGCCAGCAAAATCGGCACCTTCTTTCCACTACCCCTCAATCAACTTACTCCGCTTACACTCTTCATGAAACGCCCGCAGCCGCTTCGTCCGCTCCAGCAATGTTTCCAAGAAATACTCCCAATCATCGACACGCTTCAACTTCTTATAAAGCGTCCGCAATTTTTTCAAGTGCCGCACCGCCAAACGGTAGCTGGCCCGGTTTTTCTGATCAATCTCCTTCTGTGCCGTCTGATGCAGCATCCCGAGCAGCACCTCAGGCCGCTCCTTTTCAATCAGTTTCAACCGGTCCTTCGGCAACTCATAATAATCCAAACCAATAAACGCCTGGAGTTCGCCCCAGCGGTCATACTGCTTCCGCTCAAACAACACATGCTCATAGTCACCAAAACTGTATGGGAGCATTGCCAGCAGCGCCCGCTCATACAATTCCACCCGTTCACTCTCCGCACAATAAGGCGCCACCGCCCTCAGCGCATTCCGCACAAACGTCGCGCAACTATGATAACCGCCGAGCCATTCCAAATAACCCTTCACTTTTTGCAAAAATAACTCCACCACCGCGCCGACACGCTTCCACGCCTTTAGCCCGGATAAATACTCAATCCAAAACACCAGATATGGCGTAATCTCGGCATCACTAAATGGCCGGACCAACTTCAGGGCCGCCTCATCATCTCCAAGCAAGAAATTCAAATGAATCCCAGCCAGCATCAATGGCGCCGGACTCTCCCAATCCTGCAGTTCCTTCAGCCGTGCCTGAATCCTCACTAACTCTTCTTCACGCCATGGCTTCTTTTTGAAAAAATGAATCCACAACAGCCGGTACAAGAAAATCCGCTCATACTCCAACCCCTGCGTACAGGTCAGCAGCTCAAATGTGTCCGCCCGCAATTTATCAACAAACTCATCAAAATCAAACGGCAGCGACTGCGTGCCAATCTTAATCGATAGTTCCTCTGCATCATCCATCAAATTATGGAACAAATGCAAATAAGCCCGCTTCACTGTATCGTCATCATGACCCAGCTGATCACTCAATCGAGCCAACTTTCGAAACGACACGACAATCCCAACCAACTCATACAGCAAGCGCCATTCCTGCTCCACTGGTGCACTCGCATGAATCCGGCGCTCATAAATTCCAAACAACTCCGGAATTACATAAGGACTCGTGTACTTCTTCGTCGCCAGCAGCGTATCAAAACTGGCCTCAAATGAATGAACCCATCGCCCATAATCTGGCTTTGACGACCCATTCGCCTTAATCAAATCCTTCGCAGTCTGCAAACCCCAGTCAGAAAATGACTTCGACTCCTGCATCGGCTCGCGCCACTCGGCCACCCAATCAGTCACACTACCGAACCTGGCATATGCAGCAAAAAACACCGCCATCTGATGCCGGCAAAAGCCCTCCGCGGGACACGTACACTTACTTTGCGACAAAAACTCAAAATTCAACTTCACATAACACGGCGTCACATCCTGAACCGTCGCTGTTATCTGCTCATTCCATATCTGTAACTGCTTCACCAGCCCTTGCCGGTACAACATCAAACCCTTCTGAAGCAGCCGCGCATCCTCAGTCACCGTCGGGTGCAGCAATTCCCGCACCTGATCCCCAAAAAGCTCAATCCTCTCACTTGCAGGCGTCGACTCCAAAGCCACAACCCCCTTTACCCATACCAGTCAATTTTTTATAAAAAACCATATTCCTCTATTATACCCAAAATCTCGGTGTCAGGCACCATGTGAAAATTTCACATGGTGCCTGACACCAAAAATGTAAATGGCACCAAAAATGACAACCAAAAAGAGCAAAAAATTATAATGGATAATTTTAGAAATAAAATGCTATAATTTGGATGAAAAGGGGGGTACATATGAAAAATCATTTAAAGGTTTGGCTCGTTGCTATGATTTTATTTAGCTTGCTTATGGGTACGGCACAATCGACCACATATGCAGCAAGCAGTAAGAAGATTCTTGGAACTGAATTTACCAATGGTCTCGTTTTATTTAAGCAGTATGGCAAGTATGGAATGCTCGATAAAAAAGGGAAGGTAGCCATTAAACCACTATACCAAGCGATCGATCAATCAAAGCGCACCAATTTATTACGCGTGAAAAAGAATAATAAGTACGGGTTCATTAATCAAAAAGGAAAAGTCATTGTCAAACCGCAGTATGATTTTGCAGAGGTTGGCTTGAATAATCCAATCATCGTTATAAAGAACAGTAAGTACGGATTGATCAGTACATCTGGTAAAACGATTGTGAAACCAAAATATGAAACGATTGGCGATTTCCAGAATGGTGTTGCCTACTACAAAAGCAACAGTAAGTATGGAATCATCGATACAAAAGGCAAGATCGTTCTACCGCCAACCTATGAAAAAATCACCGAAAACACAAATGGTGTGTTCAAAGTCTCCCAAGATAACAAGTTCGGTTTAATCAATAAGCAAGGGAAAGTGATCATCACACCTGTTTATACATCCATAAATCCTTTTGCAAATGGGTTATTTAAAGTAAAAAATGATGGGAAATATGGAATCATTAACGCAAGCGGTCAAACAATTGTCACCCCCAAATATGATGGCATATCAGAGGTTTTTAATGGTTTTGCCCAAACGAGATTAAACGGAAAATGGGGCTTTATTAGCAGCAAGGGGAAAATGATTGCTGAACCGGTTTATGATTCGGTTAGTGTGTTTAGAAGAGGTTTGGCCCCAGTTATAACAGATGGTAAGCTGGGCTATTTAGATACAACTGGAAAAGTAATCATTCAACCACAGTATGAGGAAGCCTACGATGGTGATGGAAGTGCTCTCTATGAATTTTGGCAAAATGCAGCCGTTGTCGCTAAAAACGGAAAATATGGTCTGATTAATAAACAGGGTCAAGTGATCCTTGATTTCAACTATGAATCGATTAGTTTGTTTAATAAAAGTGGCTTAGCGATCATTAGGCAAAATAATAAATATGGAATTGTAAATGTTACAGGAAAAGTCATCGTCCAGCCATCCTATGACTCTTTAAGGCTAGCAACCTACGGCGATGGTCAGTTTACAGATGATTTTGTTATCTTTAAAAAGAATAACAAAGAAGGCTCGCTGAACAGCAAGGGAAAAGTCTTCATTCAACCTAAATATGACCGACTTGATCCGTTCCAATATAAAGGCTTGATTCGAGTGAAGCAAGGGTCGAAATATGGACTCCTGTCGTCAACAGGAAAAGTACTGATCAAGCCGAAGTATAGCGATATTCAGCCTTTTTACAAGAGCGACTATAATTTAGCTCTTGTTGAGTATAATGGTAAATATGGTTTTATTAATGCTAAAGGGAAAATCGCCATCACCCCTCAGTATGATGAAGTGCGCTCTTTCAAAGAGGGTCTAGTTTACGTGAAGAAAAACGGAAAAGCAGGCTTTGTTGATAAAAAAGGAAAAGTAGTCATTAAATTGATCTACTCTTAATAGGTTTAACAGGCTTGGATATCGCTCCAAGCCTGTTTTATTGAGATGAATTGAGATCCTATTCCAGTTCGGCTTTAATCTCCATTCCCAGGTTAAATCGGAAAATCCCAACTCCTACATGAGATTGCAATTGTTTCAATAAATTATTCCACGAATGGGTATAACTATATAGTATAGAACCTACTACTTTTGTATTTGAGGCGAAAAAATGGCAGAAATTATTGGGGTGAGTACTTGGATATTGGCGGCCGTCCGTTGGGGAGACTGGCGAAACTGGTACATCTATTATCCAACGATCCTTTATTTTATCCTTGGCGATGCGCTTTATTATTATGTCACATACAATCATCAGCTTTGGTCATTGGTACCTACATGGCCGCTTAAACACGAACTTGCCTGTTTAGCGGGAGAATTTATTGTCTTTGCCTGTACGGTATTAATCTTCTTAGGAAGGTATCCCTCGGGACATATTGTTTCGATTTGGTGGACAGCCGTGTGGGTGTTTATTTACACGGCGAACGAATGGATATTACTATTAACAGGCACTTTTAAGTACCATCATGGATGGATGCTATATCACTCGTTTTTGTTTAATATCCTATTGTTCACTCTTCTCCGATTCCATTTTAAAAAGCCATTGTTTACTATGGTACTCTCAATTCCGATAACTCTTATACTAATTCACATAAACTCCATCCCAGTAAAATAACAACCCAACAATGCTGCCATTACTGGCGGATTTTTAGTATTTCTGCGCCCAACCCCAGCTATACCAAAACATACAGGTAAAAAAGACCCATCCCTCAAAACTTATGGGGTGGGCTTCAACTTCGCAACATCATTCTCTGACAAACTCGAAAAATATTCAAATAAACTCGTAAGATAGCTATTTAACTCGAAACCATCCTCATTAGCAAACTCCGACAATAGTAATTTATTCTCCTTCATCCTCGTAACCCCCTCGATTTTGAAACTATCATCATTATTGCCAAACTATTATTCTCTTATACCTGTAAAAATACAAAAAATGGGGGAATTTGGGTTAGCGTTGATGGCAGTACTATTCTACAATGGAGGGAAGGAGTGGTTTAATTGAAAGAAATAATTCTCATGCTTACTGAACTTTTAAATAATATCCATGATTTTATTCAACTATATGTGAATGATTATTTGAATCTTAGTTTAAATGATAAAGACTTACACTTTTGGATTATGGGTATAATCGGCATCTTTGTCTTTGTGGGTGTCCTTATTTTTTCTAAAATGGTCTCTAAAATGCCATATGGAATTACCATCCTATCATTCCTCTATACTTTCACATTCATGGTAGTTTTAGTATTTGCCATAGAAATACAACAAGCGATCACTAATAGAGGGAACATGGAATTTGAAGATGCCATCGTTGGATTATGGGGATACGTTGCATTTTTCATAGTCTTTGCAGCCATTGCTTGGGTTTTCCTAC
Source organism: Neobacillus drentensis (assembly GCF_036966985.1). Classification (GTDB taxonomy): domain Bacteria; phylum Bacillota; class Bacilli; order Bacillales; family Cytobacillaceae; genus Neobacillus; species Neobacillus drentensis_E. Next base: position 13,939 of record NZ_JBALSN010000065.1, on the reverse strand, counting down.
TAGCGAAGCGATTATTAAATAAACTTTTAAAAAAATGAATCTAGTAATCCGGGCTTGAATGCCTGGATTTTTTTATGTAGTGGGGGAGCTGGAACAGGTTTGGTGGTGGAAAAAGGCAAGTGGCCGATAACTGGCTGAAAGTGGCCGATAAAATCATTAAGTGGCCGATAAAATAAAAAAGCGGCAGATAAAAGGCTCCAAGTGGCCGATAAATCCTAAAAGCGGCCGATAAAATCCCACCCACTAAAATTGAAGGCCAGATTTTTATAAAAGAGGTATCATCAGAGGGAAATTCAGTTTCAAAAACAAGTTTCGAAGCAGGGTCCTCTAAAAATCCAGGCTGGAGCACCTAGATTTTTAGAGACTCTCCATCCCGCTAATAGTAAGGATAACCATACCCATATCCATAATAAGGGTAGCCATAACCATAACCATATGAATGTAAGAAGGGGCTGCCATACCATCCACCGAAAAATGGACTTCCAAAATGAAAAGGGTGATAATGAAAAACATGAGGCCGTAAAAATATCCGTCTTACTTCATTTTCTTTAAATAATGATTGATCCATTTATAACCAATTCCTTTTTTCAATGTAGTTTAAAGCCCAAATACCTTTTATGGGATAAATTCCTCTTGTACCTCTTTCTTTTTTTCCTCAATAATAATTTGCGTACCTGCGTTTGCTTCCAAAGTAACCCCTACGGATTGCAGCCAATCCCCGAGATTGGTGATTCGTTGCGCTTCCAGCGTGAGCGTTTCCTCATCCGTATACAGCTGTTTAGTCGTACCAACACCTTCTAGAAATTGTCCTGCGGTTTGAATCCATGCTCCCAGTAAAATCTGTCTTTCATTGGCATCCTCTCTGATTTCCTCACTAACCAACATAATCTTAGATAAATAAAATGCCTCCATGATTTGACCAATAAATTGAATCCAGACGGCAACAGAGACTTGTTTCTCAAGCTGTGCAAGCAATTCTTCATTATCTGAAGTACTATTCTCCTTGGCTGGCTTTGCCTTTTCTGTTTGAGCATTCACTGTATTTCACTCCATTCACTATATCCTTATGCAAATAAATGGGGGAATGCCTTTAAAAAATTCATCATTTTTGCTTGCAAGCATGCCAAAAAGCAGTGCGGAAAACTCACACTGCCTCAGCTCATCGTATCACAATAAACGGCCGCATCATTTCATAATCCTCATGCTCGAGCATATGACAATGCCAGACATACAACCCTGTAAAAGGACCAAAGTTCATAATAATCCGCGTGACCTGATTCGGATCTGCGCGAACAGTATCTTTCCAGCCGCGTTCATGGTGTTCAGGAGGAATGGCCGGACCGGTGTAATGGATTGTTTTCTCCTGGTTATACTTGTCAACATCGAACCCCCGCCGGTCTAAGATTTGGAACTCCACTAAGTGTAGATGAATTGGGTGGGAATCCTGGGATAGATTGATCAGGTACCAGATTTCAGTAGAGCCCAACTTTGGATTTTCAGAAATTGGGTCATCCCACTGTTTATTATCCAATAACATCAATGGACGCCCCATTTGGTCCATACTGTCATTTAAAGTTAAGTATCGCTCCTTAGAAGCTGACTGTTCATGCATGAACGGAAAAGGCATCATAGAAGCCGGAATCACACTCGTATCAACACTAGACAAAGGGAGGGTCACTCGAAACTGCATCACGCTCCTCGTTTGCTCATCCACTGGCTTTCCGCTTGGAAAGGGGGCGGGAGCATCGTTAGTCATGATAATTTTCCTGCCCTCGAGATTGGTAAAATCAATGATCACCTCGGCCCGTTCCGCCGGTGATAACAGAATCTCATTGACACCTATTGGCTGCTGCATCAATCCCCGTTCTGTCGCAATCAGATACATCCGTTGGCCCGAATCCAGCTTTATCCGAAAAAAGCGGCTGTTAGAGGCATTAAGAAGCCGAAAGCGATATTTACGAGGCTCTACTTTTAAAAAGGGATATACTTTACCGTTCACCAAAAGGGTATCGCCAAAAAATTCAGGAACAATCGATGTTTCTAATCCTGGGACAGGTTTTTCCGGCTGCTTCGGGTAAAAAAGAGAACCATCTGGATGGAAAGTCTTGTCTTGAATCAGCAGGGGAATATCATATCTTCCACTTGGTAAATTCAAAGACCGCTCTTGTTGGTTCCTGACGAGGTAGAATCCCGCCAATCCAGCATACATATTAAGCCTTGTAATCCCAAGGGTATGGTCATGATACCAAAGCGTACATGCATGATCGCAATTCGTATAGTGATAGACTTGCTTTTTAAAATAAGGCCCCACTTTTTCGAATCCCTTAGTAAACCAAGCCTCCGGATAGCCATCGCTTTCCCATTCCACACAGGCACCGTGGACATGTACCACCGCCCGGACGTCCGGTACATCCTTATGGGCGCCGTGAACCGTATAGTCGATCGGCAAGAGATGTTTATCTGGAAGGTCGTTGATCCATTTGATATACACATTTTCGTTGCTTTCCACCTCAATGGTCGGACCCGGATAGCTGCACTCGTAGCCCCAAACGGTTGTATCATTCAACTCACGATGGAGTGATTGCTTAAATTCCGTCATTTTCACTTCATAATAAGTACAAGATGAGTCTTTCCAACGGGGTTTTAAAATCGGAGGGATTGGGAGTTCATCTACAAATTTAGAGAGATTTTTCATAAGAAATCCTCCCTTCAATTGAATAGTTGTCATCACAGTACTTTATGACGCAGATTATGAGAATATATCAAATTCGGTAGAATTGGCCTGACCACTAACAGATTGTATGACCGGTGTGTGTCACATGTGGTACTTAAATCATATAATGGGTTTGAAATTAGGTAGATGTATGACATATGCACAAAAGGGGTAGGGAAGATGGATCACAAATGGATTTTAGCGATCGATGCAGGCGCCTACGAGGTGAAAGGTAGAACAAGGGACCATGTGTTTAAGTTTAGGTCAACACTTGGTCCTTACCGCCATCTTCATTTGGTGAATGCTGATGGCAACCAAATGGAAGCCGGAGACTTCATCGTCGAGTATGAAGATGAGAAGCTGTTCTTGGGGAATATCGCCTGGCGGGAATGCCATGCGATCAGAGAGCCGAGAGATATTTCGAAAGCGCACGAAGAAACAAAGATCAGAGTACTGGTGGCTGTTCATCAGTATGGAAAAATAAGAGGGAATTGTGTAGTGATCGGGCAGCCGATCCGTGGCATGGTCGATAAAGACAGGGAAATAATTGAGAACATGCTGAAAGGGTCACACACGATCACGGTAAACAATGTGAAGAAAACATTTTCCATCGATGATGTTAGGGTTGCACCTGAAGGGTCTGGGGCATACTTCAGCATGGAAGACAGGCCGGAGGAGATTGCGAACATCATCGACGCTGGAAGTGGTACCTTGAACTATTTAAGAGTGGAAGATGGCTACTTTATTGACAGGAAAAGCGGGACCCTTGCTTTCGGGGCTGAAACACACATGGACATAACGGAAAAACAAATGGCTGAAGCCATCCTGGCGGAAATTCGGGGCAAATGGGACTTGGTCGAGCCGACATATCTTTGCGGGGGAATTGCTGAATATCTTTACCCATATGTAAAAAGGCATTTTAAAAATATCCAGCTAATCAAACCCGTCCTCTACCGGACGAACGGGCCCAAAGTATACAGTCCGCAATATGCCAATGCTTTCGGATATTATTCTATGGGGAAAGCGGTCTTTGCCGATGAATGAACTGAATCGTAAGGTCAAGTCTGTCCCTTTCAACCTTGATGATCCCTATGAAAGAGAGCTTCTAGAACATTGTAACCAGTACATTCAATTTGCCACATATATCAAACGCCTGATCCAACGAGATATGGAACAGGGTGGAGTAATTCGTAAAGAACAGCAGGTTAAACCAATCGACAAGTCGAAGTTGAAAAGCTTCGGTCTCTAACCCCAATACGGGGTCTTTTTTTTGGAATCGATAGCTGTGTTAAGCATTCTTCATAATTATCGTTTCAAACGAATTAGCTACGGCTTTGCAGCTGTCAGCGATTTCTTCTAGGCCTTCATAGATTTGTTTGTATTTAATAATTCGGATAGGGTCTTTCTGGGTGGTAAACAAGTGTTTTATGGCATCGCGCAAAATGTGGTCGCAATCAGACTCAATATCTTTAATTTTAATTGCGTGTTCTCTTAAATTAAGCCAATTCTTTGTTGATAGCAGTTTCGTAGCTGCATCAATTTCGGTCACACAATTTTTGATCGCATCCACAAATGAAAGCATATAATCGTCTATTTCAATTATAGAGTACATTTCAAATACAGCAGCTGTATGGTATAAACCGTCTAAAATATCATCCATGCTTATGGAAAGAGCTAAAATATCTTCACGCTCAATTGGAGTGATGAAAGCATTATTTAGTTCGCTTATAAGGTCATGTACCATGGTATCTCCATTAGATTCAAATTCTTTCATCTTTTCGGAGAATATTTTTAGATCACTAACATTGTTTAATTTATAGTCAGCAAAGTAGTTCGCACTTGCTTTTAAATTTAAAGACATTCTAAGTAAATAATTAAAGAACTTGTCTTTCTTTTTTGCCCTTGCCATTAATTTACCACCCCACATTGCCCGATTTTTGGATATAAAACCCTTTAACCAAGCGATTTCAAATGCAATTACTATATTAAATGTAACGATTGACCAAGGTGTTCCGGCTTACGTCTTATATTTACTTGGCAAAAAATCGACCTCTAGTTTTCTAGAGGTCGATTAAAACATTTGTCCATCATTCTTAATTTTTAGATGGCGACATATTTATAGATAAAAAAGACAGGACAAGGTGATGGATATTTTTCAGAGATTAATGGCTATTATTATTGGCAGCTTGCTCTTAGGAATTGGGGTAAATGGGTTTTTGGTGCCTAATCATTTAATTGACGGTGGAATCCTTGGAATTGCATTGATACTTCATTACTTCTTTGATTTTCAGACAGGGATTACAATGGTCGCTTTGAGCCTCCCAATCTGTATATACGCATCAATGAATAAAAGGGGGTATTTTTTTAGTAGTTTACAAGGATTGTTGGTTTCTTCTTTGTTCGTTGATTTGCTTGCTCCGCTTCGTTCTCAAATTTACCTTTCAAACCTTTTAAGCGCATTAATAGGAGGAGTAATCATTGGAACGGGTGTTGGTTTAATGCTCCGATATCAGACAAGCACTGGAGGGACTGACTTACTCGCTAAAATCATTTCTAAAACTTTTACCGTAGATATAGCCATTATCATTATAGCCATTGATGGTCTCATTGTTTTGGCAAGTCTGACTTTACTCCCATTAAACTCCGTTCTTTATTCATGTGTGGCTATTACGACTGTTGGTCTAACCACTTCGATGATTGGAGGGAAGTAAACTTATATTTCATGGAAGTAGCAGCTCAATCATTTATCAAAATAAATATTTAAGGAATGATTCGTATCTCTAACGGAAGCATAGACAATATTTTTTATCTCTTTATATCCCTTCTTCTCTAGTTCACTAAGTAACCATGTTTCGTCTTTATGAATTAACTTTAAGTTCTTATGTTGAATTTTCCCTTCCAAGATGACCGCAATGGGTAATCCTTTATACTCCATATCAATTTTTAGCAGCCTTGGTGTAACAGGAATTAGATCGACTTGTGGAAGGATGGTTATTTCTCCGTTTGGTTCAAGAATCGCATATTCGATGTCTTCAATATCGGGTACTCCAGCTGCACGAATAGTCGATAATAACTCCATTAGTGAGTATCTTGTCCGTTTCAGGTTATTTGGGATTAATTTCCCGTGTTTGATTAAAATCGTAGGTTCTCCCGAAATAATATGGTTAAACCATTTATAGAGGTTTAGTTTTGAAATCAAAAAATGCAAAAGAGTAATAACAAGCATTCCGACCATTCCTTGAATCGGTCCTTTTACTTCAATCGGAGCAAATGCCAAGTAAGCTAAAAAAATAATCGCCCCAAAATCAAAAGCAGTTAACTGCGCTAATGCTGCTTTCCCTAGGAACCTAACACTAATGATAAAAATAATAAATAACAAGATTAATTCACCTAAAAAAAGAATCATGTTTTTACTCCTATTTTCTGCAGATATAAAATGTTTTCATTTCCAAAATTATTGTGTTTGTATTTCCCGTTTTGTATACCTAATTTTGGCTTAGTATTGAAATTGAAAAAACTTTAGAAAGATTAAATCATTTTTTGTAAAAGTCAAATAGCCTACTCCGTTTACCTACTACCATCATATTGTTATCTACATATGGGTAAATGTCTATTCCTAGGACAAACGTGGAACATAGGATAAATTTGTAGTCATGAAAAATTAGGATAGAATGAATAACCGATGTGAGGGGTAAGTGCCGAAATGGAAGATCGAAAACAATACCGTGATGAATTGTTAGAATGGTGTAATAACTTTAATTCTTATTGTAATAGTTTGAAACCAAAAGTTTCAAGCCGCTTGGATACGGAGAGTTTAGAGGAGTGGGAAGGGGCTTGCCGTCAATTACAGGAGAAATTACAAGCAGATGAAAACGTGGAATTCGAGGACTATCTGACAGCTAAAGGGCTATATGAACAGTGGGAACAGCTATTCAAAGGAACGGATGTCGATCAAGTGGAAGTCGATTCCGATCATCGTTTGGAAATAGAAGAGCAAACGCAAGTCCACGAAGAACTATTGGAATCAGCGGCTTCTCAAGAGGAGTTTGAAATCGTTTCTGAATATCGTATGGAATTGGAAGAGCATGCACCACATCATGAGGGATTTTTGGTAGCGGATGCTATTCAAGAAGAGCTGGAAGTTGATGCTGATCAACGGCTGGAATTGGATGTACAACCACAAATCCATGATGAATTATTGGCAGAAAATGCTATTCAAGAGGTAGTTGAGGTCGAGAAAGCTAAAGGTCTGGAGTTAGAGGAACAACTATACTACCGTGAAAATTTATTGGAAAGGTGCAATAACATTTATTCCAATTGGGAAAGTATGAAACCAAGTTTTTCAAAACTTTTTGAAAGTTTAGTGGAATGGGAGGTATCATACCGCCATTTTAAAGAGAAATTACAGGCAGATATACAAGCGGACTTCGATGATTATCAGACAGCTAAAAGCCTGTTGGACAGTGGGAATGGTATGCTTATGGGGAAGAAATAGAGAGATTTAATCCCAACCATCTGAAGGTGTGCTGAGAATACAAGTTTATGTAAGAAAAGAAGGACAGATTACTCGAATCTGTCCTTCTTGCCTTCAATCGATTGGCATGTTAGATTAGCCAACAAAAGTAGCTCCTACAATGATCAACAAGATGAAAAGTACAACGATTAAAACGAAAGTGCTGCCGCCGCCGTAACCGCCGCCATAACCGCCGCCATATCCATATCCGCAGCCCATAGATGTTTCACCACCTTTTCCTAGCAATTTGGATGTAAAAAAACTATCCACATCGTTAGTATATTTTTTATTGGAGAAGGTGATTGGACAAGTGCCAACCCGTTTGAAAAATCCGCAATCGTACTGTATTTTATTTGAATTGGAACTCCATTTTGGATTGATTATTTTCCAGAAATTGTCTAATTGTACAAAACCCCTAAATTTTCGTACATAACCCATTAGAAATTGTACTTAACCCTGTTGAATTTGCACAAAACACCATGAAAAATGCACAAAACACTACAATTCATCCTTCAATAGGGATTTGTCAGAAAAACTAGGCTATAATTTTCCTGTCCAATATAAGTTTAAGGGTGTGGTCATTATCTTTTATGCAATCGTTTTGTTTATCTTAGCTGGATTGGCGGAAATCGGCGGGGGGTATTTAATATGGCTGTGGTTAAGAGAAGGGAAGCCCGTTCTATGGGGAATCAGTGGTGCGCTTATATTAGCTTTATACGGCATCATTGCTACCTTTCAAACCTTCCCATCGTTCGGCAGAGTGTACGCAGCCTATGGCGGCGTGTTTATCGTGCTCTCGATTTTATGGGGATGGGGCATCGATCGGAAAGCGCCAGATTTATATGATTGGATTGGTGCAGGAATCTGCTTAATCGGAGCTTCTGTCATCTTGTTTGCACCACGGCATTAATTCCCAATAAAAGAATTAGAAATAAACATAAAGCAATAGTCCAATCATAATGAAAGAAAGAACCTATAAATAACTAGGCTCTTCCTTTCCTAATGTTTATTCATTGATCAGCGGTTTTTTTAGAAAATGCGGCGTCCTCTAAAAGAGATAGCAACGATGAAAAAGAACGAGAAAAATCTTCTTCTTCCAAAGCCATCCCGAACAAACACGCCTCTTCCTGGAGGGTCAAACCCATCCATGATTCCGCGATGAACTCTACCAAAACCATCTCTAATTTCAATAGGTTGACCTCTAAATCTCATAAGTGAATTCAATTTTTTTCCTCCTTTCTCTAGTGGACTCTCAAAATACGAATGAATAGTAGGAAAAAGGACAGATTGACCCAACCTGTCCTTTGTTCCTTAAAAAAAGTGACATGTCACTGGTTTTAACTTAGTATCCTCCCATAAATGAAGCGCCTACAATGATAAGCAAGATGAAAAGTACAACAATTAACGCTTTTGAACTATTTCTAGATCCATCACTCATGTTTCTCACCCCATATTGAAAATTACTATTTAACACTCATAGGTTACAAAACTAAACTACCGCAAGGACGATAATTAATAGAATGAACAATACTACGATTAATACAAAGCTGCTGCCGCCATAACCACCGCCATAGCCGCCGCCTCCGTAACCGCCATCGTATCCACAGCCCATATCTTCTTCACCTCCTATTAGTATTTGGGGCGCTAATTACTACCCCAAGATTAGTATATTTTTAATAAAAGAAGGTGATTGGACAAGTTCTGTTCTTTCGAAAAATTCCGCAATCGTACTCTATTTTTCTTAACTGATGAAAAATAAGAAGAAGCGTATGTACTATGACATACGCTCCTTCCAGAGGTGATAAATGTCTGAGCTTGGCGGCTGGTGAGAGATTCCTGTCTCTCCCTAATAAGGTATGCAAAAAGAATAATAGAGTACTGGACAAGCGTTGAGAAAGGATTAAAATTTTTGGAAATAAATTCTTACCTATGACACCACTGGTTTTTTCTGAAGAAGCATGCTAAACAGCTAAAAGGTGTAATAGGATAAAAGTGTAGTTATATTTATATAAAAAAACATCCTGGATTGGATGCTTTAAACTCGGGATATTCGGATTATCGAAAAAATATCTACTAGGCGCTAGGTCTAGTCGTACCACTATATTTATGTGAATGAGGATGGGCTCCGTTAACCGTCGTTACTCCGTGAAAATTATGATAATGTCCGCCTCCAGGCAATGGTATAGCAGGACCCGTCATGCCTCGAATTTCATGTTTATGGCCATCATCCAAAGAAGTCACGGTAAAGTATTTATGGGTATGTTGTACTCCAGTAGGCGCAGGTTCCGTTGTCCCTGCATATCTATGGTCGTGCCCTACCATAAAAGAGGTCACTCCTGAAAAATGGTGTCTATGAATGGGTATGCCGTTCCAAGATGTCAGATATAATTGGTGAGAATGCAGAGAATCCATATTTGGATCGGCTGAATGAATAATAAATCCAGTAATCGGTATTTCCATGTGTTTTATCCCCTTCTTAAACGATGTTTATGGAAAAAGGACAGATTATTCCAACCTGTCCTTCGCTCCTCCAAAAAAGTGACATGTCACTGGTTTAACTTAGTAGCCTCCCATAAATGAAGCGCCTACAATGATAAGCAAGATGAAAAGTACAACGATTAACGCTGTTGAACTATTTCTAAATCCATCACTCATGTTTCTCACCCCATATTGAAAATTACTCTATACAAACTCAAAAGTTACAAAACTAAAATACCGCAAGGACGATAATTAATAGAATGAACAATACTACGATTAATACAAAGCTGCTGCCGCCATAACCACCGCCATAGCCGCCGCCTCCGTAACCGCCATCGTATCCACAGCCCATATCTTCTTCACCTCCTATTAGTATTTGGGGCGCTAATTACCACCCCCAAGATTAGTATATTTTTTATAAAAGAAGGTGATTGGACAAGTTCCGTTCTTTCGAAGAATTCCGCAATCGTACTCTAATTTTTCTTAACTGATGAAAAATAAGAAGAAGCGTATGTAAATGACATACGCTCCTTCCAGAGGTGATAAATGTCTGAGCTTGGCGGCTGGTGAGAGATTCCTGTCTCTCCCTAATAAGCTATGCAAATGGAATACAAGAGAACTGGACAAGCGTGGAAAGGTATGAAAATTTTCAATAAACAATGGATAGTTATTTACTGGTAAAATTATAATATTATCAAAATAAGGCGTTCTTTTTGAAAGGGAGGAGTTTAAATTGCAATTTTATTTTTACAATGAGGGCTTCAAAAATGCAATCGACCAGTATCAATTAAACGAAGAACAGCTTCGGTTTACGGGTGATCCGAAGGATTGTATCAAACTATCAAACGAAGATTCCGAGCGTTCTTCCATATTAGCCATGGAAAACAATCACCTCGTCACGTTTTTCGTTTTACATATTAATGAGGGGGTCAAACCCTATTCGAAAAATGCTTATGCCATTTTACTAAGAGCCTTTTCAACCGATTTTCGTCACCAAGGCAAGGGGTATGCAAAACAGGTATTAATGCAATTACCTGATTTTGTAAAAGAGAATTTTAGGGGAATCAATGAAATTGTCTTAGCGGTTAACGTGGGAAACGAAGCTGCGCAGGGATTATATAAAAAGTGCGGGTTTATAGACGAAGGGGAACGGCGAATGGGGCCAAAAGGTGAGCTGATTATCATGAGCTACTATTTATAAATTAGTGGACAGGTATCCACACTTTGATACATAACGCATCATAGCTTATTTAGAGAGAATATGAGAGGAGGAAAGTTATTGGAAGATAATGAGCATCATCGAAAGTCGACAAAAGATATTGACCATTTTTCAAGAATAATGTTTGGGAATCGTCAGCCAAGAGGGACATCCCATTCTAAAGGCGACTCAGATAGCAGAACGGATTGGTTTTTTGGACGCAGAAAAAAGGAGAATGAACAAAAGCGGCATGAGGAGCAGCCTGTTCAGAGTAAAGTGGAAAACTTCATGAACAATGTGGATATAGAATTGTTATTTGATACCTATGACAACCTTATCAAGACAACCGAACTGTATAAACCCTTATTTAAAGGAATGGCGCCATTCTTTAGTAAAATTACGAACAAATTTAAAAAGTAGCGGCGAAACGGTAGAATTCACCTCTACTGCAGAATGTTAAGAATTAATTAAGAATAATGAACTATGATTAAGACTATCTTTTTTCAAGACCCCCTTTGATATACTAATTGATGCCCTCGTGGATTGTTTTCGAACAGTCTTGAGGGCTATTTTTTTTATATGAACTAGGAAAAAAAGGGGCGAAATGGCAAGTGGCAGATAAATCGCAAAAAGTGGCAGATAAAATCGTAAAGTGGCCGATAAAATGAATAAGTGGCAGATAAATGGCCCAAAGCGGCAGATAAANNAATGAATAAGTGGCAGATAAATGGCCCAAAGCGGCAGATAAATCTGGCAAGTGGCAGATATAATTTTCTCATCCCATGTTGGCGGCTGGGTTTTTATAAAAAAAGGTAGCTAGGTCTTGAAATTCGGCTGGTGTGCTGGAAAATGAGAATAAATGTTACCTAGGATAGGCTAAAAGCCTGTCTTTTTAGTAGGTTTGAGAGTGTATTAAGCTATGGATAGTAAATGTGTGATTATGGACAGTATATTAATAGAAATGGACAGTAAAATCTCAAAGGCGGCAAGTAACCTATGAAAAGTGGACAGTAAATAAGAGGTTACGATTAAAAGAGATTCTTACAGAAAAACAGACAATGACTTGATCCAGGCTCAACCGCCTGGATTTTTAATGTGTAGGGGGTGAAAAGGGGCTCAATTACAACCCCACCCCAAACAACCTCAACTCCTCCACATCATGCGGCAGCTTAATCATTCCCTCAAACTTCATCCCAATCTTCTCAAGAACCCGCGCGGACCCGACATTGTCCTTAGAAGTGATCGCTACAATCCGCTTCAGATCGAGCCCATCTCTTGCGTACTCTAGCGAAGCCGCAGCCGCCTCAAAGCCATACCCCTTACCCTGGAACCTGGATAAAAAAGCAAATCCAAGGTCAACATCTTCTAAACCATCCCTTTTAATCAATCCGCAAATCCCAATCGGCGTCCTGGCCTCATCCTTTAATTCCGTCAAAAATAGACCAAATCCCAGTCGGGAGTACATCTCCATCGGTCCCGTTACAATATAGTTTCGAGCATCGTCCAACGTACGTACCCTGCGATCGCCGATGAAGCGCACCCACGAAGGGTCATTCAACAGCTCGAGAATAAACTCGGCATCATCTGGGGTTAACCAGCGAAGGACTAACCGATCCGTTTCCATCACCTTCATGAAAACACACCTCATTCATAAAAAATAAATATCTAAATCACACTATATCATGTATTCTAAAAAGGAAGATAGTTACAATTACTATGGCAGCATCATTAGAGTTTGATAAATCATTAACATTGGCTGGAGAACAAGTAGAAATAATTAACACAGGATGTGGGTAAACATTGCGACCTCAAAAAAAATTATTATATTTATCCATTGTTAGCAGCCTTTTAGTTATCTTAAATGGCTTTTTTCAATGGAGTATTATGGACATAATAACCCCATTTTTAATGCTACCAGTTTGGCTATTGTTGTTTGGATTTTTTATTGTTGTCACAGTGCTGGCGGTTGTTCAATTGTTCAAATTTAAAAATTGGCAGCCATTAGCAATTCAGATATTCACGATCGTATTTTTGTTCTACTTTCCTTTTACAGAAACGATGTTAGATCTAGATTTTAAAATGCACAAAGCCGATCGAGAAGAGGTAGTGAAGATGGTGGAAAGTGGGGAGATAAAGTATAATGTCCCGGACAGCCCTTCACTCATTCGCCTGCCGAAACAATATGACCAGCTTTCTAAGGGAGGTGGTGAGGTGATTGCAGTTCAAACTGGTGAGCACTACACCATACTTTTCTTTACGTTTCGAGGACTTTTAGATAATTTTTCAGGATTTGTATACTCACCCAACGGCAAAAAAGCGATAGAAAAAGATCTTGACGAGGACTTCATAGAAATAAAAAAGTATGCTGAAAATTGGTATTGGGTCAGTTCTTCTTAAAAATAGACCCAAGAAACCATTAACTGCGTGAGGAGAGCACATTGACTACTACTTTTATAAAATTAACTCAACCCACCTCAAACATTGTTGAGGTATTTAATCGGTGGGAAAATGACCCAGCATTAATTCCATTAACGAGACCCAACCGAAACCAATCCGAATTGGATCGTCGAGATAACATGTCCCTCGAGGATTTAACGAAACGGATGGAAGACCATCACATCTATCTGATCTACCTGGATGACGAGTTGATTGGTGAAATGAATTATGTGGTCGATCCACCTTATCTCTTCAAGAAAGAGCCTGGAACTGCCTGGCTTGGCATCACGATTGGTGAAACCATCGGGCGAGGAAAGGGGATTGGTTATGCAGCGATTCAATATTTAGAGGAACAGGTGAAGAAGCAGGGGCTGAAGCGGATTGAATTGGGTGTGTTTGAATTTAACCAACAGGCACAGAAGCTCTATCAGAAGCTTGGTTACCAAGAAATCGGCAGGATCGATAACTTTACTTTTTGGGAAGGAAAAATGCGGGCGGATATTCGAATGGAGAAGTATGTATAAATCGTATACTTTAATGCTCTAATCTATTGAAATATTGTTAAAAAAGTGATAATATTTCTATAGTTTAAATTCTTCTG